>NZ_JAOWHQ010000042.1:0-457695 GCF_030332565.1 Citrobacter sp. Cpo109
GGCGGCGATGTGCGCCTGACCAGTGAGACGCTGAAGCTGGCGCTGGCGAAAGGACTGCAGGATGCAGGCGTGGATGTGCTGGATATTGGCATGTCGGGTACCGAAGAGATTTATTTTGCCACTTTCCACCTGGGCATTGACGGCGGTATTGAAGTGACCGCCAGCCATAATCCGATGGATTACAATGGCATGAAGCTGGTGCGGGAAGGGGCTCGGCCCATCAGCGGTGATACCGGTCTGCGCGACGTGCAGCGCCTGGCGGAAGCCAATGACTTCCCGGCGGTTGATGAGACAAAACGTGGCCGCTACCAGCGCATTACTACCCGTGATGCCTACATTGACCACCTGCTGGGTTACATCAATCCAGCCAACCTGAAACCGATGAAGCTGGTGCTCAATTCCGGCAACGGCGCGGCAGGTCCGGTGGTTGACGCCATTGAAGCCCGTTTTAAGGCGCTGGGCGTGCCGGTCGAGTTCATCAAAATTCACAACATGCCGGATGGCAACTTCCCCAACGGTATTCCCAATCCTCTGCTGCCGGAATGCCGGGCCGACACGCGCAATGCGGTGATTGAACACGGCGCGGATATGGGGATTGCCTTCGACGGTGATTTTGACCGCTGCTTCCTGTTCGATGAAAAAGGTCAGTTCATTGAAGGCTACTACATTGTCGGCCTGCTGGCGGAAGCGTTTCTGGAGAAGAATCCGGGGGCGAAAATTATCCACGACCCACGCCTGTCCTGGAACACCGTGGATGTGGTGACGGCGGCAGGCGGTAAACCGGTGATGTCTAAAACCGGGCACGCGTTTATCAAAGAGCGGATGCGCCGTGAAGATGCCATTTATGGCGGTGAAATGAGTGCGCACCACTATTTCCGCGATTTTGCCTATTGCGACAGCGGAATGATCCCGTGGCTGCTGGTGGCGGAGCTGCTGTGTCTGAAAGGGCAGTCGCTGGGCGAACTGGTTCGTGACCGGATGGTGGCCTACCCGGCGAGTGGTGAAATAAACAGTACGCTGGCAGAGCCGACGGCGGCGATTGCGCGCGTGGAGCAGCATTTTTCCCGTGAGGCGTTGTCAGTGGACAGAACGGACGGTATCAGCATGTCGTTTGTCGACTGGCGCTTCAATTTACGCTCTTCCAATACCGAACCGGTGGTGCGTCTAAATGTTGAAACAAAAGGAAATAAAAATCTTTTAGAGATTCAAACTTCTTTTATTTTAAGTATTCTGAGACAAAAAAAACGAGATGGAAAATAAAGATATCACTTTTGTAGTCCAAGGGCCAGTGAGAGAAAGGACGATGGACACACTGGAGAGTATTCGAAATAATTTTAAAGGATCGAAAATAATATTGTCTACATGGGAAGGAAGTCATGTAGATAATCTTTCTTATGATAGCGTTGTGTATAGTAAGGACCCCGGTGAAATTAATATAACGAAGAATAATCATATAGTAGGTAAAGAAAATACAAATAGGCAAATAGTTTCTACTCACAGCGGGTTGCTTAATGTACAAACAAAATATGCAGTTAAAATTAGAACAGATACGCCTATTTTAAGTAACGCTATCATAGAATTATATTATAAAGCACAAGACTATTATCGTGATCCGGCATTTTCGTTTCTAGAAGAACGGGTGATTGTCTCTTCTATAAATACAATTGACCCTAATAGTTATATAAAATTTCCATATCATATTTCTGACTGGTTTTTTTTCGGAAAAACAACTGATTTGTTGAAAATATGGAACGGGAAAATTATTCCCGAAGATGAATATTTTACAGAGCAGGATATTCAAGAAAAGATATTTTGTTCAAGAGGATTCGATTTTGGACGTTTCACCGCTGAACAACTTGTTCTTTATTATTTTTTAAAGAACAATGGTGTGGATGATCACAATTATTTTTGTGATGTTTCTGATAATAAAATCGAAAGATCAATAAAATGTATACTCGCAAATTTTTATTGTTCTAGCCCCAAAAAAATGGGATTGTTTTTTCTCAAATATGAAGATCTTATTCGCTTAAAATTTAATTTTAAAAGTTTTCGTAGATTTATGGGTTTCTATTTAGTAACTATAAATGAAAGCGTATGGCGGGATTACTACAAAAGTTACTATGGACTGCGTACAACAATAACAGAAAAAATAGAGATTGAAATAAGAAAAATATTGCTATTTTGCATGAAGCGAATAAAGAAGAAAAAATGAAATTATTATTTATCTATACTCACAATGGTTACAGAGATTTCTTTCTGCATAAAGATGTTGGGATGGTTCCATCATTTTTATCAGGCAATAATGAAGTAGATTCCCTTTTTTATGTTGAGTCTAAAAAAGGAAGAATGAAGTTCAAGAACTTACGAATTTCATATACAGGTAAAAATTGGTTTATTAGCAATTTTTGTTCATTTCTTTTTTTACTTAAGAATCGACTGCGTTGTAGTGATTATGATTTACTTGTATTTCATCTCAGTATTAGAAACATAATACCGATAATACTCTTTAAGTTACTGTTCAAAGGCAATGTTATATGCAAGATGGACCTGAATACGGAAAGTGCTAAAGCTTATTGTGATAACTCTGGTGGTATTCTTAAACGTATATTAATGAAATTGATGGCTTGGCTAACAGACCATTTTTATGTAGAAACTTCAAGAAATTATGAAATAGTTAAAAATGGTATTTTTGGCATTGATATCTCAAAAAAAATAGAATTATTGCCCAATGGTGTTGACGAAAAACTAGTTATTTCAGTTGTGAACGATGGAGGCATCGTGCTAAGGAATAAGGTAATAACTATTATTTCTCGATTCGAATCTGAAGATAAGGCACCACATAGAATCCTTGATGTTGTTGAAATTATGTCTGACTTAAGTCTTCATGATTGGCAGTTCAATATTATCGGGAGTTTTCCTGACACATTTATAAATAAATTAGAGAGGAAAGCTAAACAGTTCAATGTAAATGTAACATGTACCGGAAAGAATAAAGAATTAAATGAAGTATATGAAGAATTATATAGAAGTGAAATATTTTTATGTCTGTCGAGAGAAGAGTCTTATTGTATCTCATTAGTAGAAGCTGCTGTGTTTAACAACTATATAATAACAACAAATGTTGGTGTGGCTGAGGATTTATCTAAAATTTATGAGAAGGTTGATATAATGAATAATTATACAAAAAAAGAATTGAATGAACTTATTAAAAATGTCACTGAAAAATATGAAAGCGGAAATGCAAAGATATCTAAGGAAACGTTAAATTTTTACTCATGGGATAAAATAGTTCATCGAACCTTGAGAAAATAATATGGGAATATATTTAGTATTATTAACTATAGTTGCTATTATTTCAGTTATTATTCTTTTGATAAATAAAAAACAAGGCATTAAATTTACCCTCACTGTTTATATTGTTCTACTATTTTTGTTTTCCGGACTCAGGTACCACACCGGATGGGATTGGGAAGCATATGATTATTTTTTTGATGAGTTAGCAAAAGCTAATATCATCACCTTGTTTCATTATAATATATTTGGTTATGAGCCGGGTTTTGTTTTTTTTACATATATATCATCAGTTTTGAATATTCCCCCGTTCTTGTTTTTTTCTATTATAACAGTTTCGCTAATAATTTCGTCTGCTCACAGATATTTAGGTAAATATGTATTTATTTTTTGCCTTCTATATTTATATTACGGATATTTCCATAATTTTTCAATAGTAAGGCAGGGAGTGGCTGCTGCGCTGTTTGCGTACTCAATTAGATTTCTTATTTTAAAGAATAATAAATTCTACGTTGTAATTATGATTGGAGCATTATTTCATATATCCGCTATTATGTTATTTGCTATTCCATTGCTATGTAGATGGTCAAAAAAAATTCCATTTACGCCCATAGTGTTACTATCATTAATTACAGTTTTATTTCCAATTAGTGAGATGTTCGGATTAAAAACCATATTATCGACTGTGCCAGCATTAAAAAATTACTTAAATAATGATACTTTATCTTACAAGGTGGGTTTTTCATTAAAATACGTAGAGCTACTTCTTATCTTTTACTGTTTTTATGATGGTAGATTTGTTGAGCTTATGAAAAAGAATTTTAGTGAGCAAAATTTTTATATTTTTAGAAGCCTAATTTTAATTGAGTTGCTCATTTATTCTTTATTCAATGATTTTAGTATTTTTTACGAAAGACTTAGTGTCTATTTTGAATTTTCTCATGCAATAGCAATTGCGATGATTATATCTGCATTTAAATATCGACGCGTACAATTTTTATTACTAATGATCTTGTTACTAATTGTATTTTTTAGATATTATCAGTTAGTTAATTCTCCCGTTCGTGTTCAGGGTGAAATGTCTCATCTTGAACGATTTGAAAACTATTGCAGCATTTTCACTAAAGAGGCATGTCAAAGGTAAAAATGAAGAAAATTATTGTTGATCTTGATAATACCATTACTATTCATAATGAAGAGCCATATTGTTCAAAACCTGTTAACATGGATGTTGTTAATAAATTAAGAGAATATAAACAAAAAGGATTTAGCATAGTTATTTATACAGCAAGGAATATGAAAACATATTCAGGTAATGTTGGGAAAATTAATGTTCATACTATACCTATAATAATAGAGTGGCTAAATAAGAATGATATTCCTTATGATGAATTAATTGTTGGAAAACCTTGGTGTGGTACTGATGGGTTTTATGTAGATGATAGAGCGCTCAGACCATCTGAGTTTATTAATTTATCTGAAGAAGAAATTAATACGTTACTCAATATCGAGAAAGAAAAATGATCATTATAAATTCTGCTGCTTTTGTTAATGACGACCTCAGGGCTGAATTTGGATTACTTCCGCCATGTTTTTTACCATTAGGGAATAAAAGACTTTATAGTTATCAAATTGAGTCGTTAAGGATAACATTTCCAGAAGAAACTATAGTTATTTCATTGCCTAAAGAATACGAACTGGGAAGATATGATGCACTTTTTTTTAAAGAGCATAATATCACAATAATTCAAACGCCATTTCGGTTAAGTCAAGGGGAAAGTCTATATGAAATATTGAACAATATTACTATAAAACATAATGAGCGGCTCATCATTAATTATGGGGATACATTATTTAATGATATTCAAGATGATGGTGATGACTATTTCTATGTGTCTAAAAATGTTGGTTATTACAACCGTGCTCCTGTAAGAGTTAACAATTCTAGCTTTAAAATAGAGAAAAACTATCCAGCAGTGGATGATGGAGAACTAGTCATATCTGGTTTTTTTTGCATTAGCAATGTCAGTTTGTTATTGCAATATTTACTGGGTCAAAATTTTGATTTCTTATCTGCAATAGAATCATATTATTCAAAAGTTTTCGCAAAAGTTATTATTCCTAATACTTGGCATGATTTTGGGCATTTAAATAGTTTTTTCACATCAAGAACTAATATTACTACTGAGCGTGAATTCAACACTCTTTTGATCAATGCCGATTGTGTGAAGAAAAAAAGCAAGAAAAAACAAAAAATGTTAGGTGAAGCTAATTGGTTCAAAAAATTACCAAGCGAGTTATCTATTTACACACCGAGAATATTTAACGTAAAAGAAGATGCTCTTTATGCCGAGTATACTATTGAGTATCTCTACAATTTGCCTTTATCTGATATGGCCGTATTCTGTGAACTCCCAAAATCTTGTTGGATAAATGTTTTTAATTCATGTAAAAATTTCTTGATGAGGTCTTTAGATTTTTCCAGCCAGAATAGAGTTTCCGAAGATGTCGATCTGGATGAGTATAACGGGTTGTATCTTGATAAAACTTTACAGCGGTTGCATGATTTTGAAAAAACAACAAATATTAATCTTCATAAAGCAATATTTTTTAATGGCGTTTGTTATCCATCTATTATTGAATTGGCATATGTAACATCTAAATATATAGAGCCCACCAAAAATGATGATGTTATAGTTTGTCATGGCGATTTTTGTTTTAGTAATATACTCTACGATTTTAGAATGCAAAGGGTAAAACTCATTGACCCAAGGGGAATCAATTCTAAAAACGAATTAAGCATCTGGGGCGATTTAAGGTATGATTTGGCAAAACTGAATCATTCTGTATCAGGGTTATATGATTTAATTATTGCAGGGCAGTTTTCTATTAACTATGATTATGAAAATAACTCTATTGATTTTGAGTTATATGATGAAAATTACAAGTGTATTATTGATGCGTACAATAAAATATTTTCTAATTCCCAAGCTTTCAGTTATTCTTCATTAGAAATAACTTGTATTACAATTCATCTTTTTTTATCTATGTTACCACTCCACTCTGATTCTAAAGTAAGACAGGAAGCATTTATCGCTAATGCTTATAGATTATTTAGTCAATTAAACATGGAGAATGTATGACTACTATTATTATCCCCATGGCAGGTCAGTCATCCCGTTTTTATAATGCTGGATATAAAATTCCAAAATATAGATTAATGATTGACGGTAAGTCAGTTTTTTATCATTCACTTGAAAGTTTCCATAATTTTAAGAATAACTATTATTTATTTATTGGAGTTAAGGGGGTGCTAGACATATCCTTTGTGAAAGGAGAGCTAAAATTATTAGGGATTGACGATTATGATATTGTTCTATTGGATGAAATGACAAATGGCCAAGCAGAAACTGTATTTAATGGTTTGCAGAAAATTAATAAAAAAACAATAAATGATATTTTTATCTTCAATATAGATACGTTTAGAAGGGAAATAGTTTTCCCTGATACTTTTGATTTAAAAAAATGCGCTGGATATTTGGAAACTTTCATTGGGAGCGGGAATAACTGGAGTAATGTCCTCCCATCAAGTAGTGAACCTTATATGGTTTCTATGACCGCAGAGAAACAGTCTATTTCTCAATATTGTTGTACTGGGCTGTATTATTTCAGCCATGTTGAATTCTTCAATGAGTCATATTGTGATTGGATTGAGCAAAATAGAGGTGAGACGGAGGTCTATATTGCACCACTGTATAATTTTCTAATTAAAAAGGAACATAAGATTTGCTTTACAGTAATTGACAAGAAGGAAGTGGTTTTTTGTGGAGTTCCCTCTGAATATGAAGAAATTCAGAATGGATTTTCATGGAAATGATGGGGAATAAATCATTAACTGGTAAAGGGGTTATATTAACCTTTTCTTTTATACCAGTACAAGTTTTAGTTGCTCTTTTTTTTAACTTTTTTTTGGCAAAAAATGCCAGTGCAGAAATGCTAAATGAATGGTTTGCCTTTGTCTCGTTTACGGCTTTTTTCAGTCTACTTGAATTTTCTTATCCAACATTAGCTGTTAATTTTTTTAATGGTAAGCATGGTAATGCTAAAGGTGCATTCTCTTACTTTATTAAACATTCTCTAATAGTGGTGGTGCCATTTCAATTATTATTTACATTTGGTTATGCTTTTTTGATTAATTCGTCTTTCTTTTTTTTTGGCCTGGGGTTGATAATAAGGAGTCTTGCGAATTTAATTAATTCTTATCTATATGCAAATAAATATATAGTTATTGATAAATCATATCGATTTATTTCAGCAGTTATTATGCCTGTTTCATTCATCCTAGCTGCTCATATCTTCGCTCTCAAGATAAACTTACATGAGCTAATGATTGCATGGTTTATAAGTTCTCTGGTATGTTTATGTTATGCTATCGTATTTTGCTATATTAATTTTCGTGAGAAAGATTATAATGTAGATGGTTCGTTTTCTTTACCTTTTAAAAATAACATCAAACTGTTTTTGACAGTGCTTCCTGCTATATTTATTTATACATTGTCAATTCATTATTTAGAATTGTTTGGAGCTAAAAATAAGCAGGGCGATGTTATACTGTACGGATTGTTTTTGCAGATTTTCAACATTTATAATCTGATTATTATACTGGTGGCTAGCTATTTGATTCCTACTATATCCAAGAAATATCATGAAGGCGAAAGTGTTGTTAGTGTGACGTTTAAAATATTAGATTTGAGTGTAATGTTATCATTGATGGCTATTTCTTTTATAGTCCTGCTAGGAGGGGATGGTTTTAAGTTAATGCTTCAAGATAAAGTTGGGTATATTTCTGAGTATTATGTAATATCTATTGCCATAATATTTTTTATTGAAACATGTCAGGTTGTATTAACATCCATTGGTACGGCGGTTGGTGTGTATAACTTTCATAAGCAAAGTCTTGCATCTGCTGTTATTGTTTTTGTTCTGTCATATTTTTTTATACCAAAGCATGGGGTTATTGGTTTGATGTCCAGCATCATAACTGCTCAATTGGTCACATGCTTTGTATTTAATCCTCTCTTTGTATTGAAAGTTATAGGTGTAAATAAGCGTGGGTATGCAAAAAAGGTATTCATTCATTTCATTTCGGTCGTGGGGGTTATTTCTTTAGGTTTGCTTACAGTTAATATGAAAATTGAGTTTAAGACCTTAATTTTCCTGATTTTAATATTCGCACTATCACCCTTTCTTTTCGTCAGATTAAAATTTTTATTTCAAGGTTATGGGCGGCAATAAAATTAATAGTTTAGCTATTTCAACTATTAATATATTGAGTTAACATCCAGTAATACAACAAATCGTGCAAGCATTGCGCGGTGACCACACCTGACAGGAGTATGTAATGTCCAAGCAACAGATCGGCGTCGTCGGTATGGCAGTGATGGGGCGCAACCTGGCGCTCAACATCGAAAGCCGTGGTTATACCGTCTCCATCTTCAACCGCTCCCGCGAGAAAACTGAAGAAGTTGTTGCCGAGAACCCGGGTAAGAAACTGGTTCCTTATTACACGGTGAAAGAGTTCGTCGAGTCTCTTGAAACCCCACGTCGTATCCTGTTAATGGTGAAAGCGGGCGCTGGCACTGATGCTGCCATTGATTCCCTAAAGCCATATCTGGATAAAGGCGACATCATTATTGATGGTGGTAACACCTTCTTCCAGGACACTATCCGTCGTAACCGTGAACTGTCCGCAGAAGGTTTTAACTTCATCGGTACCGGCGTGTCCGGCGGTGAAGAGGGCGCCCTGAAAGGCCCATCTATCATGCCTGGTGGCCAGAAAGAAGCGTATGAGCTGGTTGCGCCTATCCTGACCAAGATTGCCGCTGTTGCCGAAGATGGTGAACCGTGCGTAACCTACATCGGCGCTGATGGTGCAGGTCACTATGTGAAGATGGTGCATAACGGTATTGAATACGGCGACATGCAGCTGATTGCTGAAGCTTATTCCCTGCTGAAAGGCGGCCTGAACCTGTCTAACGAAGAGCTGGCTACCACCTTCACCGAGTGGAATGAAGGCGAGCTGAGCAGTTACCTGATCGACATCACCAAAGACATCTTCACCAAAAAAGATGAAGAGGGTAAATACCTGGTTGATGTTATCCTGGACGAAGCGGCGAACAAAGGTACCGGTAAATGGACCAGCCAGAGTTCTCTGGATCTGGGCGAACCGCTGTCGCTGATCACTGAGTCTGTATTCGCGCGCTACATCTCTTCTCTGAAAGACCAGCGCGTAGCGGCATCTAAAGTACTGTCCGGCCCGCAGGCTCAACTGGCTGGCGATAAAGCCGAGTTCGTTGAGAAAGTACGCCGCGCGCTGTACCTGGGCAAAATCGTCTCCTACGCGCAGGGCTTCTCTCAGCTGCGTGCCGCGTCTGACGAGTACAACTGGGATCTGAACTACGGTGAAATCGCCAAGATCTTCCGCGCGGGCTGCATCATTCGTGCGCAGTTCCTGCAGAAAATTACTGACGCGTATGCTGAAAACAAAGGCATCGCGAACCTGCTGCTGGCCCCGTACTTCAAAAATATCGCTGACGAATATCAGCAAGCGCTGCGTGATGTAGTGGCTTATGCTGTGCAGAACGGTATTCCGGTACCGACCTTCTCTGCAGCGGTCGCCTACTACGACAGTTACCGCTCTGCGGTACTGCCGGCTAACCTGATCCAGGCCCAGCGTGACTACTTTGGTGCACATACGTATAAACGCACAGATAAAGAAGGTGTATTCCACACCGAATGGATGGAGTAAGTCTTCTGACGTACACTAGCCCGGTTTTTTGACCGGGCTTTTTTTATCTCAAATTCTATTGATTTAAGTTGATTGCTTAATCTTTTCTTAATATTCCTGGCGTAATCTGATAAAGAAAATCTTAATTGTTTTAACCTTCGTTGACATGATATTCAAAAAGAAGTTAAAACATTATCCTCTTATCAAGATGTACGGCATCATGATTAAATATTAAGATAATACTGAGAGCATGAAATGAAAATCACCATTTCTGGTACTGGGTATGTTGGTCTGTCAAATAGTCTTCTTATCGCCCAACATCATAAGGTCATTGCTCTGGACATTGTTCCCTCACGTGTCGAGATGCTAAATAATAGGATGTCTCCGATAGTTGATCAAGAAATTGAACAGTATCTGCAATCAAAAGATATAAAATTCGAAGCTACACTAGATAAATACTACGCTTATCAGAGTGCAGAGTTTGTTATTATTGCAACCCCAACAGACTACGATCCTAAAACTAATTACTTTGATACTAGCAGTGTCGAGTCAGTCATAAGGGATGTTATTGAAATAAATCCAGATGCCATAATGATAATAAAATCGACAGTTCCTGTCGGTTTTACTCAATCAATGCGTCAAAAATATAGAACAGATAATATCATCTTCTCCCCTGAATTCCTGCGTGAGGGTAAAGCTCTATACGACAACCTGCATCCGTCCCGTATTGTTATTGGTGAACGTTCTGAACGTGCCGAGCGCTTTGCCGGGTTGCTGCTGGAAGGGGCGGTGAAGAAAGATATCCCGACCTTATTTACTGACTCGACTGAAGCCGAAGCCATCAAGTTGTTTGCTAACACCTATCTGGCGTTACGTGTGGCCTACTTTAACGAGCTGGATAGCTATGCCGAAAGCCTTGGTCTGAACTCACGACAGATTATTGAAGGAGTGTGCCTGGATCCGCGTATCGGTAATCACTACAACAATCCGTCATTCGGCTATGGCGGCTACTGTCTACCGAAAGATACTAAGCAGCTGTTGGCGAATTATGCATCTGTGCCGAATAACATTATTGGCGCAATCGTTGATGCTAACCGTACGCGTAAGGACTTCATTGCAGACTCTATTCTTGCCCGTCAACCTAAAGTAGTTGGCGTATACCGTTTAATTATGAAAAGCGGTTCCGATAATTTCCGTGCATCATCCATTCAGGGCATCATGAAGCGCATTAAGGCAAAGGGCGTGCCCGTGATTATTTACGAACCTGTCGTAGAAGAGGACGAATTTTTCCACTCTCGGGTAGTGCGTGATCTTAATATGTTCAAAAATGAAGCAGACATTATTATTTCTAACCGCATGGTGTCAGAATTAGCTGATGTTGCAGAAAAAGTATATACCCGCGATTTGTTTGGTAGTGATTAATCTCGTCTCCATAAAAAAGGCCTTAATATAAGGCCTTTTTTATTTTAATCAGGCCAATAATCAAACTTTGTAGAAATCACGGTACCAGTCAACAAAGTTCTTCACCCTATCTTTTATCGTGGTTTCAGGTTTAAAACCAATTACCTCATACAGTGCTTTAGTGTCCGCGCTGGTTTCCAGCACATCACCTGGCAGTAGCGGTAGCATATTTTTCTTCGCTTAAATACTCAGTGCATCTTCCAAAGCTTGGATATAGTCCATTAGCTCAACCGGTTAACTATTGCCGATATTGTCGACGTGATAGGGCGCATGCTGGCCGCGGGCTTGCGCGTCACTACGGTCCATTGCGTGTCTGCATCAGTCCACTTTTTAAACGTATCGTATTCCAGTAGTGTTTGAAATACCAATCAAAATCCCTGAAACAATTTGATTTTTTTATCATTAATCCTATGGCATTGCCTCAATTTATAGCTAAACTAATCCCAGTTTAAGTCTTTCCTTATCTAGGGTTTCTATGTCTGTAAGTGATAACAACATGTCCGGGCGCAGTCACGATCCGGAACAGATTGATCTGATTGATTTACTGGTACAGTTATGGCGTGGGAAAGTAACAATCGTTATCGCGATTGTTATTGCCATAGTGCTTGCTGTGGGCTATCTGGCAGTTGCTAAGGAGAAATGGACCTCAACAGCCATTATTACTCAACCGGATGTTGGTCAGATCGCCACATATAACAACGCCCTCAATGTGTTGTATGGTGCCAGTGCGCCTAAGGCCACTGACCTTCAGGAAAATGTGATCGGGCGATTCAGCACCTCTTTATCCGCATTGGCTGAAATGCTAGATAATCAGGAAAAACCAGAAAAATTGACGATTGAGCAGTCTGTTAAAGGTCAACCACTACCGTTGGCGATTTCTTATGTGAGTGGCTCACCAGAAGACGCTCAGCGTCAGCTGGCTGAATACATTCAACAAACAGATGAAAAGGTTGCTAAAGAGCTGGAGCTTGACCTGGTTGATAATATCAAGTTGCAAACAACCACGTTGCAAGACTCTCTGAAAACTCAGGAAGTGGTCGCTCAGGAGCAAAAAGATCTGCGAATTAAGCAAATTCAGGAAGCGCTGCGTTATGCAGAGCAGGCCGGGGTGATTAAGCCGCAAATTCAGCAGACGCAGGATGTGACGCAGGACAGTATGTTCCTGTTGGGTAGTGATGCCCTGAAGTCCATGATTGAGCACGAATCTACACGCCCTTTGATATTGTCTGATAACTACTTCCAGACCAAACAAAAGCTGTTGGATATCGAAAGTCTTAAGCTTGAAGGGGCTGAGTTACACGCCTACCGCTATGTGATGAAACCAACGTTACCGATTCGTCGTGACAGCCCGAAAAAAGCGATTACCCTCGTGCTGGCGGTTCTGCTCGGTGGGATGATTGGTGCAGGCGTGGTGCTGGGGCGAAATGCTCTGCGTGGTTACAAAGCCAAAGCTGAGTAAGTCTAAAGTTGACAACAAAAAACCGGGCAGTGCCCGGTTTTTTCATATCCGCAACTTACTGATGACGCTTACGTAAATTCTCAATCACTGTCGTCAGATTGAGATCCTGGTCCTGCAGCAGCACCAGCAGGTGATACATGAGATCAGAAGCTTCATTTGTCAGCTCAAAACGGTCGTTCACCGTCGCGGCCAGCGCGGTTTCTACGCCTTCTTCACCCACTTTCTGTGCGATGCGTTTGGTGCCGCTGGCATACAGTTTCGCGGTGTAGGAGCTGGCTGGGTCAGCGGTTTTACGTTCGGCCAGCAGTTGCTCCAGCTGATACAGGAACAGCCACTGGTGGCTGGCGTCACCAAAGCAGCTTGAAGTGCCTTTATGGCAGGTCGGGCCAATCGGGTTAACCAGCACCAGCAAGGTGTCGTTGTCGCAGTCAGGCGCAATGCTCACCACGTTCAGGAAGTGACCGGAGGTCTCTCCTTTGGTCCACAGACGCTGCTTGGTCCGCGAGAAAAAGGTTACTTTGCCGCTTTCGAGCGTTTTATCCAGCGCCTCCGGGTTCATATAACCCAGCATCAATACTTCACCGGAAACCGCATGCTGCACGATGACTGGCATCAGTCCGTCGGTTTTTTCCCAGTCCAGCTCGCGGCATTGTTGCTTCGTTAACATATCCTGATCTCCACGCCCTGTGTTGCCAGGTACGCTTTTAATTCGCCAATATTGATAATTTGTTTGTGGAAGACGGAGGCGGCAAGCGCGCCGTCAACGTCGGCATCCCGGAAGGCTTCGAGAAAGTGTTCCATGGTGCCCGCGCCACCGGAGGCAATCAGCGGGACGTGGCAAACGTCACGTACTTTTTTCAGTTGTTCCAGGTCATAACCGTTACGTACGCCGTCCTGGTTCATCATGTTCAGGACGATTTCGCCCGCGCCGCGTTTTTGGACCTCCTGCACCCAGTCCAGTGTTTCCCACTGCGTGACGCGGGTACGGCTTTCATCTCCGGTATACTGATTTACATGATATTTACCGGTGTCGGCGTCATACCAGGTATCAATGCCCACCACGATGCACTGCACGCCGAAGCGGTCCGCCAGACGGGTGATAAGCTCCGGTTCGGCCAGCGCCGGGGAGTTGATGGAGATTTTGTCCGCCCCGAAGGAGAGAATGCGCGCCGCATCGTCGATGGATTTAATGCCGCCAGCTACGCAGAACGGAATATCGATCACTTCCGCCACGCGTGATACCCAGCTTTTATCCACTACGCGGCCATCGCTGGAAGCGGTGATATCATAGAACACCAGTTCATCTGCGCCTTCATCGGCATAGCGTTTTGCCAGCGGGACGATGTCACCAATAATCTCGTGATTGCGGAACTGGATGCCTTTTACCACCTGCCCGTCACGGACGTCCAGACAAGGAATTATGCGTTTTGCCAGCATTGAATGGCCTCCTCAACGGTGAACTTTCCTTCCAGCAGGGCGCGTCCGACGATCACGCCGCGAACTCCGGTCCCGCGCAGGGCCGCTACGTCCCCGATTCCGCCAATGCCGCCAGATGACTGAAATGCCACCTGCGGGTATTTGGCGCACACTTCTTCATACAGCGCGACGTTTGAGCCGGCCAGCGTGCCGTCGCGGGAGATATCGGTGCACAGCACGTGCTTCAGGCCGACGGGTAAATAGGTCTCAACCAGTTCTTCCAGTGAAACCCCGGAATCTTCCTGCCAGCCACTGACCGCAACCTGTTTATTACCGTGCTCGTCAATACGAACGTCCAGCGCCAGTACCAGCGCGTCGGCACCAAAACGGGCAAACCAGCTCTTGACTATCTCGGGGGATTTTACCGCCGTCGAACCCACCACCACGCGCGCCACACCTGCGTCAAGAAGCGCCGCCACGTCTGCTTCTGTACGCACGCCGCCGCCAACCTGAACCGGAACGTTGACGCCAGCGACCAGCGTTTTGATCAGCGGGATCTGGCGCTGTGCCGGGTCTTTCGCGCCGGTTAAATCAACCAGGTGCAGCACTTCAGCACCCTGGGCTGCATAATCCTGCAAACGGGGGAGAGGATCGTTGCCGTAATCACGTTGCTTAGCGTAATCGCCCTGATGAAGACGCACCACCGTGCCGTCGATTAAATCTAATGCCGGAATAATCATTACATCTCCAGAAAGTTTTTCAGCAACTGTGCCCCAGCCGCGCCCGAACGTTCCGGGTGAAACTGTACGCCAAAGAAATTGTCCTTTTGTACTGCCGCGGTAAACGGTTCGCCGTAATTGCACTGGGCGATGGTCCACGGGTTTACCGGCATAGCGTAGCTGTGTACAAAGTAGAAATACGCGCCATCTTCAATGCCCTGGAACAGACGGTTCCCCGCCTGCGGATAGACGCGATTCCAGCCCATATGCGGCAGCGGCAGACCGAAATCGGTCATCTTCGGGACGTCCTGCTCAATAATGCCCAGTAGTGAGACACCGTTACTCTCTTCGCTGCGACGGCCCAGCAGTTGCATACCTAAACAGATCCCCAGTACCGGTTGCGTACAGGCTTTAATCAGTTCAATCAGTTCGCGCTCGTGCAACTGGTCCATAGCCGCCTGCGCGGTGCCGACGCCCGGCAGAAACAGTTTATCGGCGCGCAGCACCACGTCCGGGTCACGGCTGACAACGGGATCATATCCATGGCGTGCGACGGCAGATTTTACCGAGTGCAGGTTGGCGCAGCCGGTGTCCAGAATCACCACGTTCATCACAGCACTCCTTTTGAAGAGGGCAGCGTGTCGCCTTCTACACGAATCGCCTGACGCAGCGTACGGCCAAAGGCTTTAAACAGGCTTTCCACGCGGTGGTGGTCATTTTTGCCTTTGGTTTTCAGGTGTAGGGTGACGCCCATGGTGTAGGAGAGTGAACGGAAGAAGTGTTCGATCATCTCCGTGCTCAGATCGCCAACGCGCTGGTAGGTAAACTCCGCGCGGTACTCCAGGTGTGGGCGGCCGGAGATATCCAGCGCGCAACGTGCCAGGCACTCATCCATCGGCAGTACAAAACCAAAACGGTTGATGCCGCGTTTATCGCCTAACGCCAGCTTTAAGGCTTCGCCCAGCGCCAGACCGGTATCTTCAACGGTGTGGTGATCGTCTATATACAGATCGCCCTTGACGGCAATCTCCATGCGAAAACCGCCGTGGGTGGCGATTTGATCCAGCATGTGGTCAAAGAAGCCAACGCCAGTATTGATTTTGCTGCGGCCTTCGCGGTCCAGCCAGACTTTGACGTCAATCTGCGTTTCTTTTGTATTACGCTCAACGTGTGCGTAGCGGTCACGTTTGGTCAACTGCTCGCCGATCATCGCCCAGTTTAGGGTGTCGCGATGGTAACGCAATCCGCTAATGCCCATGTTTTCAGCGAGCTGAATATCGGTCACCCGATCGCCAATGACGTAGCTGTTCGCCATATCCATGGCCTGTTCAACCAGATACTGTTCAACCAGCTTCACTTTTGGCTTACGGCAATCACACTCGTCCGCTGGCAGGTGCGGGCAGATCAATACTTCATCAAACGTCACGCCCTGAGAGGTGAAAATTTGCATCATCAGGTTATGCGGACCGTCAAAATCAGTCTGTGGGAAACTCTGGGTTCCGAGTCCATCCTGGTTAGTAATCATAACCAGCTTAAAACCTGCTTTTTGCAGTTTCAGCAAAACGGGAACAACTTCCGGCTCGAAGGCGAGTTTGTCAAAGCGATCGACCTGAAAGTCACTTGGCGGTTCGGAAATCAGGGTTCCATCACGGTCAATAAAAAGATACTTCTGGCTCATACTTGCTCCGCACGTAAGGCGTCAATGACGCGCTGGCTCTCTTCACGGGTTCCGACAGTAATTCGCAGGCAGCCGCTTAACGAAGGTTGTTTATTCTGATCTCGTAAGATAATGCCCTGATCCCACAAAGATTTAAATACGCTACTTGATGCGGTGAAGCGCGCCAGAACATAGTTGGTTTCAGAATCGAATACCTGCTCTACACAGCGAATTGTTTTCAGGTTATCTACCAGATACTGACGCTCTTCCAGGATCTGCTCTACGCGTTTACGCATGGCGGAAATCCCTTGCGGCGTCAGCGCCTGGGCGGCGATATCTGCCACCGGCGTAGAGAGCGGGTAAGGGGCAATCACTTTTAACAGCAGATTGATAACCTCTTCGTTCGCCAGCGTAAACCCGCAGCGTAAACCGGCGAGCGCAAACGCTTTGGACAACGTGCGTAATATCACCAGATGCGGATACTCAGACAGCCAGCCTGCCAGCGTGGCCTGCGGGCAAAACTCAATATAGGCCTCATCAGCGACCACAATAGCTTTACCCTGCGTCATTTCGAGCAGTGAACGCAGATCCTGCGGGTTTATCAGCTGACCGGTTGGGTTGTTCGGGCTGCAAACGTAGACTACCTTCACGCCACCAAGCTTGTCCGCGATGCCTTGCAAATCCAGTTGCCAGTTCTCAAGGGTCGGAACGGTGCGGCACTCAACGCCAATCGTTTCGGCACTGACGCTGTACATGCCGTAAGTCGGCGGGCAGTAGAGAATGGCATCTTTACCGGGTTCACAAAACGCGCGTACCAGCAGTTCGATCCCTTCATCTGCGCCGCGGCTGACCAGCACCTGCTCCGGTTTGACGCCAGCATACTGCGCGTAATTCTCAATCACCGCTTTCGGCTGACACTCCGGGTAGCGGTTCAGCGTCTGCTGACTGAGCTGGAACTCCACGGCAGTGGGGTATTCATTCGCGTTGAGCCAGACATCGCCGTTACCACCGAGACGACGGGCAGACTGATAGGGCGTTAATTCGCGAACATTCTTACGGGCTAAATCAGTGACGCTGAGAAAGTTGTCAGTGCTCATGCTTGCTCCTTCAGGGCGTTAACGCGCAGGGTGACGGCATTTTTGTGGGCAGTCAGTCGTTCAGCAGCGGCCAGTGTTTCAATGGTTGAGGCCAGGGCAGAGAAACCTTGTGGGGTTAATTCCTGTACGGTCATCCGTTTCTGGAAATCAGCCAGCCCAAGGCTTGAGCAGGTCGCGGTATAGCCGTAGGTCGGAAGAACGTGGTTGGTGCCAGAAGCATAGTCGCCTGCGGATTCTGGCGACCAGTCGCCGAGGAACACCGAACCGGCGCTGGTGATCTCATCAACCAGTTCACGCGCGTTGCGGGTCTGAATAATCAGGTGTTCCGGACCGTAGGCGTTAGATATTTCAACGCACTGCGCCAGATCTTTCGCCACGATTAAGCGGCTGGCGGAGAGTGCCTGACGGGCGGTCTCAGCGCGGGAAAGCTCAGCGAGCTGGCGTTCAACGGCTTTGGCAACGCCTTCGGCAAGCGTAGCGTCTGGCGTCAGGAGAATAACCTGCGAGTCGGGACCGTGTTCTGCCTGAGAAAGCAGGTCAGAGGCAACAAAGTCCGGCGTCGCGCCGCTATCGGCGATAACCAGCACCTCGGACGGGCCAGCAGGCATGTCGATGGCCGCGCCGTCAAGACGCTGGCTGACCTGGCGTTTGGCTTCGGTCACATATGCATTGCCTGGCCCGAAGATTTTATCGACCTTAGGAATAGATTCGGTGCCCAGCGCCAGCGCGGCAATGGCCTGCGCGCCGCCCACATTAAACACCTCTTTTACGCCACACAGCTGCGCGGCGTAGAGGATTTCATCGGCAATCGGCGGCGGTGAGCACAGCACCACTTTTTTGCAGCCGGCGATGCGCGCCGGGGTCGCCAGCATTAATACGGTAGAGAACAGCGGCGCTGAACCTCCAGGAATATACAGGCCCACGGAAGCGATAGGGCGGGTAACCTGCTGGCAACGCACGCCCGGCTGGGTTTCGATATCCACCGGCGGCAGGATCTGCGCGGTGTGGAAAGTATCAATATTTCTCACCGCCGCCTGCATCGCTTGTTTTAGCTCGTTGCTCAGGCGACTGCTGGCTTGCTGGATTTCTTCCTCGGTCACGCGCAGCGCGCCAACCTCGGTTTTATCGAACTTTGCGCTGTATTCACGCAGCGCCCGGTCGCCGTTATTTTTGACGTTCTCAAGGATCTCGGCCACCGTACGGCTGATGCTTTCAGAGGCGGAAATTGCCGGGCGCATCAGCAGTTCGCGCTGCTGCTCAGGGCTACAGCTATTCCAGTCAATCGGGGTATTGAAGCTCATGGTCGTTACTCCATCATCGGGTGTTGCCGGATGGCGGCGCTGCCTTATCCGGCCTACAAGACCCGTAATATCAATAATTGTGACAATTCTTGTAGGCCTGATAAGCGAAGCGCTATCAGGCAACAGATCACTCCATCATCTTCTCAATCGGCAACACCAGAATTGAGCTGGCACCGAGCGCTTTCAGTTTTTCCATTGTTTCCCAGAACAGGGTTTCGCTGCTGACCATGTGCATGGCAACGCGCTGCTGGTCGCCTGCCAGCGGCAGAATGGTAGGGCGCTCTGCGCCGGGCAGCAGGGCGATGACCTCGTCCAGACGCTCGCTCGGCGCGTGCATCATGATGTATTTGGATTCACGGGCCTGAATAACCCCCTGGATACGGGTCAGCAGTTTGTCGATCAGTTGTTGCTTGGCTTCGGCCATTTCGCCGTCGCGCTGAATCAGACAGGCTTTAGAGCGGTAGATCACTTCTACTTCGCGCAGACCGTTGGCTTCAAGCGTTGCGCCGGTGGACACCAGATCGCAAATCGCATCAGCCAGACCCGCACGGGGAGCGACTTCTACTGAGCCGTTTAACAGACAAGATTTAAACGAAACTCCTTTCTGATCGAGATAACGTTTGAGCAGGTGTGGGTAAGAGGTCGCGATACGTTTACCGTTCAGCGCTGCCGGGCCATCCCAGGCTTCATCAACCGGGGTTGCCAGCGAAAGACGGCAGCCGCCGAAGTCCAGACGGCGCAGGGTAAAATAGCGAGGGTCTTCACCCTGGGCCCGGCGGTTGAGCAGTTCCTCTTCCAGAACATTTTCCCCGATGATGCCGAGGTCAACGACGCCGTCCATCACCAGACCTGGGATATCGTCATCACGCACGCGCAGAATATCGATCGGCATGTTCTCCGCCATCGCAATCAGGCGCTGGGTGTGAAGATTAATTTTAATGCCGCAACGGGCCAGTAATTCGCGTGAATCATCGCTTAAGCGGCCTGATTTCTGCATAGCTATGCGTAAACGGGTGTTGTCTAACATTCTTTATTCCTCGTTATCCTGTCTGAATCAGTTTGGGTCACGCACAAAAAAAGCCCCCGGAAGAAATCTTCCGGGGGCTTTCTCATACGCTCATGCACCGCTGGAAGATTTAAATGTCTCCCAGCACACATCGCCTGAAAGACTAGTCAGGATGATGGTGATGATGGTGTTTGAATTGAGCGCGTGTCATAAATTTTCTCGATGAATGTTTATTCATTTGATGTCTTTTAACCTAAACCACTTTAGCTACGGAAAGCAAGGGCTTTTTTTGATCATTAATTCATTTCATATTGATACTATGAATTGTCAGCCACCGTGGGCTGGCGTAGCCTTGCGTTATAGGCCAAAAGTCAGGAGAGAAGGCATGAAAAAGGTCGCAATTGTCGGGTTAGGTTGGTTAGGCATGCCGTTAGCCATGTCGCTGGCGGCGAGAGGCTGGCAGGTTACCGGCAGCAAAACCACATTGGATGGGGTGGAAGCGGCCCGCATGAGCGGTATCGAGAGTTACTCGCTGCGCCTGGAACCTGAACTGGTCTGTGAGGCTGACGATCTCGATGCACTGATGGACGCCGATGCGCTGGTCATTACGCTGCCTGCACGCCGTAGCGGTCCCGGGGAGGCATTTTACCTGCAGGCAATGCAGGAACTGGTGGACAGTGCGCTGGCGTACCGCATCCCTCGAATTATTTTTACCAGTTCGACGTCAGTCTATGGTGACGTTCAAGGAACAGTGAAAGAGGGAACGGCGCGTAATCCGGTCACGGCGAGCGGTCGTGTCCTGAAAGAACTTGAAGACTGGTTGCACAATTTGCCAGGTACGTCGGTGGATATTTTGCGTCTGGCCGGGTTGGTCGGTCCGGGAAGACATCCTGGTCGCTTCTTCGCTGGCAAGACGGCACCTGACGGACATCATGGCGTCAATCTGGTGCATCTGGACGATGTAGTTTCTGCCATCACGTTACTGCTGCAAGCGCCTAAAGGGGGACACATCTATAATATATGTGCGCCTATGCATCCGGCGCGTAACGTGTTCTATCCGCAGATGGCCCGCCAGTTGGGGATGGAGCCGCCGGAATTTCGCGGCGGTACGGATAACGGTAAAGGTAAAGTCATTGATGGCAACCGTATTTGTAATGAGCTTGGGTTTGAGTACCAGTATCCCGACCCGCTGGTGATGCCAATGGAGTGACAATCCAGCAGAGTGCCGCTGTATACCGCCAGGGGGCGAGTATGAAACCACTGCTGGACGTTCTTATCATCCTCGATGCATTAGAAAAAGAGGGCAGTTTCGCGGCGGCGTCGGCAAAATTGTTTAAGACGCCGTCTGCACTTAGCTACACGGTCCATAAGCTGGAAAGCGATCTTAATATTCAGCTACTCGATCGCAGCGGACACCGGGCTAAGTTCACCCGCACCGGACAGATGCTGCTGGAAAAGGGGCGGGAGGTGCTGCACACCGTCCGTGAACTCGAAAAACAGGCGATTAAACTTCACGAAGGCTGGGAGAATGAACTGGTTATTGGCGTAGATGATACGTTTCCCTTTTCACTGCTGGCCCCACTCATCGAATCTTTCTATCAACACCACAGCGTGACGCGCCTGAAATTTATCAATGGCGTGCTGGGCGGCTCCTGGGATGCCCTCATTCAGGGCCGGGCGGATATTATCGTTGGCGCCATGCATGAACCCCCTGCAGCGAGCGAATTTGGTTTTGCACGGTTGGGAGTTTTGGAACAGGTGTTTGTGGTTGCGCCGCATCACCCGCTGGCGCAGGAACAGGAACCGTTAAATCGTCGTACCATTCGCCGTTTTCGCGCCATTGTGGTGGGCGACAATGCGCAGCATGCCAACGTCTCAGGTTCCCAGGTGCTTGACGATCAGGAAGCTATTACCGTTTTTGACTTCAAAACCAAGCTGGAATTGCAAATCAGCGGTCTGGGATGTGGTTATATTCCGCGCTACCTGGCGCAGCGATTTCTGGAGAGCGGCGCACTGATTGAGAAAAAAGTGGTCGCACAAATTGTCTTTGAACCCGTGTGGATAGGCTGGAATGAACAGACCGCCGGGTTGGCCAGTGCCTGGTGGCGGGATGAAATTTTAGCAAATAGTGCTATTGCAGGGGTGTATGTGAAAACGGCTGCTGATAAATCAATCAGTTAAGAAAAAATATTCTTTTGTGGCTACTTCAATCTCTTGTTATTTCTCCCCAATTTAGTGCAAAATACGCCGCTTGCAAAAAATGACATTAACCGACGTTTTAATACGCGTCGGTTATTTTTTTGCATCAAACCAATCATTCATAAAAGAGGCCGGGCTTCGTACCGGATAGATACTTACTTAAAAATCGACAGTTGTTGTCGCTGAGGATTAACAAAAAATGGGGCAATTTTTTGCTTACGCGACGGTTTTCGCCGTAATGGGGGATAACCATGTCGCATAACGCTACTCCAAACACCTCTCGCGTGGAATTACGTAAAACGCTTACGCTGGTTCCGGTTGTCATGATGGGCCTTGCCTATATGCAGCCGATGACGCTGTTCGATACATTCGGTATCGTATCAGGAATGACCGATGGTCACGTCCCGACAGCTTACGCCTTTGCACTGATCGCCATCCTCTTTACCGCACTGAGCTACGGTAAACTGGTGCGTCGCTATCCGTCTGCAGGCTCTGCCTACACTTACGCCCAGAAATCCATTAGCCCGACCGTTGGCTTTATGGTGGGTTGGTCATCACTGCTGGACTACCTGTTCGCACCGATGATCAACATTCTGTTGGCAAAAATTTATTTTGAAGCCCTGGTGCCGTCGATACCGTCATGGATATTCGTGGTGGCGCTGGTGGCCTTTATGACCGCCTTTAACCTGCGCAGCCTTAAATCCGTTGCGAATTTCAACACCGTAATCGTGTTGTTGCAGGTGGTGCTGATTGCAGTGATCCTCGGCATGGTCGTTTATGGCGTGTTCGAAGGGGAAGGTGCCGGTACGCTGGCGAGCAGCCGTCCGTTCTGGTCAGGTGATGCACACGTGATCCCGATGATCACGGGCGCGACCATCCTGTGCTTCTCGTTCACCGGTTTTGACGGTATCAGCAACCTGTCAGAAGAAACCAAAGACGCTGAGCGTGTGATCCCGCGTGCGATTTTCCTGACTGCACTGATTGGTGGCCTGATCTTTATCGTCTCCACCTATCTGTTGCAGCTGTACTTCCCGGATATCTCGCGCTTCAAAGATCCAGACGCTTCACAGCCGGAAATCATGCTGTACGTCGCCGGTAAGTTCTTCCAGGTTGGCGCGCTGATTTTCTCTACCATTACCGTACTGGCGTCCGGTATGGCGGCGCATGCTGGCGTAGCGCGTTTAATGTACGTGATGGGGCGTGACGGCGTGTTCCCGAAAAGTTTCTTCGGTTATGTACACCCGAAATGGCGTACTCCGTCTATGAACATCATTCTGGTTGGTGCGATTGCTCTGCTGGCAATCAACTTCGACCTGGTGATGGCGACGGCGCTGATTAACTTTGGTGCGCTGGTGGCGTTTACCTTCGTTAACCTGTCGGTGATCTCCCAGTTCTGGATCCGTGAGAAGCGTAACAAGACGCTGAAAGACCACTTCCAGTATCTGTTTCTGCCGATGTGCGGTGCGCTGACAGTTGGTGCGCTGTGGGTTAACCTGGAAGAGAGCTCAATGGTTCTGGGTCTGATCTGGGCCGGTATTGGTCTGATTTACCTGGCTTGTGTGACCAAAAGCTTCCGCAACCCGGTGCCGCAGTACGATGAAGATGTCGCGTAATAACGGCATTTAACTAAAAAAACGGAGACATGTTCTCCGTTTTTTTATGCGTGGGACTTATACAATCTCTTCGGCATACTGCCAGAGTGATTTCAGCAGCATCAACTTTTCTTTGTTATCCGCATACTGCTGGCTCAATAACTGCAGTTCATTGGCGTAATTTTGCAAAAACTCCGGTGTGAATACCTGGCGGCGATGGTCCAGCCAGCGTTGCTGTTCTGCTTCGTCCAGCGTTCCCGGGAAGTTACGTGCACGGTAATTAAACAACAGTTTTTCAATGCGCTTATCGACAAAGGAGATATCCAGCGCCGGTAAATTGCGTGGTTCGGTTTCCAGAACGATTTTCATCGCCGCACGGTCAGCATCGCTGAAAAAGCCGTTATAAAGTTGGGCATCTACGTTATCTGATGGTGTAAAGGGTTCTGCATCTGCAAAGATCGCAACCACTTTGTCGCGTATGTGCGGATTTTCGCGCAGAACTTTGAGATTATCCAGACAGTGCTGGCGGTTAATGCCAAGACGGTCGGCATCTTCCGGACGCAGGGTATTCGCCTGTGCCAGTACCGGGCATTTGTTGATGTGCACCAGTTTAACCGGTACGGCCGGGTTATCACCCAGATCCGCTTTAGACGTGTAAAGCCTCTCGCGCAGGGCGTCACTGTCGAGTTCGAGCAGCGGCGAAATATCACCGGCTAAGTCGACCATAATAACCGCGTTGCGATTCTCCGGATGCCACGCCAATGGCGCTACCCAGCTGGTGTTGCCGCGCCATGCGCCGAACATACCAGAGACATGGACCAGCGGCTTCATTTGCGGGACATCAATCAACGCGGCCAGCTTGTGCTTATTACGATGGCTGTAGAGATAATCAAACAGACGCGGCTGGCGCGACTTCACTAATTGCGCCATTGCAATTGTGGCGTATACGTCCGCCATCGCATCGTGAGCATTGGTATGCTCAATACCGTTGGCTTTGGTCAAATGCTCCAGGCGGAAGCTGGGTAAGCCGTCGTCGTTTTCCGGCCAGTTAATGCCTTCAGGGCGCAGGGCATAGCAGGCGCGCATCACATCCAGCAGATCCCAGCGCGAATTATCGTTCTGCCAGCTCCATGCATAGGGATCGTAGAAATTGCGATACAGGATGTTACGCGTCACCTCATCATCGAAGCGCACGTTGTTATAGCCCAGGATACAGGTTTTCGGTACGGTGAACAGGGCGTGGATGCGTGCAGCAAAAGCGGCTTCATTTTCTCCCTTTTCACGTGCTTCCTGCGGTGTGATACCCGTAATCAACACCGCCTCAGGCTGCGGCAGATAATCGTCCGCGGGTTTGCAATAAAAGACTTCTGGTTCACCGATGATGTTGAAATCATTATCTGTGCGGATAGCCGCAAATTGCGCGGGTCTGTCCAGCGCCGGATGGGTACCAAAGGTCTCGTAGTCGTGGAAGAGAAAACCAGGTTGCTGCTTGCCGTCATTCATTGTTCAGTTATGTCCGGGATCAATTTAGCGCTGGTTCAAGAATACCAAAAAATAGCGAGATAATCAGCCATGGCATTATCGAAGCTGGATTGTGCACGCAATAAAATTGAGATAAACAGGGCATTAATGGAATTAATTAATAAATTTCGCACTGTTAAAATAAATTACGGAAATAAAATATCTTGAAGTTGCGGGTTTGTAAATAATCTAACTGATAACCATTATTGTTATTTTCCTCTTCTTTGTTGTGTTCTGGAAACTTTAAAAATCTTTTATAAACAATGGGTTTTTATTTATGTCAATTCGCTGTCATGCATTGTAATGAAATGTGATTGATGTAAAAAATAAATAATCTAAACGCCATATAATTATTGGATATATCTAATAACAGGAGGTTATATGAGCATTAGTCGGCGTAATTTTTTGCGAGGAGTGGGTATAGGCTGTTCAGCCTGTGCGATAGGCAGTTTCCCGCCCGGGGCACTGGCACGAAATTCTCCGGAGAGTATCAAAGGGAAAACATCCCTGACGCCAAGTTTGTGCGAGATGTGTTCTTTTCGCTGCCCAATTCAGGCTCAGGTGATTAATAATAAAACGGTTTTTATTCAGGGGAACCCTAATGCGCCACAGCAGGGGACTCGTGTCTGCGCTCGCGGCGGAAGCGGCGTTAGCCTGGTCAACGACCCTCATCGCATTGTTAAACCCATGAAACGCACAGGACCTCGCGGGAGCGGTGACTGGCAGGTTATTAGCTGGGAACAGGCGTATAAAGAAATCGCCGAAAAAATGACGGCAATAAAAACGCAATATGGTCCCCAGGGAGTCGTCTTCTCGTCTAAATCCGGCTCGCTGTCTGGCCATTTATTCCACCTCGCGACGGCTTTCGGGTCACCGAATACCTTTACTCACGCATCAACGTGTCCTGCCGGTAAAGCCATTGCCGCTAAAGTTATGATGGGTGGTGATTTAGCCATGGATATCGCCAATACCCGTTATATGGTCTCTTTTGGCCATAACCTCTATGAAGGGATCGAGGTTGCTGATACGCATGAGCTGATGACCGCGCAGGAGAAGGGTGCGAAGATGGTCAGCTTCGATCCCCGTTTGTCCGTATTCTCCAGCAAGGCGGATGAATGGCATGCGCTCAAACCGGGCGGCGATTTACCGGTGCTGATGGCCATGTGTCACGTCATGATCAATGAAAATCTGTATGACGCAGACTTTGTGGCGCGCTACACCACGGGGTTTGAGCAACTGGCAGAAGCGGTACAAGAGACCACGCCGGAATGGGCGCAGCAGCTCGCGGATGTGCCTGCTGATGTCATTGTTCGGGTCACCCGCGAAATGGCCGCCTGCGCGCCGCATGCCATCGTCAGTCCGGGCCATCGAGCGACGTTTTCGCAAGAAGAAATTGATATGCGGCGCATGATTTTTACCCTCAATGTGCTGCTTGGCAATATTGAGCGTGAAGGCGGTTTGTATCAGAAAAAAGCGGCGGCAACTTACAATAAGCTGGCTGGCGAGAAGGTCGCTCCGGTGCTGGCAAAACCCGATGTCAAATTACCCAAGCCAACGGCGCAGCGTATCGATCTGGTAGCCCCGCAGTTTAAGTACATCGCGGCGGGCGGTGGTGTGGTGCAAAGCATCATTGATGCTGTGTTAAACCAGACGCCTTATCCGGTGAAGGGATGGATTATGTCCCGACACAACCCTTTCCAAACCGTTACCTGTCGACCAGATCTGGTCAAAACCGTTGAACAGCTCGACCTTGTGGTCAGTTGTGATGTCTATTTAAGCGAAAGCGCGGCGTATGCCGACTACCTTTTGCCTGAATGTACTTACCTTGAGCGCGATGAAGAAGTTTCAGACATGTCGGGCCTGAATCCAGCCTATGCCCTGCGCCAACAGGTAGTGGAGCCTATTGGTGATGCGCGTCCGAGCTGGCAAATCTGGAAAGAGCTGGCCGTGCAGTTAGGCCTTGGCCAATTCTACCCATGGCAGGATATGCAAACGCGTCAGTTGTACCAGCTTAATGGCGATCATGCGCTATCTGCTGAATTGCGTCAGAAAGGGTACCGGGAGTGGGGGATTCCGTTGCTGCTGCGTGAACCTGAAGCGGTGCGTCATTTTGTGGAACGCTATCCGGGCGCGGTGGCGGTTGACAGCGACGGTACCTATGGCGAGCAACTGCGCTTTAAATCTCCGTCAGGAAAAATTGAACTCTATTCCGAAGAGCTGGAAACTCTCTTGCCTGGCTACGGTATTCCGCGCGCGCGCAATTTTGCGCTCAAAGGCGACAGTGAACTCTATTTTATCCAGGGAAAAGTGGCGGTTCATACCAACGGTGCGACGCAATATGTGCCACTGCTTAGCGAGTTGATGTGGGATAACGCGGTGTGGATCCACCCGCAAACGGCCCGTGAAAAAGGCATCAAAAGCGGTGATGACATCTGGCTGGAAAATGCGACCGGCAAGGAAAAAGGTAAAGCGCTGGTCACCGCCGGAATTCGGCCCGATACGCTGTTTGTTTATATGGGATTTGGCGCCAAGGCGGGAGCCAAAACCGCAGCGACAACGCACGGTATTCACTGCGGTAATTTGCTTCCGCATGTTACCAGTCCGGTTTCCGGTACGGTAGTCCACACCGCTGGCGTTACGCTTCGTCGGGCATGAGAAAGGAGAACATCATGAATCAATCTACAAACCCTTATGTCATGCTGCATGACGAGAAACGCTGTATCGGCTGTCAGGCATGTACGGTTGCCTGCAAAGTTTTGAATGATGTGCCAGAGGGATTTAGCCGCTTACAGGTGCAGATCCGTTCACCCGAACATGAACCCGAGGTGCTGTCCCACTTCCAGTTTGTTCGCGTTTCCTGTCAGCATTGTGAAGATGCGCCGTGTGTCAGCGTTTGTCCGACCGGTGCGTCATTTCGCGACGAAAATGGCATTGTACAAGTGGATAAGTCTCGCTGTATTGGCTGCGACTACTGCGTTGCCGCTTGTCCGTTCCATGTCCGTTATCTCAATCCGCAAACGGGAATTGCCGACAAATGTAACTTCTGTGCAGATACCCGACTCGAGAGCGGTCAATCGCCCGCCTGTGTTTCCGTTTGTCCGACGGATGCGCTGAAATTTGGTCGTCGCGACGACCCGGAAATTCAGCACTGGATAAATCAAAAAGAGGTTTATCGCCAGCAGGATACGCGTAGCGGCCCGGTGAGTGTTTATCGGCGTAAAGAGATCCATCAGGAGGGTAAAGCATGAATTCTATCTGGGGAGCAGAGCTTAACTATGCGCCGGACTACTGGCCGCTGTGGCTCATTTATGCAGGCGTTGTTATTGTGCTGATGATTGCGGGCCTGGTTATGCACGCGCTGTTACGTCGGATGCTGGCACCTAAAACAGCAATCGGAGAAGAACATCGGGACTACCTCTATTCGCTGGCAGTTCGTCGCTGGCACTGGGGTAATGCGCTGCTTTTTATCCTGCTTCTGCTGAGCGGCCTGTTTGGACACTTCTCTGTCGGACCGGTGGCATTGATGGTGCAGATACATACCTGGTGCGGTTTCGCCTTGTTGGCCTTCTGGGTTGGTTTTGTGCTAATCAACGCAACCAGCGGCAACGGTTGTCATTACCGGGTGAAGTTTAACGGGTTGATATCACGCTGCTTGTTGCAAACGCGCTTTTATCTGTATGGCATCATGAAAGGTGAGCCGCACCCATTTGCCGCAACGGCAGAGAGTAAATTTAACCCGCTACAACAGCTGGCTTATCTGGCCATCATGTATGCGCTGGTTCCGCTGCTAATCATCACCGGGTTGTTATGCCTCTACCCGCAGGTGGTAGGGGCTGGGCCTGTGATGCTGGTGCTGCATATGGTGTTGGCGATTGTCGGCTTACTGTTCATCTGTGCACATATTTACCTGTGCACGCTGGGTGACACTCCGGGGCAGATTTTCCGCAGCATGATAGATGGCTATCATCGTCATCGCAGCCATCACGCAGAGACAGCACCTCGCAAAGGGTAACGCCAGACGTGGTTGATATCTGAAATCCTATCCTTACAGCAAGAAAATGTGCCTTATGTCACATTTTCTTGCAATTTATCCATGTTTGTTCGCCAGAACTTCCGTAAAAAGAACGGCTATTTCTCCATTTCCTGAGGACATGCTGTTGAAACGCCGTTTGTTTATTGCCGCTTCACTATTTGCGATGATTTTTTCGCCCGCGTATGCGACCGACGTCGCCAGTTTCGCTCCACAGCCTCCAGCAATTAATGCCGGGGCGTGGGTATTAATGGATTACACCACGGGCCAAATCCTGACAGCCGGAAATGAACACCAGCAGCGCAACCCTGCCAGCCTGACCAAGCTGATGACCGGCTATGTTGTCGATCGCGCAATCGACAGCAAGCGTATTAGTCCGACAGATATTGTCACTGTAGGACGAGATGCCTGGGCGAAAGATAATCCGGTATTCGTCGGTTCGTCCTTAATGTTCCTGAAAGAAGGGGATCGCGTTTCTGTGCGCGATCTGAGTCGCGGGTTAATTGTTGATTCCGGTAATGATGCCTGTGTGGCGCTGGCGGATTACATCGCCGGAGGGCAGCCGCAGTTTGTCGCGATGATGAACAACTATGTGCAAAAGCTGAACCTGCGGGACACGCATTTTGAAACGGTACATGGTCTGGATGCGCCAGGTCAGCATAGCTCAGCTTACGATCTGGCTGTGCTGTCGAGAGCTATCATCCATGGAGAGCCGGATTTCTACCATATGTACAGTGAAAAAAGCCTTACCTGGAACGGAATTACGCAGCAAAACCGTAACGGTTTGTTGTGGGATAAAACCATGAACGTCGATGGTCTGAAGACAGGACATACCTCCGGCGCTGGATTCAACCTGATTGCTTCTGCCGTTGATGGGCAGCGCCGCCTGATTGCGGTTGTGATGGGGGCGGAGAGTGCGAAAGGGCGTGAAGACCAGGCGCGAAAACTGCTGCAATGGGGACAACAGAACTTCGATACCGTGCAGGTTTTACGTAGCGGTAAGCAAGTTGGTATTGAACGGATCTGGTATGGCGATAAAGAAAAAATTAGCCTTGGCACAGAGCAGGATTTCTGGATGGCCCTGCCTAAAGCCGAAGTCGCTAATATCAAGGCAAAATATGTTCTTGATAAGAAAGAACTGGTTGCCCCCATTGCTGCCCATCAACGTGTGGGGGAAATTGAACTCTACGATCGGGATAAACTGGTGGCGCACTGGCCTCTGGTTACGCTGGAGTCTGTCAACGAAGGCGGCGTCTTCTCGCGTTTGAGCGATTACTTCCACCACAAGGCGTAGTTTTTCCTGATGTGCCTGACTGGCAAGAGTGCGAATCTGCTCACATAATAATCACTGATTCCTTGTGGCCGTCATACCTAAAAATCACACTGTATATAAATACAGTGTAATAGCGGAGGTTATATGGAGTACGAGATAAAGCAGGTCGAGAAACGCATAATTGCCGGTTTCCATATGGTTGGACCGTGGGAACAAACGGTAAAGCAGGGTTTCGAGCAGTTAATGATGTGGGTCGACGGTAAGCAGATCGTACCGCTGGAATGGATAGCCGTTTATTACGACAACCCTGACGTTGTTCCGGCGGAAAAACTGCGTTGTGATACCGTGGTGTCTGTGCCTGAAGGTTTTGAGATCCCAGAAAACAGCGAAGGGGTGATCCAGACCGAACTGGCGGGGGGCGACTATGCTATCGCCGTTGCGCGCGTTGAAAATCATGACTTCGCGACGCCGTGGTATCAGTTCTTTGAGCGCCTGCTGCAGGATTCGACGTATGCGATAGCCGCTAAACCCTGCTTTGAAGTTTATATGAACAATGGCATGGAGGACGGCTACTGGGACATTGAAATGTACGTGCCGGTACAGTCGAAGTAACTGTTTTTGGTGTAAATCAGGATGAATGTCCTGGTCATCAGGGTGATGTTTTCACTCAAAAAACAGGTACAATTCTGTTCTTTGCAATTCCCTGACGGAGTGCATGAGTGCGTGCAGATAAGTCACTGAGTCCTTTTGAAATTCGTTTGTATCGTCATTATCGTGTGGTGCATGGTGTTCGCATTGCGCTGGCGTTTCTTTTTACTTTTCTGTTGGTTCGCCTGTTGAACATTCCTGAAGGTACATGGCCTCTGATTACGCTGGTGGTAATCATGGGGCCTATTTCCTTTTGGGGGAACGTTGTCCCCAGAGCGTTTGAGCGTATTGGCGGGACAATTCTGGGATCGGTACTTGGGCTGGTGGCCCTTCGTCTGGAGCTCTTTTCACTTCCGCTAATGCTGATATGGTGCGCGGTGGCGATGTTTCTCTGCGGCTGGCTGGCGTTGGGTAAAAGGCCGTATCAGGCGTTGCTGATTGGTATAACGCTTGCGGTCGTTGTGGGTGCCCCCGCTGGAGATATGAACACAGCGTTATGGCGCGGTGGCGATGTTATTTTGGGTTCATTACTGGCAATGCTGTTTACCGGTATCTGGCCGCAGCGGGCATTTATACACTGGCGAATTCAACTGGCGCATTGTGTAACGGGGTACAATCGGGTGTATCAGGCTGCGCTATCTCCCAACCTGCTGGAGCAACCGCGACTGGAGAAGCATTTACAACAGCTTTTAAGTGATGTTGTCAAAATGCGTGGGCTCATCGTCCCCGCCAGCAAGGAAACCCACATTCAAAAATCAATCTTTGAAGCTATTCAAACGGTTAATCGTAACCTGGTCTGCATGCTTGAGCTGCAAATCAATGCGCTTTGGGCCAGCCGTACCAGCCACTTTGTCATGTTGAATGCGCACACTTTGCGTGAAACCCAGCTCAGGACACAACAGGCGCTACTGACGATAACCCACGCATTGTATGAAGGTAATCCACAACCGGTGCTTGCCAATACGGAAAAACTCAATGACACCGTGGTGGAGTTACGTCAGCTTATTGCTGAGCATAAGGGCGATAATGTCGCTGAAACGCCCATTCACGGCTACGTTTGGCTAAATATGGAAATGGCGCGACAGCTGGAGTTGCTCTCTCATTTGATCTGTCGCGCGCTGCGCAAATAAAGAGCAGATGAGGGGATTGGTTCTACTGCTGCTTCGATTCAGCAACGATTAGAGGTATGATACTGAAAAAGGCTAAAACCATTGGTAACTGCAATGGCTTTACCCTCGATAATTCAGGTTTCAACCATGCATGGTCGATGCAGATGCAACTTGAAGTATGGCGGGCATGAAAGTAATGTTGACCCACTTTAGCCGTTGTTTTAACGAATCCGAATCTCACATTATCAGGGGTGTAAAAATGGAAACTACCAAGCCTTCTTTCCAGGACGTGCTGGAATTTGTTCGTCTGTTCCGTCGTAAAAACAAACTGCAACGTGAAATCCAGGACGTTGAGAAAAAGATCCGTGACAACCAGAAACGTGTTCTGCTGCTGGACAACCTGAGTGACTACATCAAGCCTGGAATGAGCGTGGAAGCGATTCAGGGCATTATCGCCAGCATGAAAAGCGATTATGAAGATCGTGTTGATGATTACATCATCAAAAACGCTGAGATCTCTAAAGAGCGCCGCGACATCTCTAAAAAGCTGAAAGCGATGGGCGAAGTGAAAAACGGCGAAGCGAAAGCCGAGTAACGATTTTATGCTTGTTCGGGTCGCTGCTTAGCGGCGGCCCTTATTGCAGTTCGACCCCGCCAGTTACCATCCGCAACAAATGCTGTTCCGGCCAGTGCTCCGTCAATTTTTTCTGCGTCAGCATCCATTTAATGTAGTCCACATCATGACGCTTTCTGTCGAGCATCAGACCGACTACGCTGCCACTGTGCGCAACGTTGACACCGTATAAATCACATTCTTCTACCAGCGCTAAAAGTGAATCAAAATTTGGTTTAGGTAACAGCAACTGGCTGGCGATCGCGCTCAGCGTGGCGGCTTCACCCATCCGATAGGGATTTTGACTGATACAGGCTTCCTGTACCTTTTCCCATGCGCGTTTCAGCGCTGGAGCGCCTGCCAGTAACCCTGACTGGCGTGGCGTACGGTGATAATCAGCAGTAAGCAAGGTTTCCGGACTTTCGAGAACCAGCAGATCGAGTTGAGGCTGGGCTTCACAGGCAATTTGCGTGGAGGCGTCGTTATGATCGAACAGCGTAAGCTGGCGGAAAACGGTGCTGTCGGTAGGTTCCAGCGAAACGCAAAGCTGCGCCAGAGTGGATTCGTCTAGCTGATGCCCCAGATACTGCGCCGTGGCGATTGCCGTGGCGGCGATATCCGCTGTGCTGCTGGCCATCCCTTTAGCGACAGGAATGGTTGACTGGACATCAATTCGAATATCCTGACTCATTTGTGCCGGGTATTGCCAGTGCAGCAATAACCTCTCAACCATCGCCCGCGAAAGTAGACGTTCATCTGTCAGCGGTGAACCTGAAGTGACCTCAACGGTGCTATACCATTCAACCGGGCAGGAGACCAATTTCTCACTGCCCAGTATCCAGCCCTGGATAAGTTCTCCGCACGATGCGGGACATTGCGCAACAGCCACGTCTTCACCTATGTGATCAGCAATCCTCGGCGCATAGTGTCATGGCGATCGCGCTATTACCATGATTTGCCGCAATTTGCGGTGCGGCAGTATTATGCAGGAATGCCCAATGTCACAGTTTCAGATATCGCTAAACGCATAACGTCTTGCGCAATCATTAGCTCTTCATTGGTATTAATCACTGCTACTTTGACCATCGCATTTTCCGTCTGAATGAAGGTGGCATTACGCTGATTTTTTTCCTCATCAACGGCCAGACCCAGGAAATTCAGATTACGACAGATCGCAGCGCGCGCCCGTGCGGAGTTTTCGCCAATGCCACCGGTAAATACCAGGGCATCCAGACCGCCCATCTGCATAATATAGCTACCAATGGTGGCACGAATGCGCTCAGCAAAAAGCGTCAACGCCAGCGCAGCCTGGTGATTGCCCGTATCTGCGGCATGTTCAACGTCGCGGTAGTCAGGTGAGATACCAGAAACACCGAGCAATCCGGACTCATTGTTGAGCAATTGGTTGAGCTGCTGCGGTGTTTTGCCTTCTCGCAGGGCAATCCACGGTAAAATGGACGGATCGATATCGCCACTTCGCGTGCCCATCATCACGCCAGACTGCGGCGTAAAGCCCATTGACGTATTCACCGATTGTCCGCCTTTGATGGCGCAGATGCTGCTGCCGTTGCCCAGATGACAACAAACAACGCGCAGGGCGCTGAGTGGTACACCCAGTTTTTCAGCAAGCTGTGAGCTAACGTATTTGTGGCTGGTACCATGAAAACCATAGCGACGAATACCCAACTCTGCATAGTAACGCCAGGGCAGGGGATAGATGAAAGAAGGCTCATCAAGCGTTTGATGAAAGGCGGTGTCGAACACCGCAACGGCTGGCGTTTTGGGCAATAGCTGGCGGAATACCGCGATCCCCAGCGCATTGACCGGGTTATGCAGAGGAGCCAGTTCCGCGAGGCGCTCGATTTCTGCCAGCGTTTCATCAGTTACCAGCGCTGAGTCTTTAAAGGATTCCCCGCCGTGCGCGACGCGATGGCCCACGCCGTCGATCTCATCCAGACTGCTGATAATGTGGTGGTTGAGCAGTTTTTCCAGGAGCAACGTTACGGCTTCACGGTGATCGGCTACGGGCAAAGTCTCCTGCCATTTCTGCGCTGGCGTTTTTAGGGTGACTTGCGCATCAGACAAACCGATACGTTCAATCAACCCCTGACAGATCATTTCACCCTGCGGCATCGCCAGTAGTTGAAATTTAAGCGAGGAACTACCTGCATTAATGGCCATTATTTTGTGAGACATGAAGGTTCCTTTGCATTCAGAAAAATGAACATCTCATCGACCCCGGTATTCTCCAGCGCGCTGGTGACAAATACTTTTTGCGCACCAGCCTGAACTAACCAACTCTCCACAAGAGAAATACGCTGCGGGTTGGCTAAATCGGCTTTGGTAACGAGGCCAATAACGGGTCGGTTCATTGGTCCGGTAAAACCGGGAGAAAATGGTGACCACGGCGCGTCAGCATTGAGTACCAGCGCAATAATGTCTGCTTCACAGGCGCTGACCAGCAGCGCACTGTACAGGCAGCGGTTCTCAAGATATTCACCCGGCGTGTCTATTGTCGTAGGAGACCAGACTATGGCCTGGGTCTTCTGATAGTGAAGTGCCTCTCCCCGCATGCACTGCGTGAGCGACGTTTTACCGCACTGGCTGGGGCCAATTAGCATGATACGTTTCATGAGATTACGTCCGGGTGATGGGACACGCGGTAAAACGCATCATTTCGCCCAGCGTTCGGGTTACCTGTTTCAGTGCGTACTCAACGGCAGAAACATCACCCGTCAGTACCACCGCGCCGGTAAACCGGTCGAGAAAACCAATCTCTACCGCCCCGGATTTCGTGGCGATATCACAGGCGATGATTGAGGCTTCGCTGGGGGTAATGGTCAGAATACCGATTGCGGAAAGCGAATCGGGTAATCCCAGTTTCTTGAACAAATCTTTACCTGGATTAGCAATAAGATGCGCCAGCGTGACCTGTTTGCCAGGTACATATTCCTGAATCATTCGATCCGTGGTGGGTTGTCTTTCCATTATCCCTCCACCATTTGTCGCCACATGCTTTCATGCGGGCGGGGTATGACCGAGCGGTAAACCAGCAGGCCTTTTTCACCCGCACTTTCACTGGCAACCGTCACCGCGTTATTCACATCGGATACATCGCCAGCAACGACCATGTAGCACTTGCCGCCAATACCAAATGCCATATGGACGCGTACCAGCGTGACGTTGGAGGCTTTAACCGCCCGGTCGGCGGCGCAGATGCAGGCAGCAACGCTCCATGTTTCGACAATACCAACAGCCTGACGCTTATCCACGCTGTTTAGTCCGCTGATTGCGGGGAGTACGCTGGCATGAATGTTGGGGAGTACCAGACTGTCAACGAGCATATCGCCAGCAAGAGATGTTCCAGTGGCAATCGCCTGTTGTACGGCTCCTACGTCACCACCGAGCATGAGTAGAAATTTTCCCGGGCAGATGGTCTTGCTGACCAGTAAATTCACATTCGCGCTTTTTAACATGGCATCGCCAGCTTCCATTCCTTTGGCAATGCTGGTGAGTTCTAAAATCCCTATAGCCTGAGACATGATTAACCTCTAATTACCGTGATGGATTGCTCAGTGATTTCGCTGACAATACCGTCAATACTGGCGTGAACAGGCGCGCCTAATGCACCGGAGGGCACATCGGCAACACATTGACCGCGAACAACGCGTTCGCCTTGTTCTACACATGGGATGGCGCTGGCACCTATATGCTGGCGTAACAACAGCGTCGTTTTATCTGTGGAATAATCAGTTTCAGCCAGTGGCGCATCGTGATACCAGTCGCTAAGACCCAGTTTGGTAATAAGGCGTTTAACTGGGATCAGCCGGTACTTCGCCATTTCATCCTCAGGATTTAGCGGCCCTTCATAACGATGGTTGAGCGCCCGCAATTCACGTTTAAGCATACGGTTGATGCGCATCGGTGAAATCCCAACCGGACAGGCTACGCTTTCACACACATTGCATTCTGAGCAGGTCAGGGCCGTGAGCAGCAGTTGCGGTGTGGCCGCCTGCTGATAATTAACCGCACGAACCAGCAGATGCGGGGATAATTCATGACCGATCAAATGCCTCGGGCACAAATCCGTACACAAACGGCACTGCTCGCAAACGGTCTTTGCTACAGAAAGCACGGTGCGTTCATCCTGCATCCGCCGCTGAATCAACGCATGAGACTTAGGCAAAACCAGCAGGCCCCCGGTGGTCTTGCTGACAGGGGTATCCAGTGAAGTAATCAGGCCGCCCATCATCGGACCACCGTTAATAAAGCCGGGATCGTCAACGGTTGCACCCCCGGCCAGCGCCAGAACGTCACGTAAAGACATTCCGATAGGGACTGTGAGTGTGATAGGACTGGCGACTGCGCCGTTAACGGTCAGGGTACGACGCGTAACGGGGTACTGCTGCTCAACTGCTCTGGCGATGTTGAGCACGGTCTGGACGTTATTGACCACCACGCCGACGCTGACCGGCAGCGCGGCAGGCGGAACTCTCCGACCTGTTGCCATCCAGATGGTCAGAACCTCGTCACCAGCCGGGTAGACATCAGGCAAAATATGTAAGCGGATCCCGGTAGGCAGAAGGGGCGTTAATGCATTGATAGCCTTCTGGTATTTCTCTTTGAGTGCAATAATTCCGGCACTGGCTCCGGTAGCCGTCATGGCATATTGAACACCGCGGATAAGTCGCTCAGCCTGGACGGCCATCAACTGCTGGTCAACTTTCAGCATTGGCTCACATTCAGCCGCATTGACCAGAAAGGTATCGACCTGCGCCTGTAATTTTACGTGAGCAGGAAAGCCTGCGCCTCCGGCTCCGACAACACCCGCTGCGCGAACGCGTTCACGAATGGTCTGCGCATCATAGAGCGTGGACTCTGCCGTCATGGCTGTCTTCATAATAATTCCTCAAGCAGTTCCTGCATGGCACTGGCGTCGGCAACACGAGGATTGGTTTGCAGCGTGACGTCAGCCAGCGCGGCCTGAACCATCGACGGGATACGTTGTGACCAGACTTGCTTTCCGTCTTTAAGCGCGTCAACAAAAGAAGGCAACGCACACTGTTTTTTGAGTAGCTCGATGTGATGGATGAGCGCATTCAATGCCGCTGTATCGTTCGCGTTATCCGGGCATAAATGGCAGGCTTTAGCAAAACGGGCATAGCGCTTCGCAGCCCGCGGATCGCGGGCATTAAAATGAATGACATGGGTCAGCAGCAGCGCATTGGCAAGTCCATGCGGCAGATGAAACTGACCACCCAACTGATGGGCAATCGCATGATTGATCCCCAGTCCAGCCTGACTAAATGCCATTCCCGCGAGCGTTGACGCATTGTGCATTTTCCCCCTGGTTGCCAGACAGTCGCCTTTGCTGACGGCGACAGGCAGGTACTGGAAGACGATTTGAGCCGCTTTTTCAGCCAGTGCATCGGTGAAGTCACTGGCCTTCGTGGATACGTAAGCCTCCAGTGCATGCGTTAACACGTCCATGCCGGTATTCGCGGTGATGGCAGGTGGTACGCTGACGACCAACGTTGGATCAAGAATGGCCATGTCCGGGTAAAGTGCGTTATTGAACAATGGGTATTTAATGCCTTTATCCGGATCGCTAATCACGCAGGCGCTGGTTACTTCAGAGCCTGTGCCGCTGGTGGTGGGAATTGCGACACAGGTTTCAATATCAATACCGAACTGTCGGCTGAACCAGACGATGGCTTTTGCGGCGTCCAGTGCTGAGCCGCCACCAAAACCCATCACGACGTCCGGTCGCAGGGACTGCATTTGTGCAATCCCTTGAACTACCGTACCGATGGTGGGATCGGGGGTGATATCGCTGAAAATGCTGATGCGGTTATCCGCTGGCAGAGCGTTGCGCAGCTTTTCAATCAGGGGAGAACGCGCGAGAAAAGCATCGCAAATAATCCAGATATGCTTATTCGTGAAACGCTTGAGCACATCCAGACTTCCCTGGCCGCTGTACAATCGAGTTTGCAGTGAAAAGCTATTCATAACGGCCCCATTAACGAATAGAAAAACCGTTTGTCAGCACGCAACGACGAGAGCGTGCGAAAGTGCGCGCAGATGTTGTTCCTTCACCGGTTGGCGTCGCAATAGTGAAGGTGGTAAAGCCTTCACCACCAACGCCAATCCCGGCGTAAGAGGGGCCATTTTTCACAAAGATGGAGGTCTGAAGCGTGCGCGCGGCAAGGTTCAAACGTGACACATTTTGCGAATGCATAATGGCGGTGTGATGCAATCCCTCTTCAACCTCCAGGGCCAACGTTAATGCACTGTCAAAATCGCTCACTGTTACGACGGGGAGCATTGGCATTAATTGCTCGCTGGTAACCCACGGGTCGTCAGCCTTGACGATGCCTGTCAGTAATCGAGGTGCTTTTGCCGGAACCGGTATTCCTGCTGCTTCCAGTAAGGTTGCCGGGCTTTTACCCACCAGTTTTTTATTGGCTATGCCTTCTGGTAGACAGACAGCACGCAGTTTGTCTACCTCTTCGCTATTGAGAAGCATCGCACCAAAAGACTGCATCTGTTGAACCAGTCGTTCGGCAACGGCATCAACAACAATCAGGCTCTTCTCAGCAATGCAGGGGAGGTTGTAATCAAAGGATGCGCCATTGATGATATCTTCCGCCGCCTTAACCAGGTCGGCTGTTTCATCAACAATGCAGGGTGGATTTCCTGCGCCTGCGCCGATGACTTTTTTCCCGCTTTTCATGCCCATAGCAACAATGCCTGGGCCACCGGTAATCGCCAGAACTGCGATTTTAGGGTGCGCCATCATCTGCTGGGTAGCCTCAAAAGTGGGTTCTGTGACCGTGACGACAAGATTACGAATTCCGCAGCAACGGAAAGCAATATCTTCAATCATGGCAATCAGCTTGAGTGAAACCTTTTTAGCACCCGGATGCGGACTGAAATAAACGCTATTCCCTGCCGCCAGCATGCTGATGCTGTTGTTAATAATGGTCTCTGTCGGGTTAGTACTGGGGGCGACAGAACCAATCACGCCAAACGGTGAATACTCGAATAACACCATGCCGCCATCGCCGGTTAGCGCCGTGGTAGTGAGATCTTCGATTCCTGGAGTGTTGTCCAGCGCAGCTTTATTCTTGAGGAATTTATCCTCTTTGTTGCCCATTCCTGTTTCAGCTGCGCTCTCAGCGGCCAGTGAAGCAAGATGAGGCGTCAGTTCTTCGCGTAGGGCGTTTATGATGGCGCTGCGGGTTTTCAATGGACATTGCTGGTAACGCAGAAAAGCCTGATGCGCGGCATCGATCGCTTCGCCAACGGACGGAAAAATACCGTTACCCTTAACTTCTGCTTTTGCCGGGGCGAGTTGCTCACTCAAAATGTTACGAATAAGGGTTTCAAGTTCTGAAGTATTCATTGATGTGTTCTCACGTTAATCGCCGCAATGGCCGTTTCTGCAATGTCCATATCCTGTTCAACGCTTCCTCCGCTGATGCCAAGACCCCCGAGGAGTAAACCCTCACGCCATAATGCGTACCCGCCACCGAAGGTGACGACTTTTCCCTGCATATGGCTTTCCAGACCGTAAAGCGCAGCGCCGGGTTGCACTGCCGATGTCAGCTCATGTGTGGCGGTTTTCATCGCCACGGCAGTCCAGGCTTTTTTGGGTGCCAGTTCGCTACTCACGAGTAATGCGTCAGGCATGCGCCAGGTCACCATTTGGGTCCCGTTCGCATCAACAATGCTTATGACGACCGGAACCTGAAGTTCTTCTGCTCTCGTCACCGCAGCGCGAGTGAGTTGGTGGAGCTCCTGAAAAGACAGAGACATAGTCGGCTCCTTTATGGCTGGTGCTTGAACGACAGCGAGATAGCGCTCAGCCACTTTCTGAATGATGTCGTTTTGATGGGCGTCATGATCTTCTGCTCGTGCAAGCGCATATAAGCAGTCGGACAGGCGATTGATATAACGCATCAGCACGTGTCTGACGGATATCTCGGTGGAGAGCTCGACCAGTCGTCTCTCTGCACGGCGTGCCAGCGTACGGGCAAAGTGCAGTCGGCTGGCGGCTTCGCTGCGGCCAGGTAGAATAAAGCTGCGCAGGGGCGGTACTCTTCCCATTGCGGTATCGATGGCCGCTTCCAGTGCTGCAATTTCTTCTGAGCTGATGTAGCGCTGCTCTGGCGTTGGTTCTTCGCTTTCGCTTGCCAGTTCGGCGCTGAACCAAAAAAGCTGCAGCTGGATATTTTCAAGTAACTGCCAGTGCTGCGGGTTTTTCGCTGCACAAATGCACAGACTTAGCGCCGCATTCAGTTCGTCCAGCGTACCGTAGGCTTCCACGCGTGGATGCGTTTTGCTCACGCGCTGTCCGGTAAAGAGGGCTGTTGTTCCGGCATCACCAGTACGGGTATAAATCGCCATAATTCCTCCTAACGAGAAAGCGTGTCGACAATGCCGACGATAGCCAGATCGATGGCCTCATTAGGGCCAGAAAAAACGTGTCTGGCGCTGGAGCCGCTGCTGAGTAATACCAGTTCGCCAGTTCCCGCGCCGACAGAATCAACAGCGACTTCATCTCCACTCACAGGGGACGCAGGAAGCTCTCCGTCAGCACTTACCCGACGTACCAGCAACAGTTTTTTTCCCACCAGTGATGGGGATTTTTGCGTGGAAACCACAACGCCTGTAACCCGTGCCAGATGCATAGCTCACTCCTGCTTAATTAGTTGGACATTTCGCAGACTGACTGCTTCCTGAGCCAGAGCCGTCACGACACACCGACGGCGCAACACCAGTACGCCATCCCTTAATTGGGCGACGTCGGCATAGCTGAGAAGCTTCTCAGGATGCAAAAAGATGATTCGTCCCCGTTCGTCATTGAACTCCAGCGGCAGACGTGCGAGTTTTTTCACGGGGATTGCGGGTAACAATCGGTTTTGTAGTGAAATTTTCACGCGGACTCCGCATGCCAGTGCGTCGTGAATCGTTACCACCGACATGTTGGCTGGGCAGCCTTCGGCAATTTGCTCCAGTAATGGCAGGTCCACTTGCTGGAGATGGACCGACGAGTACTGGCAGCATACTGTCCGTGAATCGATTTCCCGTAACTGCGCGACGCTAAGAGTGAGCGTGCTTTCCGCGCGTTTTTTTAATCGGGAAACAACCTCCTCGATAATGCGTTGCAGCAGTTCGTTGTTCATCGTGAGGTCACCAGTGTGGCGAATGCCTGGGGATTATCAGCGCCTGCAGCATTGGCTTCGTCTGTATCGATATGCATTTCGAGGCGCATATCCGGCGAAACGCGTACGGCGACGTTATCGAAAATCAGTCGACGTTCATCGCCATTAATGGCGACCGAGACTTTATCACCATGGGAAACCCGCAGAATCAGAGCATCAAGCGGCGACATATGGATATGCCGTTGGGCGACGATCACCCCAGATGCTAAGTCCAGTTCAGCAAATGGGCTGACGAGACGAACACCGGGTGTGCCCTGAATATTGCCCGACATCCGCAGCGGAGCAGCAATTCCCAACGTGCGGGCGTCGGTACGAGAAATTTCGACCTGGCTGGTACTGCGCAGCGGGCCGAGTAAACGCACATTTTTTAACTGACCTTTTGGCCCCACCAGCGTGACAGTCTGCTCTGCTGCATATTGTCCTGGCTGCAATAGCCCTTTTTTCTCACTAATGGGGTGATTGGGAAACAAGCGACCGTAATCTTCAGCGCACAGATGAATATGACGATTAGAGATCCCCAGCGGAATCGGGCGCTCGCGCATTTCATCCAGAACCTTAGCGACAGTGGTCTCCAGTTGCTGTTTATCCATTACGCTTCACCTCGTTTGCCAGAGTGAAGACAAAGCGTGCGCGGCTCGCCTTTTTGGCGAGGGCAGGCAGGATCAAGACACAAATTGCAGCTAATCAACTCTGCATCTTGCGGGGCTTCGGGTACATCATGGACTACAAATATCTCTTCATGCGGTACGGCTGGTATGGGTTCTGGCGTTGGCTCAGGCTCCAGGGCAACGCTATGCGACAGGATCCCGTCCCCGGGTCTGGAAATGACTTTGTGAGCCACCAGTCCATCTCGCTGGTCAGCGAAACTGACACCGGTGGAAATGGCCGCCTGGACGGAGGCCACATCCCCGATTATCTTGATCACCGTCCAGCCTGAGCCGTTGGTTTTTTCGAGGCCCACCAGCGTGATGGAGGCGGCTTTCGCCATGACGTCCGCGCAACTGATGGCTAATGCCAGACCACTAACTTCAAGTAATCCCAGTGATTGCTTCACGCTGTGCTCCTTGGTTGCAACGACTTATGCGGATTTAGGTAAAATGGCTTCAACGTCGCTGTGCGGACGCGGGATAACGTGGCAGGATTTCACCTCACCAACGGCGCTTGCGGCTGCGCTTCCAGCATCTACGGCTGCTTTCACCGCGCCGACATCACCGCGAACCATAACGGTGATAAGGCCAGAGCCGATTTTTTCGTAACCAACCAACTGCACGTTTGCGGATTTCACCATGGCATCAGCGGCTTCAATAGCGCCGACAAGCCCTTTTGTTTCAACCAGTCCCAGTGCGTTATTCATACTGCTTTTCTCCTATGGGTTATGAGTGGCATTCCCGGAACGGAATGCCTTTAACCAGCCGCGCAGCGTTGTTACCAATGCTGCGGCGATCGTGGCTATTTTGTTGATACGTCAGCGTAAAAAGTGGTGCTGACGTGGGTAAGTTTTTGTAGTGCACGACCAGTTTTTCGCGGCTACAGCCAATACCGACCAGCAATGGAGACTGGCAGGCGGCCAACCATGCGTTGTGGATAACGTCAGCTGAGCCACTCTCCTGAATCACAAAGGGGATCCCTTCTTCTTCAATACCCAGCAGTACGTCATTCCAGACGTCAGCGCAGTCAGCACTGGTGAAGATAACGATGGCTGGTGTGGTGAGATTACTTTCCATGAGCGAATGCCTTATGCCAGGAGAGAATCAGTCCTGTCGCAACCGCATTGCGCGGACCTTCGGTACCACGAATGTTGCCGCGCCCGGCAACCAGTCGATAATGCGCCAGAGCATCGGTGACCAGCTGTGGAACTTCAAAATCCAGAGATGAGCCGCCAACCAGCACCACAAAGGGAATATCCCGAATGTTCCCGGTCGGACTGACCTGACGTAGCGCTCTGAGTGCGTTAGTAACGAAAACGCGCTCCTTGGCGCTTCGACGAATGGCCCGTACTTTCTCCAGCGCCAGTTCACCAGGCAGTGGCACCAGTTCATCGGGTTTCACTACGCACACGCGCGCAAAAACCGTTGGTGGGAGAGGCGTAGGGAAGAACTGAACGCTGCCGTCTTCGTGGCGAAGGTGGAACAAGCTCTCAACTTTCGCCAACGGATACTTTTTAATCTCTTCAGCGAGATAACGGTCATCCAGACCCAGTTCACGGGCAATGATCATCGTGACCATATCGCCTGCGCCTGCCAGGTGCGTGGCAATAATTTCGCCCTTAGGATTGATGATAGAAGCGTCGGTTGAACCCGCGCCGAGATCCAGAATAGCCAGTGGTCGTGTTGTGCCCGGAGTTGTTAAGGCTCCCAGAATGGCAGCTTCGGCTTCGGCCCCGCCAACCTGGACGTCAATGTTGAGCTTTTGCGTGATCTCTTGTGCAATCATCGCCATTTGCAGGCGGTCTGATTTCACCATGGAGGCTATGCCGACAGCCTGTTCCAGTGAGAACTCACCTGCAAGTCCACCCGTCACGCTGACGGGAACCGAGGTATCGACCGCCAGCAGATCCTGAATAAAAATTTCATGACTGGGTTTGTTGGTTAATTCAGCCATCGTCTGGCGCACATGCTCCAGCATGCCGCCAATATTGGTGCCAGCTTCTCCGGTAACGTTATCCAGTTTTGGGCATTCACCAACCGCTTTCATAATCGCTTCGGCGCCCGCGGCAACGTCGACCCGTACGGTACGACCTTGAGACTGTAGCTCCAGATTTCCGGCAGGAATCGCTCGCGCTTTCACATCACCTGACGGCGTTTTCACCACCACGGCTGAACGGTTGCCGATCAGCGCCCGTGCCATCGGAACAATGTTTTTAGTCTCATCGGCATTGAGGCCAAAGACAGTTGCAATGCCGTAGGGGTTAGAAAGGGTTTCAATGACCTTTCCTGGTACAGCGACCTCAATGGCAGCCAGCATCCCCAACGGGATACGGTCGATATGAAGGACTTCATCGACGATGGGCAGGGGGTGAGTCAGACGATTGCTGACCAACACGCCATCGTCCTGTTGTAAAATAACACCTGTCAACTGGTATCCAGCACGGACGGAGGCATTAATCATCGTAGCGACATCGGCGAAATCAAATGCCGATGACACCACCAGAATATAGGGCGTATCCGCCGGGCGACTGAGAAGGTCTTCCGGCGTAATAGTGACGCCCACGCCTAACCCGACACCGCCCGGTGTTTTAGGGTTATGGCCGATCATGGTGGATTCAGTGATGATGGTTTCGGTTATTGTTTCCATCGCCACATCGCCAATGACCGGGGTGGCTTCGTTAATACGGATGAGCGAAATATCACTGACATTGATACCGGCGTTTTTTGCCGCCAGCGTAAGGGCCTCCTGAATGCCAAACACATTACGTAATGTGCCCTTAATTCCGGTGGTTTCTGCCAGCGCGCTGCCGGTGATGCTCAGCACGCCAGACTCATCGAGAGTAGCCAGAGCGACTTCCGTTGATGAGTTGCCTATGTCAATGCCAGCTATATATCGCATGATCCTTTCCCTGAGTTAGTCGTCGCCTTTGAGTTTTTTACGCTCAACGTACAGCGCTGCCGCTTCACGAACGAAAGCTGCACAGATTTTTGCCTGATAACGATTTTCGAGATCGTCGGCGATAGCCATCAGCTCATCTTTTGTTGAGCGGTACGGGCGCAGCGCGTTGTAGATCTCAAGAATGCGATCGTCAGGAACAGCGGTTAGCTCGGCTGCGCGCTCGAAGTTCATCGCCAGCCTGTCACGTCCGGCATCTTTGGCGATTTCCGCCTGCAGGCGCAGTGTTTCTGGGGTGATGCGCATGTCCTGCGCGGTCACTTTGTTGCTCAGAACATTTTCAAGCGTGAAGTCGTCCAGCGTTTTGTTGGTCGCAGTTTTTACCCACTCAGGATGTTTATTCGCGAGAGGGTAATCCGTGACTTTCGCGGTATGTGCTGATGAACTCACCGCGGGCGGAGTCGCGGACTCGCCTTGCAGGCTGTTCATCCGGCTCAACACATCCCGAACCATCGATTCAATTGCGTCGGTATTCATGGAGGTATCCTTTATCAAAGCGCCACGCGCAGTTCCTGCGGGTTTTTGCCTGTCACAACGTATTTGGTCTCTTTAATGTGCAGAATGGCTGATTTCGCCTGGTACTTAGGACGGGCCATCTGGTCATTCAAAGTAGGGACCGGTTGCGGAGATTCACGCTTGGCATAACGCGCGGCGTTTTTACCGATCTGACGATAGGTTTCCAGCGTCAGAAGCGGTGCCTGAGGGAACAGCTCCAGGTTTGAAAGCGGCGGTAACCCCTGCTGGTGGATAACCGTGGTACCTTTTGACTGGATGCCGATAGAGATCCCGGAACCGCTCAGACGGTTCCCCTCAACGGCGACAAACGCCACATCGGAGGATTTAAAGCAGCGGATAACGCGCGCTTTAATGCCTTCTTCTTCAATACCGGCAATCACTTCGCGCAAGATATTCTTATGCGGGATCCCTACGATATTGACGGTTTGCGAGAGCCCGAACGCCGGCCCTACGGCAATAATCACTTCGTCCTGTTGCTGGCCTTGTTTGGCTTCACCAATCTCGGTCAGAAAGCTGTCTCCCTGTGTCGCCGCAGCCTGAGGTGCGCTTGCCGCTGTAGATGCGCGGAAAGAGACGGGTTTGTCGCTGGTCTGCATTTCAGACAACACATCTTCAATTATCTGGCGCAGCAGTTTTTCATTAATTTCCATTTTTCACCCCTTAGCCAAGCTCGTTGGGATCAAGTGCGCCAGGGATGTTTTTGATCTCTTCCCAGCGTTCGCCCTGCAGGCGATAACCTGTTGCCGGACCGGCATAGTCGTTAACATCATTGACAGCGGATAGCACCTGTCCGTCGCCAACGATAATGGCGGAGGTATGCAGGTAATCCCCGGTTAACTTGGCTTTCTGGATGTTGAGCATGTCCTGAGCGACATCGGTAAATCCGCCCTGAGCAAGGGCTTTCACCACTTCCAGACCGTTACGGTTTTTATTGATGATCTCTTGTGCAAACTTGATGTCTTCAACGATGTTACGTTCCGGCATATCTTTCGAACCGTGGGCGTAGGTCGCAGCTTCCACTTCTTCATCAGTTATTGGTGGTAATCCCATCCCGGCAAAGACGGCCTGCAGCGCACGTGCCGCTTTGTTACGAATGGCGATAACATCTTCTTCACGAACCGGACGCAGACCACCGTCTACTTTCAGGTCGCGCTGAAGAACGTTGTAGTCGTCAAAATCTTCAGCATCCTCGTTCGAACCCGCAAACATGTTGTCGTAGTTCGGCACCGCGGAATAACCAGAAGAAATGAAGTCAGTACCCGGCAGGAACTGCATCAGCAGACGCGCAGTACGACGCATATCCGAGTGGGTAAAGGTTTGGTCGTTGCTGGAGGCGCATTCCAGATCCAGAGAGGAACAAATCAGGTTTTCAGCCAACACTGCACGAATGCCTGACGGCACGGCGGAAGGGACACCGATGCAGCTTACTGAACCGTTTTGCAGGCCCTGTACGCCCGCCGCTTTGGTGATGTAAATGCAGCGGGCTTCCAGATAAAGCATCGATTTGCCTTCGGCGTAACCCATCTGAACTTCTGAGCCAGAGCCGGAGGTAAAGCGCATTTTCAGACCACGGGATGCATAGGACGAGGCGAGGAAGCCTTTCGACCATGGCGTGTCATCGCCGTCGGTAAAGACGGGTTCAGTACCATAGACGGAGATGGTTTCCGCGTAGCAGGTGTGGCCTAGCATGCCGAGTTTAAGTTCGGTAGCTTCTTCCAGCGAGCACTGGGTTAATACGCCAGGGCGTCCAACCTGCGAGCCGACTAACAGCGCAATGGCGTTAAATGGCGCATAACGTGCAACGGCAACGGTTGTTTCCTGTTCGTCAAACCCGCGCCATGCGCCTTCAGCGGCATCAGCGGCAATCTGCACCGGGTTATCTTTGACGTTAGTGACGTGCGCTTGTTGAGAGGGTGTACGACGAGCACGCATTTTCTGCATCGCCATCATCATCTCAACGACGTTCATATGGGACACCACTTCGACAATTTTTGCCGGCGTCATTGCGGTGGTCAGCGGCACTATGTCTTTGCGCTTCACGTTAGGGTCGCAAAGCATATTGGCCAGTTTGACCGAATCCATCGCCATGACTTCTTCAGCGCGCGCCAGGTTAATGCCGTAGCGGGCAATGAAATGGTCGATTAAGTCAAATTCACTGGCGGATTTACCGTCCAGTTCAGTGACTGTACCGTTGACGATTTTAATCGACGGTTTGGGGTCGTTCGGGCTTTCCATCGCAATGAAGCCTTCTTCGATCCACTCCTTAACGAAACCATCCTGATTCACAGGGCGCTTCGCCAGTGCTTCAAATCTTTTCGATCTCATGAATCAGCCTCACTGATATCAGATGTAGGACGGACGATCGTTTTTCGGCTCTGAGCCGAGGGTCCCGAGTACGGTTTTACCGATTTCACGGGCGGAGATAACGGCCTGACGAACAGCGCCAGAGTCACCCGAAATAACCAGAATGGCTTCGTTACTGAAGCTGGTGCCATGGGCAGGGGAGCTGTAGGCCACAACTTCCACGTTGGCTGATTTCAGGGCCGTATCGGCCATCAGGACACCAACGGATGCCGGCGCGCCGACGATAACGCCACAGGCACGGCCAATCGGTGCGCCAAAGGCTTTTTCAAGTGCGTAGCTGGCGCGTGCGGTGTACTGCATTTCGATGTGACCCGCTTCATTGGCATAAACATCGCCAAAGGTGCGATCCAGTTCTTTCAGTGCGACTTCAATGCCGCGTTTCACGTCGGAAACATCGTTGCCGCCAAGAATAATCAGCGAGCCATGACCTGCGCCGCCTTTGGTATCACGTGGTAACTCAATACTGACGACTTCAGTATTGGTGGCTTTTACCGCTTCATCGGCGGCCATGATGTGCGGGCCTGCGCCAGTACGGGCGCCAAGGATGCCAATGGAGCGATACCGTTTTTCAAGTTTCATTGCGTCCAGTAGGGCGCTGTCTACGTTGGCGATTACCAGACCGACGGTGTCGCCAATCGCGGTACCGACAAACTCCGTTAAACTGCAGCTTTTCTCTGCCATAGCCGTTTCTCGTGTTGGAGGATTATTTTCAGGGATAGCCTGCTGTTCCGGCGTTGCCACGCGAGCAATCACCTGCGCCATGATCTGTTCAACCAGCTCATTGCTGCTCATTAGCTAATTCCCTTCGGTAAGATTTTTTCTACATCGGTATGCGGGCGTGGGATGACGTGTACGGCTTTCACTTCTCCCACATTACGGGCTGCGGCGGCACCTGCATCTGTTGCTGCTTTGACTGCGCCGACATCGCCACGAACAATGACTGTTACCAGCCCCGAACCAATTTTTTCGTAGCCGACCAGCATTACATTGGCTGACTTCACCATTGCATCTGCGGCCTCTATGGCTGCAGTTAAGCCTTTGGTTTCTACCATTCCTAACGCTTCTTGTTGCATAAAGACCTCGCCTGGGTTGTCCCGATTTTCATGACTATAAAAAGAAGCGAGGAAAAAGAATGGCTGAGTTGAAAGTAAGAGTGAAAAAATAGTGGGGTTATGGTGAGATAAAATTGCTATGCACAATTATAACAATTTGTTTTTATTGATTATTTTTGGTTTTAGCAATGTGACTATTTGGTTATGTTAATTCCATATTTACACTTTTCCGAGTGACAGTTTAAATATCATTTGCTATGCGAGAAAAATGAAATTGTGATGATCGTTTGAAAATGGAATTCTGCTGTTCGCAATATTTTATTATTTTGAAAATGTACTTTTAATAGGGTAAATCCTCGTTTTACCGCCTGCTTTATTAAAGGTGATGGCAAGAATTTGCTATCACAACACGATTTTTAAGGGCATGTCGCTTGCAGATTGCCAACAATTTGCCGATACAGATTTTTATAGTAAGCCTTGAAGTAATCTTCCTGCCAGCAAGGAGTCCGCTGGTAAAGACACGAACTCTGCTTAGAAGGTGTCACAATGAACGATTCACTAAGAGCGCAATGTATTGCTGAGTTTTTGGGTACCGGACTATTTTTGTTTTTTGGTATTGGGTGCCTGAGCGCCCTGAAGGTCGCGGGTGCCAGTTTGGGATTGTGGGAGATCTGCATCATATGGGGCTTGGGGATCTCGCTTGCAGTTTACCTGACAGCCGGGATTTCTGGGGCCCATCTCAACCCCGCGATTACCATCGCACTTTGGTTGTTTGCCTGTTTTCCGGGGCGTAAAGTACTGCCTTATTCTGTCGCTCAGATAGCGGGTGCCTTTGGTGGCGCTATGCTGGCCTATTTGTTGTACGGCAGCTTATTTATTGAGTATGAATCAGCCCACCAAATGGTACGCGGCAGTCTGGAAAGCCTGCAACTTGCCAGCATTTTTAGTACGTATCCTGCCGCCGCACTGAGTGTCTGGCAGGCCGCACTGGTCGAAGTGGTGATTACCTCCATTCTGATGGGGATGATTATGGCGCTAACGGACGACGGTAACGGTGTTCCCAAAGGCCCGTTAGCACCACTGCTGATTGGTATTCTGGTTGCTGTTATCGGCGCATCAACCGGTCCACTTACCGGCTTTGCGATGAACCCGGCACGTGATTTTGGTCCTAAATTGTTTGCCTGGATGGCCGGGTGGGGTGATGTTGCGATGACAGGTGGGCGTGATATCCCATATTTTATTGTGCCGATTGTGGCTCCCATCATCGGCGCCTGTGCGGGCGCAGCAATTTATCGTTATTTTATTGGCAAAAATTTACCGTGTAATTCGTGTAAGTTGGAGGAAAACGAGAGCTAGCTTCACGAAAGATGTTTATTATTGAAAGGTAAAAACTGTTTTCGTGATCCGGTTTCCTGAACGGCTTAAAAAGTCTCCCAACAATGGGAGACTTTTGTTATGTTCAATGCTGACTTTCATCAGCGCGCCGGATCGCGAGATGAAAATGAATGTGTGAATAATATGTTTTATTTATAACAATAAATTAACTGAGAGGTTTTATCATGATTTCTGCGAGTGCCCTGAACTCAGAACTCATTAATAAAATCGCACAGGATTTTGCACAGGCCACCAGTCTGGCTGTTGTGGTTGTCAATATTCACGGTGATGAAATTTCTGAGCTTTTTAATTTCACTCCTTTTTGCCAGTTGATGCGCCAGCATCCTCAGCATAGTACGCGTTGTCGTATGAGCGACCGCTGTGGAGGGTTGGAAGCCTCTAAATCCGATCAACCCTGCATTTATCGCTGCCATGCCGGGCTTACCGATTTCTCAATTCCGCTGGTCATCGCGGGACACCTGGTAGGGTTCGTGCTTTGTGGACAAGTACGCTTAAGTAACGATGTAGGCCTCGTTGATATTCTGAACGTCGATGACCGCTGGCAAGCCGATCCCGAACTGGTAAACGAGTTCCGTAATGTACCTGAAATGGACTATTCTCGAGTCATTGCTTCAGCGGATTTACTCAAGCTCATCGTCGAAAATTGCCTTAAGAAACAACTTAATTTTGTTGTTATCAAAGATAACCCGCAGCAGTCAGAGCCGGTACGCGCTAACCGTAGTACCAACCCTCATGACAGTAAAATGAAAAAAGCCCTGCGCTATATTGATGCACATTTATCAGACGATCTGCGTCTGGAAGATGTTGCCTCTCATGTTTTCCTTAGCCCGTACTATTTCAGCAAATTGTTCAAAAAATATCAGGGTATTGGTTTTAACGCATGGGTAAACCAGCAAAGAATGGCCAGTGCCAAAGAGCTGCTTTGTCACAGTGACTGGAGCATAGCCAGCATTGCGCGTAATTTAGGCTTTTCGCAAACAAGTTATTTTTGCAAAGTTTTCCGCCAGACCTATCAGGTTACGCCGCAGGCATTTCGCCAGCAAATAAATGTCATTTCACGCGGTGAATCCGCTTAAATAGCAATATTTTGCTATTGCCGATTTTTGATATCGGGTGCTATGTCAGTCATTATAAAATGAAATGTGACAACAGCAGTCAATAAATTGTCATAGCGCAACAAAATAATGGTATTAGAGGGATAAACTGCACCAGTTTTTATTTTTGTGATGAGATACAGTGTCTGCGCGAATGACTTTCTTTATTCTTAGCTGATACTTTCATTCAAAAAGTGAACGTATGAATAAGTGGGTTAAGGCCAGAAAATTGGCTGAATGAACTCGGAAAGATATTAAATTGAATTATTGTCATGAGGTTGTGAAATTACCTCATAACAGAGAGCTTAATTAACCAGGCTCTTGAACTGACAGGTTTGCCACATTTGTGGTAGGGAAGGGGGTGAGAATCCCCCGCAGCCCCCGCTGCTGTGATGCTGACGACCCCGTATGGACCACTGATCGCAAGATTGGGAAGGACGGGTGAGGATGACGCTAAGCCAGAAGACCTGCCTGTCAGTGACTACCAACAACTTCGGTGGGAAGTGGGTGGTTCAGATGCATACAGTCGAGAGACTGGGTATCTCTACACCCCTACCACCCTGAACAGGATCAGGGTATGGCGGCCAATTTTCACGCATTTGTTCTTGCAGGTACCGGAAGCGGCTGTGGTAAAACCACGGTGACGCTGGGCTTGTTGAGCTTGTTGAAAAAACGCGGTTTGCGCGTCCAGCCTTGCAAAGTAGGTCCTGATTACCTTGATACCGGCTGGCATACAGCGGTATGCGGTACCGCTTCCCGCAATCTTGATAGCTTCATGCTTCCCGTCCCCACGCTGAACGCTCTATTCAACGAGCAGATGCAACATGCGGATATTGCCGTTATTGAAGGTGTGATGGGGCTGTATGACGGCTATGGTACCGACCCAAACTACTGCAGCACCGCCGCGATGGCTAAACAGTTAGGCTGTCCGATCATCTTACTGGTTGATGGTAAAGCCGTTTCCACTTCAATCGCCGCAACGGTAATGGGGTTTCAGCATTTTGATCCCACCCTGAACATCGCCGGGGTTATTGTTAATCGGGTTAACAGCGAAACGCATTACCAGTTACTGAAAGTCGCAATCGAACGTTACTGCGATGTACCCGTCTTGGGCTACGTACCCCGTATGGAGGGCGTTGCCCTTCCCGAACGTCATCTGGGTTTAGTAACCGCACGTGAGTCGGTTATCAATCAGCAACCGTGGCAGGCTTTTGCCGCGACACTGGAGCAAACCCTTGATATTGACGCGCTGCTGACATTAAGCCAGTCAACCAATCTTCCTGCTGGCGAATGGCCAACGCTGCCCGCCGCAGACGCCGGAGCAGGGCTAACGGTTGCAATTGCCGATGACGAAGCCTTCAACTTCTACTACCCGGATAACATTACGCTGCTGGAACGTACGGGGCTAAATATTGTTCGTTTTAGCCCGTTGCACGACACCTGTTTGCCGGACTGTCAGATGATTTGGTTAGGTGGCGGATATCCTGAGCTACACGCTGCGGCGCTGGCTCGCAATGTCTCGATGCTGAATCAACTGCGAGAGGCACATCAACGTGGCGTCGCGATTTATGCAGAGTGCGGGGGGCTGATGTATCTCGGCAGTTCGCTTGAGGACAGCAACGGCGATACCTGGCTGATGGCGGATATCATTCCCGGCCACAGCAAAATGGGGAAACGTCTGACCCGATTTGGCTACTGCGAAGCGCAGGCCGCGCAGCAAACATTGTTAGCTGCAGAAGGTGAAGTGCTGCGCGGACATGAATTCCACTACTCTGATTTTACTCCTGAAACGCCAGCGGTGATGAACTGTCGCAAAGTGCGCGATGGTAAAACGCTGCAAGCCTGGTCCGGCGGCTGGCAGGTCGGAAACACCTTCGCCAGCTATCTACACGTTCATTTTGCTCAACGTCCGCAGATGCTTAACCATTGGCTGGCAGCCGCGAGGAGTGCGCTATGACGATCCTTGCGTGGTGTGTTGCCTGGCTGCTTGATTTTATCATCGGCGATCCGCAGAACTGGCCGCATCCGGTGCGCTGGATTGGCAATCTGATTTCTGCCGTGCAGCGAATTGTTCGGCGTTACTGTCATAGCGACCGTGCGCTGCGCATTGGCGGTGCGGTGATGTGGATTGTGGTGGTTGGTCTGACCTGGGCTGTGTCCTGGGGCGTGCTGGCACTGGCAGAATCTGTTCATCCCTGGTTGGGTTGGGTGGTAGAGGTATGGATGATCTTTACCGTGCTGGCCGGGCGCTGCCTGGCAAAGGCCGCGCAGGATGTCGAACGTCCGCTGCGGGCCGGTGACCTTGCTCAGAGTCGGGAAAAATTGTCATGGATTGTGGGGCGTGACACCTCACAACTGCAACCGCAGCAGATCAATCGCGCGGTGGTGGAAACCGTGGCTGAAAACACCGTAGACGGCATTATCGCGCCGTTGTTCTTTCTCCTCCTCGGCGGTGCGCCCCTGGCGATGGCCTACAAAGCGGTAAACACCCTTGACTCCATGGTGGGCTACAAACATGAAAAATACCGCGCTATTGGTATGGTCAGCGCGCGTCTGGACGATGTTGCGAACTTTATTCCTGCAAGACTGAGCTGGCTGTTGCTGGGCGTGGCGGCATTTTTATGCCGTAAAGACGGCTCGCGAGCTTTACAGATTGGCTGGCGCGATCGCTACAACCACAGCAGCCCAAACTGTGCGTGGTCAGAGGCATCCGTAGCCGGGGCATTAGGCATTCGTCTGGGTGGTCCTAATGACTACTTTGGCGAGCGCGTTGAGAAACCGTGGATCGGTGATGCTCAACGCGACATTTCGGTAGACGACATTTCCCATACGATTCGACTGATGTGGGTGGCATCGACGCTGGCACTGGCGCTGTTTATTGCGCTGCGGTGGCTGTGGGTCGGTGTAGCCTGAGGACAACATAATGCAATATATCCAGCAACCCCAGGCGATTGAAGCCAAAAGTTTCGACATTATTGGCGAGATCATCCGTGAAACGCGTCCGGACTATCAGTTTGCCAGTCCGTTACATGAAGCCATTATCAAGCGTGTTATTCACACGACGGCAGATTTTGACTGGCTGGACATTCTGTGGTTTTCCCGTGATGTGCTGGAGCAGTTTTGTGCTGCGCTTAGCCGTTCGAGCGTGATTTATACCGACACCACGATGGCGCTTTCCGGGATCAATAAAACGCTGCTGGCAAAATTCGGCGGTGAATGCCGCTGCTACATCAGCGACCCGCGGGTTGTGCGTACGGCAAAAGAGCAGGGTATTACCCGGTCCATGGCGGCCGTTGACATTGCGGTGAAGGAAGAGGGGGAAAAGCTGTTTGTCTTTGGCAACGCGCCGACTGCGCTGTTCCGCCTGCTTGAGCATGATGTTGCCGTCAGCGGTGTGGTGGGTGTACCGGTCGGGTTCGTTGGTGCTGAAGAGTCGAAAGATGCCCTGACCCAAAGCAATTTGCCCGCCATTGCAGCGTTAGGCCGCAAAGGGGGAAGCAATGTCGCCGCCGCTATCGTCAACGCCATGCTTTATCACATGCAGGGGGCGCGATGAGCGAGGCCTTCGATACGCCGGTGTGGCACAACGGTAAAGCGCTGCGTAAAGGATATACCACGGGATCGTGCGCCACGGCAGCGGCAAAAGTTGCCGCGTTGATGGTATTGCGCCAACACCTCATCCATCAGGTTTCCATCGTGACGCCTTCCGGGGTGACGCTGTGCCTGAGCGTGGAGTCACCGCATATCGAAGGGCAGCAGGCAATAGCGGCCATCCGCAAAGACGGTGGAGATGATGTGGACGCCACCCACGGCATGCTGATTTTTGCCCGCGTGACGTTAGACGATAGTGGCGTGATTGCCTTACAGGGCGGTGAAGGGGTCGGTACGGTAACCCGCAAAGGGATTGGCCTGCCGGTGGGCAGTTCGGCGATTAACCGTACACCTCGCCAGACCATTGAATCTGCCGTCCGCGAAGCGATTGGCCCAAATCGTGGGGCGCAGATTGAAATCTTCGCGCCAGAAGGCGAAGAACGGGCGCAAAAAACCTACAACTCGCGCCTTGGCATTTTGGGCGGCATTTCGATTATTGGCACCACGGGTATTGTCACGCCGATGTCGGAAGAGAGCTGGAAGCGTTCACTGTCGCTGGAGCTGGAAATTAAGCGGGCGGCGGGGCTGGAGCGTGTCGTACTGGTGCCTGGAAACCACGGCGAGCGTTTTGTTCGCGAGCAGATGGGTATCGACACCCAGGTTGTGGTCACCATGAGCAACTTTGTCGGTTACATGATTGAAGAAGCCGTACGTCTGGGGTTCCGGCAAATCGTGCTGGTGGGGCACCCCGGTAAGCTCGTCAAAATCGCGGCGGGGATCTTCCACACTCATAGCCATATTGCCGATGCCCGCATGGAAACGCTGGTGGCCCACCTCGCGCTACTTGGCGCACCGCTGGAACTGCTGACGCTGGTCAGCGACTGCGATACCACCGAGGCGGCGATGGAACACATCGACGCATACGGTTTTCAGCACATTTATAACCACCTGGCTAAGCGCATCTGTATGCGTGTCCTGCAAACGCTGCGCTTTACCAAAAATCCCCCGACCTGCGACGCTATCATGTTTTCTTTTGATAATCAGGTGCTTGGCAGTAATCGCCCGGTCGCAGAGATTGCTGAGGAGATGCAATGTTAACCGTTGTAGGGATGGGGCCAGCCGGTTTGCATTTGATGACGCCTGCGGCGCGTGAAGCGGTCGCGACGGCGGATGTTCTGGTCGGTGGAAAGCGGCATTTGCAGCAATTCCCGGATTTTGCCGGTGAACAGTTTGCTCTTGGCGCCAATATCCCGGAACTCCTGAGCTGGATTAGTGCGCACCAGGAGAAGCATGTTGTGGTACTGGCGTCTGGCGACCCGCTGTTTTACGGCATCGGGACGCGCATGGTGGCGCATTTTGGCATTGAGAACGTGCGGATAATTCCCGGTATTAGCGCGGTGCAGTACCTGTGCGCGCAGTCCGGTATTGATATGAACGATATGTGGCTGACCAGTAGCCATGGCCGCAGCGTCTGTTTCGACGAGCTGGCGCGGCATAACAAGGTGGCGATGGTGACTGATGCGCTGTGTGGCCCGCGTGAAATCGCACAGCAGCTCATTGCCCGAGGCAAGGGGCATCGCTGGATGGTGATTGGCGAAAACCTGGCGATGGAAAACGAACAGATCCATTTCCTGCCTGTGCGTGAAGTTAACGCTGACTATGACATGAATGCAGTGGTGATCCTTGATGAAAGATGAGCTGTTTCTGCGTGGAGAGAAAGTGCCGATGACTAAAGAAGCGGTACGCGCACTTGCCCTCTCAAAACTTGAATTACACCGCGCCAGTCACCTGATTGATATTGGTGCCGGAACCGGCAGTGTGTCGATAGAGGCGGCGTTGCAATATCCCGGATTACGTGTAACGGCCATCGAACGTAACCCGGCGGCGCTTAGGTTGCTGGATGAAAACCGCCAGCATTTTGCCTGCGCAAATATCGATATTTTTCCCGGTGTTGCACCCATGACCATCACGGAAAAAGCCGATGCCATCTTCATGGGCGGCAGCGGCGGCCATTTGACCGAACTGATTGACTGGTCGATGCGCCAATTGCATCCCGCAGGGCGTTTGGTGATGACGTTTATCCTCCAGGAAAACCTCAACACCGCGCTGGCACATCTGGACCATCTTGGCGTACAGGGAGTGGATTGCCTGCAGTTACAGGTTTCCTCGCTTGCCACGCTTGGCAGTGGTCACTATTTCAAACCGAATAACCCCGTATTTGTTATCGCCTGTCAGAAGGAAGGAAACCATGTCTGAGATTTTTGATCCCCGTAGCGTGTGGTTTGTTGGCGCAGGTCCTGGCGATCGCGAGCTGATTACCCTCAAAGGTTACCGGTTGCTGCAGCAGGCGCAGGTTGTTATCTACGCCGGATCGCTGATTAACACTGAACTGCTGGAGTATTGCCCTGCCGGTGCTGAATGTCACGACAGCGCTGAACTGCATCTGGAGCAGATCCTTGATCTGATGGAAGCTGGAGTGAAAGCGGGCAAGACCGTTGTGCGCCTGCAAACCGGCGATGTCTCGTTGTACGGTTCCGTACGCGAGCAGGGTGAGGAGCTGACCAAACGCGGGATTGACTGGCAGGTGGTGCCTGGCGTCAGCGCGTTCCTCGGCGCGGCGGCGGAGCTGGGTGTGGAGTACACCGTACCTGAAGTTTCACAGAGTCTGATCATTACGCGCCTGGAAGGCCGCACCCCGGTACCGGAACGTGAACAGTTGGAGTCTTTTGCCAGTCACCAGACATCTATGGCGATTTATCTTTCCGTCCAGCGCATTCATCGGGTGGCTGAGCGTCTGATTGAAGGCGGCTATCCGGCGACCACGCCCGTGGCGGTGATCTATAAAGCGACCTGGCCGGAAAGCCAGACTGTGCGCGGGACCCTGGCGGATATTGGCGACAAGGTTCGCGATGCGGGCATCCGTAAAACGGCCCTTATTCTGGTCGGTAATTTCCTGGGCTCGGAGTATCACTACTCCAAACTCTATGCGGCGGACTTTAGCCATGAATACCGTAAAGCCTGAGTCAATTGCGCTTTTTTGCCTGACTCCTGGTGGCGTTGTGCTGGCGAAACGTCTGGCAGCCATGCTGCCGGTTACCTGTTTTACCAGTGAAAAGCTGCTGGAGGAGGGGTTTATTCCCTTTGAAAACGGTTTTGCGAATACCGCCCGCGAAGCGTTTACGAATTACTCGGCGCTGATTTTTATCGGTGCGACCGGCATTGCGGTCCGCGTACTGGCCCCGCTGGTCAATGACAAATTCTGCGATCCGGCAGTGGTGGTCATTGATGAACGTGCCCAGCATGTCATCAGCCTGCTCTCCGGCCACGCGGGCGGTGCCAATGCGTTGGCGCGTTATCTGGCGGGCATGTTGGGCGCTGACCCGGTTATCACTACCGCGACGGATGTGAACGATATGGCGGCACTGGATACGCTGGCATTTCAACTGAATGCCCGGATGAGTGATTTCCGTTCGGCGGTGAAGATCGTGAATCAGATGCTGGTCAGCAATAAACGGGTTGGTCTGTGGTGGGATGACGAACTGACGCAGGATGTCAGCCATTGCGACCGGCGCGGATTTATTACGGTTACCGATCTTAACCAGCTCCCTGAACTGGATGCGTTGGTGTGCATCACCTTACGCACCAATTTACCTGACCTGCCTGTTCCGCACTGGAAGTTGGTGCCACAGCGGGTTGTGGCCGGAATTGGCTGTCGCCGTGATACGCCGTTCCCTCTGCTGGCTGCGCTGCTTGCCCGGCAACTTGAAGCTCAACAGCTCGATCCGTTGGCGCTAAAAGCGATTGGCAGCATCACGCTGAAAAAAGATGAACAGGGACTTATCCAACTGGCTTCGTGCTGTCGCGTTCCTTTCGAAACCTTTACCGCTGACGCGCTGCGTGAGCATGAGCACCGTTTTCCGGCCTCATCGTTTGTTCGCAAAACGGTAGGTACAGGAAGCGTTTCCGGTCCTGCAGCCTGGCTGTTGAGCCACGGAAAACTGTTAGGCGAGACCCTGCGAGAACAGGGCGTCACCATCACTTTGGGAGTTTCACACTGATGTTAAGCGTAATTGGAATTGGCCCTGGCTCGCAGGCAATGATGACCATGGAAGCCGTTGAAGCACTGCAGGCAGCGGAAATCATCGTTGGCTATAAAACCTACACCCATCTGGTAAAAGCGTTCACGGGTGACAAGCAGGTGATCAAAACCGGAATGTGCAAAGAGATTGAACGCTGCCAGGCGGCGATCGAACTGGCACAGGCGGGTCATAACGTGGCGCTGATCAGTAGCGGTGACGCGGGGATTTACGGTATGGCCGGGCTGGTGCTCGAACTGGTCAGCAAGCAAAAGCTGGATGTTGAGGTCAGGCTAATACCTGGCATGACCGCTAGTATTGCCGCGGCCTCTTTGCTGGGCGCGCCGCTGATGCACGACTTCTGCCACATCAGCTTAAGCGATCTGTTAACGCCATGGCCGGTTATTGAAAAACGCATCGTTGCCGCCGGTGAGGCAGACTTTGTTATCTGTTTCTACAACCCGCGCAGTCGGGGTCGCGAAGGTCATCTGGCGCGCGCATTTGAGCTGCTTTCCGCCAGCAAAAGCGCGCAAACGCCGGTTGGTATTGTGAAGTCTGCCGGACGTAAAAAGCAGGAAAAATGGTTAACCACGCTCGGTGAAATGGATTTCGAACCGGTTGATATGACCAGCCTTGTGATCGTGGGTAACAAAACAACCTATGTTCAGGACGGCCTGATGATCACGCCACGAGGTTATGTGCTGTGAATTACGGTGATGTGCTGGTCATGGGCGGTACGAGCGATGCGCGCATGCTGTGCCAGCAACTGGATGCGGCAAACGTGGCCTACACCCTGTCAGTTGCAACCCCAACAGGGAAACAACTGGCGGGAGACATCAAAGGCCTGGTGCGCTGCGGGCGTCTGGAGCGCGAACAAATGATTGCCTGGCTACAGGAAAATCGGACGCGCTGGGTGATCGATGCCTCGCATCCGTACGCCGAGGTGGTGAGCCGCAACATCATGAGCGCCTGCGAAGCGGCGGGCGTACTGCTAAGCCGCTACCAGCGCCCTGAGCAGTTGAGTGGGTTAACTCACCCGCACCTGTATACCGTACAAAGCATTCCGCAAGCCTGTGAGGTGGCGCGACGCTTCGGCGATCGTGTGCTGCTGACGACCGGCAGTAAAGATCTGGCCATCTGGCGCGAAGGGTTGCCTGAAAAAACGCTGCTGGCGCGCGTTCTGCCTGTACCTGAGGTCATTCAGCAATGCGCGGATCTGGGATTTGGCGTCGGTGAAATCTTCGCACTGTGCGGGCCGTTTAGCGCCGAGTTCAATGCCGCGTTTTATCGCCAGTGTCAGGCTGATGTGGTGATCTCTAAGGCTTCAGGCGCTGAAGGTGGTTATCAGGAAAAAGTTCAACCCTGTCTGGATGCCGGTATCCCCTGCATCGTGATTACACGTCCGGCACCGTTGGTGACGGGAGAAGAGTTACTGGAAAGTCAGGCCGCCTTTGGGGCGCGTTTAACGCGCTGGCTGGCCGCTGCTTAAGGAGTTAGAGATGAAAAAGGCGCTTCTGGTGGTCAGCTTTGGCACCAGCTATCACGACACCTGCGAGAAAAATATTGTGGCCTGTGAGCGCGATCTCGCAGCCAGTTGCCCCGACCGCGACCTGTTCCGGGCGTTTACCTCCGGGATGATAATCCGCAAGCTCAAGCAGCGCGACGGCATTGATATCGATACGCCGCTGCAGGCGCTGCAAAAGCTGGCGGAGCAGGGGTATCAGGATGTGGCTATTCAGTCGCTGCACATTATCAATGGCGACGAATACGAAAAAATTGTCCGCGAAGTGCAAAGTATGCGTCCGCTGTTTTCACGCCTGACGCTGGGTGTACCGCTGCTGAGCAGCCATGAAGATTACGCCCAGCTGATGCTGGCGCTGCAACAGCAGATGCCGACGCTTGGCGAAAATGAAAAAGTGGTGTTTATGGGGCACGGCGCCAGCCACCATGCTTTTGCCGCCTATGCCTGTCTCGACCACATGATGACGGCGCAGCGCTTTCCCGCGCGGGTTGGGGCGGTTGAAAGCTATCCGGAAGTGGGTGTGTTGATTGAAAGTTTATCTCAGGAAGGGGTGACGGCGGTGCATCTGATGCCGCTGATGTTAGTCGCTGGCGACCATGCCATCAACGATATGGCCTCCGACGAAGATGATTCCTGGAAAACGTTGTTCAATGCAGCAGGGATCCCGGCTACGCCGTGGCTTAGTGGTCTGGGTGAGAACCCGGCGGTTCGCGCCATGTTCGTGGCACATTTACAGCAGGCGCTTAATGTGGCGCTGGAGGAAGCTGCATGAGCGGAAAACTGTACGCATTAAGCACCGGGCCAGGTGCTTCCGACCTGATTACCGTGCGTGCGGCACGCACGCTGGGCGCGCTGGATATTCTCTATGCGCCTGCCGGGCGTAAAGGCGGCGACAGTCTGGCATTGTCGATTGTACGTGAGTATATCGGCGAGCAGACCGAAGTCCGCTGCTGCCATTTTCCCATGAGTGCCGACAGCGCTGAAAAAGAGGCCGTCTGGGATGAAGTTGCTGCCGCGCTGGTTCAGGAAGTCGAAGCCGGTAAGCTGGTGGGGTTTATTACTCTCGGCGATGCGATGCTGTTCAGCACCTGGGTCTTTTTACTTCAGCGTATTGGTTGTCCTGACTGGCTGGAAATCGTTCCTGGCGTCACGTCTTTCGCCGCGATTGCCGCGCGTTCCAAAACGCCGCTCGCTATGGAGCAGCAGTCACTGGCGGTGGTCTCCTGTACCGCACCGGAAGCGGAAATCCAGCAAGCATTAAAACAGCATGACAGTCTGGTGTTGATGAAAGTGTACGGTCGTTTTGCGCGTATCAAAGCGCTGCTGCAACAAGAGGGTTTGTTGGACTGCGCATTAATGATGTCTGAAGCCACGCTGCCGGGTGAACAGTGCTGGCGTCATCTCGATGAGGTGAGCGACGATCAGCCGCTGCCTTATTTCTCGACCATTCTGGTCAATAAACAGTGGGAGTATGCACAATGAAGCTTGAACAACAGCTAAAACAGCTGTCTTTCAGCGGGTTGGCTGCGGCGCTATTACTGATGATTGTTCCTGAACAAGCGTTCGCCATGCACATCATGGAAGGTTTCTTGCCGCCAATGTGGGCGCTGGCCTGGTGGCTGCTGTTTTTACCCTGCCTTTGGTACGGGCTGGTACGTTTGCGCCAAATCGTGCAAGAGGATAACCACCAGAAGGTTTTGCTGGCCCTGTGTGGCGCCTTTATTTTTGTGCTGTCGGCGCTGAAAATTCCTTCTGTTACCGGAAGCTGCTCACATCCTACCGGTGTAGGCCTGGCGGTTATCCTGTTTGGACCGGGCGTGGTAGCCATCCTTGGAGCGATTGTTCTGCTGTTCCAGGCTCTGCTGTTGGCACACGGTGGTTTAACGACGCTCGGCGCGAACGGCATGTCGATGGCGGTAATTGGCCCGGTAGTGGGTTACATGGTGTGGAAAATGGCCTGCCGCGCAGGGCTGCGTCGTGATGTCTGCGTCTTCCTGTGTGCGATGCTGGCGGATCTCGTCACCTATTTTGTGACCTCGGTACAGCTGGGCGTTGCGTTCCCGGATCCCTCTGCTGGTGCTACCGGCTCAATCATTAAGTTCATGGGGATTTTCTGCCTGACGCAGATCCCAATTGCGATTGCGGAAGGGTTACTTACCGTGCTGATTTACGATCAGCTAACCAAACGCCAGTTGATAACCGCACAAGGGCATTAACGATGAAAAAGACGCTGATTATATTGGGCATGGTAGTGGCGCTGGTGATCCTGCCGTTCTTTATCAACCACGGTGGGGAATACGGCGGTTCAGATGGTGAGGCGGAAAGCCAGATTCAGGCTATTGCCCCGCATTATGAGCCCTGGTTCCAGCCGTTGTATGAACCCGCAAGCGGTGAAATTGAAAGTCTGCTGTTTACACTCCAGGGATCGCTGGGCGCAGCTGTGATTTTCTATATCCTGGGTTACACCAAGGGTAGGCAACGCCGTGATGACCGGGCTTGACAGGCTTAGCTATCAAAGCCGTTGGGTTCATGTCTCGCCGGTGCGGAAATTTCTGCTCTGGCTGGTGATGATGATTCTGGCGTTTACTCTGCCCCCATTGGGGCAGGGTATTGAGCTTTTACTTATTGCCGCGCTGAGCTGCTGGCTGCTGCGTATTTCCTTCTGGCGCTGGTGCCGTTGGATGGCATTACCGTTTGGTTTTCTCACGGTTGGCGTGGTGACCATTTTGTTTAGCATCAGCCGCGATCCACAGACGCTGTTGGCCAGCATACCTGTGGGAAGTTATTGGTTGGGGATCAGCGCACCAGGTCTCGTAACCGCCAATGAAACCTTCTGGCGCAGCCTTGCCGCGCTGGCGGCAACTTTCTGGCTGGTGCTGAATCTGCCGTTTCCGCAATTAATTATCTTACTCAAACGCGCGCATGTTCCTCGCCTGCTAACTGAGCAGATCCTGCTGACCTGGCGGTTTATTTTTATCCTGTTAGACGAGGCGCTGGCTATTCATCGCGCACAAACGCTGCGTTTTGGTTATCGTAGCTTGCCGTTGGGCTACCGCTCTCTGGCAATGCTGGTGGGATTGCTGTTTACCCGCGTGTTGATCCGCTACCAGCAAATGACCACCACACTGGATATCAAACTGTATCAGGGTGATTTTCACCTGTAAGGAAAAGTATGCTTGCCACCTCAGCGCTTTGGTTTCGCTATCAGGATGACCCGATCCTCAAAGGGCTAACGCTGGATTTTTCGACGCATGCCGTCACCGGACTGGTAGGGGCTAATGGCTGCGGGAAATCCACGCTGTTTATGAACCTGAGTGGCTTATTGCGCCCACAGCAAGGCGCGGTGATGTGGCAGGGCAAACCGCTGGATTACAGCAAGCGCGGCCTGCTGGCGCTGCGTCAACAGGTGGCAACGGTATTTCAGGACCCCGATCAGCAAATCTTTTATACCGATATCGACAGCGATATCGCCTTTAGCCTGCGCAATCTTGGGGTGGATGAGGCTGAAATCGCTCGCCGCGTGGAAGATGCGCTTACGCTGGTCGACGCCCAGCATTTTCGCCATCAGCCCATTCAGTGTTTAAGCCATGGGCAAAAAAAACGCGTAGCGATTGCCGGGGCGTTGGTGTTGCAGGCGCAGTATTTGCTGCTGGATGAACCTACTGCGGGCCTCGACCCATCAGGTCGCACGCAGATGATTGAGATTATCAAACGCATCGTAGCGCAAGGAAATCACGTCGTAATTTCCAGCCATGATATCGATCTTATCTATGAAGTCAGCGATGCGGTGTACGTTTTACGCCGGGGCGAAGTACTCACGCACGGCGCGCCAGGCGACGTGTTCGCCCAGACTGAACTGATTGAACAAGCGGGATTAACTCAGCCCTGGCTGGTGAAGCTGCATACAGAGCTGGGCTTCCCGCTGTGTAAAACAGAGGCTGAATTTTTTAGCTGTATGCGAGAGAACGCACTGAAGGAGGCGTCATGACGCAGGCAATAATGTTGCAGGGAACGGCATCTGATGTGGGTAAAAGCGTATTGGTCGCCGGGCTGTGTCGTATTTTTTATCAGGATGGACTGCATACCGCGCCGTTCAAATCGCAGAACATGGCGCTGAACTCTGGCATTACGCCAGAGGGAAAAGAAATGGGCCGCGCGCAAATTTTTCAGGCTGAAGCCGCAGGTATTACGCCAGATGTGCGTATGAACCCGGTGCTGCTTAAACCGACCAGCGATCGAAAAGCGCAGGTGGTGCTGATGGGCAAAGTGGCGACCGATATGGACGCGGTGAGTTACCACGAGTACAAGCCACGTCTGCGGGAACAGATCCTGTCAGTTTATAACAGCCTGGCGCAGGAGTTTGATGTGCTGGTGCTGGAAGGTGCGGGGAGCCCGGCAGAGATTAACCTGCGCGATCGCGATATCGTCAATATGGGTATGGCAGAGATGGCTCAGTGCCCTGTCGTTTTGGTGGCGGATATCGATCGTGGCGGAGTGTTTGCTTCCATTTACGGCACGCTGGCGCTGTTGCACGATCACGAACGCGCGCGGGTAAAAGGGGTGATCATCAATAAGTTTCGCGGTGATGTGACGCTGCTGCACTCTGGTATCGAGCAAATTGAAGCGCTGACCGGTGTTCCGGTACTGGGCGTGATGCCATGGCTGGATGTTGATCTGGAAGATGAAGATGGCGTTGCGCTGCAAAAGGGCAAGTATTTGCGCACTGACAAACGCGACATCGACATCGCCGTTGTTCAAATTCCACACATATCTAACTTTACTGATTTTAATGCGCTTGCTGCGCAGCCGGATGTGCGCGTGCGCTATGTTCGTCAGCCTGAAGAGTTGGCGGGGGCCGATCTGGTGATTTTGCCGGGTAGTAAAAATACCCTTGGCGATCTGGTGTGGCTGCGTGAAAGTGGGATGGCACATGGCGTCGTGCAATTACATCGTAATAACGTACCGGTGGTGGGGATTTGCGGCGGCTATCAAATGCTCGGTGACACCATCATTGATGAAGTAGAGTCGGGACTCGGTACGCTGCCGGGGCTGGGCTTGCTCAATACAGTCACCCATTTTGCCCAGCACAAAACCACGACCCTGGTTGAGGGAAAAATGTCCTCATCGCTGCCTGACTGGTTGGCGGGCACGGCGGGGTTATCCGTTCGCGGTTATGAAATTCATATGGGCGAAACAGCATTAACCGATGAATGCCGGTCGGTGATGACGTTGCACAAAGACGGCGGCAACGTTGCTGACGGCGCGGTCACTCCGGATGGCCTGGCGTTCGGCACCTATCTTCACGGTCTTTTCGACAGCGATGATTTCACCCGAGCGTTGATCAATGGCCTGCGAGAACGTAAAGGGTTAGCTCCGCTGGATTCCACCTTCCATTACGCGCAATATAAATCGCAGCAGTTTGATCTGCTGGCGGATGCGATGCGGCAACACATCGATATTGAGAAAATTTATACCATCATGCAGCAACACCGGGAGCCAGTATGATGATTCTGGTTACTGGCGGCGCGCGAAGCGGTAAGAGTCGGCATGCGGAAGCGCTGATCGCTGATTCCCCAAACGTTTTGTATATTGCGACTTCGCAGATTTTTGATGAGGAGATGGCTGCGCGAATTCAGCATCATCGCGATGGACGTCCTGCGCACTGGCGGACAGCCGAACGTTGGCAACATCTTGATGAACTGATCACGGACATGAACGATCCTCAGGAAGCTATTCTGCTGGAATGCATCACCACGATGGTGACCAACTTGCTGTTTGCGCTGGGCCGTGAAAGCGATCCGGACAGCTGGGATTACGCGGCGATGGAGCAGTCTATCGAAGGTGAAATCCGTTCGCTGATCGCAGCCTGTCAGCGCTGCCCGGCAAAGATCGTGTTGGTCACAAACGAAGTGGGAATGGGGATTGTGCCGGAGAACCGTCTGGCGCGGCATTTTCGTGATATTGCAGGACGCGTGAACCAGCGACTGGCGGCGGCAGCGGATGAGGTCTGGCTGGTGGTATCAGGAATTGGAGTCAAAATTAAATGAGTAAGTTGTTCTGGGCAATGCTCTCTTTTATCAGTCGCTTGCCCGTTCCTGCTCGCTGGTCGCAAGGACTGGATTTCGAGCATTATTCCCGCGGTATTGTGATGTTTCCCCTGATTGGCGTCGTGTTGGGAGGGCTGACGGGGCTGGTCTTTATGGCGCTCCAGCCCTGGTGCGGTATTCCGTTGGCGGCCCTTTTTGCGGTGCTGACGCTGGCGTTGCTGACCGGGGGATTTCATCTGGATGGTCTGGCGGATACCTGTGACGGCATTTTTTCGGCGCGCCGACGCGAGCGGATGCTGGAAATCATGCGCGACAGTCGTCTGGGCACCCACGGTGGACTGGCGTTAATTTTCGTTTTACTGGCGAAGGTGCTGGTGGTGAGTGAACTGGCTTTGCGTGGCACGCCGATGCTGGCCGCGCTGGCAGCTGCATGTGTCGCCGGGCGAGGAACGGCGGTGTTGCTGATGTATCGGCATCGCTATGCCCGCGAAGAAGGGCTGGGCAACGTTTTTATTGGCAAAGTCACCGGGCGTCAAACCTGCGTTACGTTGGGATTAGCGGCGATCCTTGCCGCTGTGCTACTTCCCGGCATGCGCGGCGTGGCAGCGCTAGTTGTCACAATAGTGGCGATTTTTATTCTTGGGCAGTTATTAAAACGCACGTTGGGTGGGCAAACCGGCGATACGCTGGGCGCTGCCATTGAACTTGGCGAGTTGATTTTCTTGCTGGCTCTGCTCTGAGTCAGCCCACATACTGGAACCCTTATGCAGACTTTAACCTCTTTACTCCGCACGATCCCATCACCCGACAGTGCCGCGATGCTGCGCGCGCAGCAGCATATCGACGGCTTGCTTAAGCCGCCGGGAAGTTTGGGGCGACTCGAATCTCTCGCCGTACAATTGGCCGGGATGCCTGGCCTGAAGGGTGTGCCGCATGTGAATGGCAAAGCGATGCTGGTGATGTGCGCCGATCACGGTGTGTGGGATGAAGGGGTTGCCGTTTCGCCTAAAGTTGTCACGGCTATTCAGGCTGCCAATATGACGCGTGGAACGACCGGCGTCTGCGTCCTGGCCGCTCAGGCGGGGGCGAAGGTCCATGTGATAGATGTTGGGATTGATGCTGAACCTATTCCCGGTGTGGTGAATATGCGTGTGGCACGCGGCTGTGGCAATATAGCCGAAGGTCCAGCAATGAGCCGTTCGCAGGCAGAAGAGCTGTTGCTGGAAGTCATCCGCTATACCCATGAACTGGCAAAAGACGGCGTAACGCTGTTTGGTGTCGGTGAGCTTGGTATGGCAAATACCACACCTGCGGCGGCCATTGTCAGTGTGCTGACCGGCAGTGATGCTGAGGAAGTCGTGGGTATTGGCGCTAACCTTCCTCTTTCTCGGGTGGGGAATAAGGTAGACGTTGTGCGCCGGGCAATTGCCGTCAATCAACCGGATCGCCTTGACGGTGTCGATGTGCTGGCTAAGGTTGGCGGGTTTGATCTTGTCGGTATGGCGGGGGTGATGCTTGGTGCGGCCTCCTGTGGCCTGCCGGTCGTGCTGGATGGTTTTCTTTCGTATTCTGCTGCTCTGGCGGCCAGCCAGATTGCACCGCAGATTAAACCCTACCTAATCCCGTCACACTTCTCCGCTGAGAAGGGTGCCCGCACCGCGCTGGCGCATCTTGAATTAGATCCTTATCTGAATATGGGGATGCGTTTAGGTGAAGGTAGCGGGGCCGCGCTGGCGATGCCGATTATTGAAGCTGCCTGCGCTATGTACAAAAATATGGGGCAGTTAGCCGCCAGCAATATTGTGCTTCCAGATGGTAAGGAAGCGTAGTTACCGCTCAACCTGAACCTCGCCTGATGGCGAGGTTTTTTTATGCGCAGATATGTCGTAACCCACTAAAACAGATAATAAAAGCTATACTTAACGGATATCTGTTGCGACGAAGGAAAGGAAAAAGATGCGTCGTGTAAAACTGCTTTGTTCACTCATTATGCTGCTTGCGAGTCAGGGCGCACAGGCGGTGAGTTATCCGCTGCCGCCAGAGGGGAGTCGCCTGGTGGGTAGTCCTTTGACTATTACGGTTCCACCAGGAAACACCAAGCCGCTGGAGGCATTTGCCGCTCAGTACGGGCAGGGGTTGAGCAATATGCTTGAAGCCAATCCGGGCGTCGATGTTTTTCTGCCTAAATCGGGTTCAACGCTGGTTGTGCCGCAGCAACTGATACTTCCGGATACCGTGCGCGAGGGGATTGTCATCAACGTCGCCGAGATGCGGCTTTACTATTATCCTGCTGGCAGCAATACGGTTGAGGTTTTACCCATTGGCATTGGTCAGGCGGGTAGAGAAACGCCGCGTAACTGGGTGACGGCGGTCGAACGTAAGCAGGAAGCACCAAGCTGGACGCCGACGCCAAATACCCGACGTGAATACGCCGCTCGCGGTGAAAGCTTGCCGGCTTTTGTTCCTGCCGGGCCAGAAAATCCGATGGGCCTGTATGCAATTTATATTGGCAGGCTTTATGCCATTCACGGGACAAATGCCAATTTCGGTATTGGTTTGCGGGTAAGTCAGGGGTGCATCCGTTTGCGGAATGATGACATCAAGTACCTGTTTGATACGGTGCCTGTAGGGACGCGTGTACAATTAATTGACCGACCGGTGAAATACAGCGAAGAGCCGGACGGTAGTCGCTGGGTGGAAGTACATGAGCCGCTGTCACGAAACCGTTCGGAATACGAGTCTGACAGAAAGGTGCCTTTACCAGTCACTCCCGCTTTGCGCACCTTTATCAGCGGGAATGACGTGGATGTGAGCCGCGGGAGCCAGGCACTGGAAAGACGTTCCGGTATGCCGGTGAACATCAACCTGGTACAGAAGCATTATTAATTTTCAGGGCGACTTTGTTGACCTTCAGGTCGGATGGGTCGCTTTTTTAATTTGATACTGCCCCATTTTTACCACGCCAATATGGTCAGCCATTAGTTGGGCTTCGTGTTCACTGTGGGTAACCAACAGCGCCGTTTGCCCGGCGGCGCGCAAAATATCCCGTACCTCGTTGCCAAGACGCTCACGTGTGCGCTTATCCAGGCTGGAGAAGGGTTCATCCAGCAACAGGATTTCCGGATGTGGCGCCAACGCGCGCGCAAGTGCGATACGCTGTTGTTGCCCGCCGGAAAGCTCATGCGGATAGCGGTTGGCATGGCTGTGTAACTCCACCATTTTCAACAGCTCAGTCACTCTGGCCTGTTGTTCCTCACGCGGCATGCGACGCAATCCAAAGGCCACATTTTGCTGCGCGGTCAGATGGGGGAATAACGCATACTCCTGGAAGACCATGCCGACATGACGTTTTTCCGGTGGCAGATGAACGCCGGGACCGGCAACACGTCGCTGTGACACATAGATCTCTCCGTTTTGCAGGCGTTCAAATCCGGCAACTGCGCGTAGTACCGTGGTTTTTCCGCAGCCTGAAGCACCCAGCAGACAGGCAATTTCACCTTTACGTACCGACATTGAAAATCCGCTCAGTACCGATTGCTGGCTGTTGCCATAAGCAACGTGTACATCCTCGAGTCGTAATGCAATTTCTGACATTGTTGCTCTCTTAACCACGGCGAGTCATTTGGTGACGCACCAACAAAATAACCGGTAGCGTGCCAGCTAAAACAATCATTAGCGCGGCGATAGCACCTTCTTCATAGGTTCCACGTGCGGCTTCCGCATACAGTAACGTTGCCAGCGTTTCAAAATTGACCGGGCGCAAAAGCAACGTTGTTGGCAGCTCTTTCATGGCATCAGCAAAAACCAGCAGGGCACTGCTGACTAATGCCGGGCGCAGCAGGGGAAAATGGACTCGTGCAAACGTCCCCGCACCATTCTCGCCCAACAGACGAGACGCCTGTTCCAGCGAAGGTGGAATGCGGCCCAGACCAGAATCCAGCGCGCCAATGGCAATCGCCTGGAATCGCATGGCACAACAAATTACCAGCAGGATCCCTGCGGACATCAGCGGCAGGCCGCGAACATCCAGTAAATCGGCCAGCCAGCGGTCGACAGCCATGGCGGGGGGTAAAAAACCAATCGCCAGAATTGTGCCGGGAACCGCATAGCCTAAAGAGGCCAGACGCATCACGCCGCGACGAAATCCCGGCATGGCGTTGTCTGCAGCGCTATGGCGCGCGCTCCAGGCCACCAGCATACTGACACAAACCACCACCAGCGTGGTTCCCGCTGCCAGCGATAGCGTATTTTGCAATGCTGACAGTAACGAAGAGGAAAGGGGGTTCTCATCGCCTATGCGTTTGGCGCTTTCCCACAGTAAAAACAGTACCGGTGCCAGAAAACCCAGTACAACCGGCAGTGAAATAACGCCACCGAGCAGCCAACCGCGCCAGCCCTGCACGCGCGAAGGTTGAATTTCCCGCAGGCTGCGGCTGCTGAATCCTTGTTTTCTGCGACCATAAAATTCCAGTGTCAGAATCAGGAATATAAACATCAGCATCATGCAGGCAATTTGCGCCGCAGCAGATAAATCAGAACGCGAGATCCATGTGGTGTACACGGTAACGGTTAACGTCTGTACCCCGAGAAACTCCGATGCGCCAATATCGTTGAGCGTTTCCAGCAGTGCCAGGCTGATCCCAACGGCCAGTGCCGGACGGGCCATGGGCAAAGCAACACGAAAAAAGGTTCCGGTTGCGCTGCATCCCAGCGTGCGTGCGGCTTCCAGTAAATGGGCTGGCTGGCTGATAAACATAGCGCGGGTTGTCAGATACACGTATGGGTAAAGCACTAATCCGAGCAGGATGATTGCGCCGGAAAGTGAGCGTAAATCTGGCAGCCGGAACTGTCTTGGGCTGTCAAAGCCCAGTAAAAAACGGATAAAGGTTTGCAGGGGGCCAATCGGATGCAGCAGATCGAGCCACGCAAAGGCCACAATGTAGGTTGGCATTGCCAGCGGCAACAGTAACGCCCAGCTAAGAATTTTACGTCCAGGAAAATCCCATGCCGTTACCGCCCATGCGCTGCCTACGCCAATCACGCCGACCATCACCGCGACACCGGCTAATAACAGCACGGTATTTTTTAGTGCGGCAGGCAGTACATACGTCAGGAGATTATCCCAGTGAGATAAATCGGCCTGGGTAGCCTGCCAAATCAGCGCAATGATCGGTGTCAGAACGCCAAGCGCTACGCACAGCGCGCCAAGATGTAGCGGCGTTAATAATGACTGCGGCCCGGAAACCAGGCCGCGTAACGTCGGAAACTGCAGAGGTTTATTGATCGAATCCAACTTTATCTACCAGCAGACTAGCTTGTTTACGATATTTAACGATTTCGGTTAACGGCGTTTTATCGACGTTGATTTCACCAATAGTTGCGCTGATAACCGGATCAAGCGTCACGCCTTTCAGTACCGGGTATTCGAAGTTCGCTTTCGCATACTGCTGCTGGGCAGGTGCGGAAACCAGATATTCCATCAGCTTAACGGCATCGGCTTTATTTGGCGCATAGCGGGCTACAGCTGCGCCACTGATGTTGACGTGTGTACCGCCATTTTCAAAGGTGGGTTTAACGACTTTAATCGCATCGCCCCACTGACGTGCATCACTGCCTTCTTTGGCGTTTTTCATATGGCCGACGTAATAGGAGTTGGCGAGACCAATATCGCAAATTCCGCCGAGAATATCGCGAGCAACATCGCGGTCGCCACCGGTAGCTTTACGCGCCAGGTTAGCTTTCACACCGCGCAGCCATTCTTCGGTCTTTGCTTCACCGTGATGAGCAATCATTGCGGCGATCAGCGCCGTGTTATACGGGTGCTGTCCGGAACGAATACAGACTTTACCTTTGTACTCAGGGCTGGCGAGTTGTTCGTAATGCCAGTTATCGATTGGCAGTGACTTCTCGGCATACAGCACGCGGGCACGCATCGACAGCGCAAACCACTGATTATCTGCGCCGCGCAGATTAGCCGGAATAGCGGTTTTCAGTGCTTCTGACTCTACTGGCTGAGTTACACCCGCTTCCACTAAATCAATGAGGTTACCGGCATCGACGGTCATCAGCAGGTCGGCAGGTGAATTTTTACCTTCAGCTTTAACGCGCTCAAGCATACCGTCCTTGATATAGACCGTACTGACTTTGATGCCGCTGGTTTTGGTCCAGCTATCAAGCAAAGGCTGGATCAGACCCGGTTCACGGGTGGTATAGAGCGTTAACGTTTCCTGAGCGAAAGCCGGTAGGCTAACAGAGAAGACCAGGGCAGAGGCAAGTGTGATACGGCGCAGTCCGGCGCGAGGCAGAGAATTCATCGTTTATATCCCAGAGTAATTGGAACGTACAGTGAACCGAGCGGGGGCTCGTTCCTTTGGCTCGCGTACAATAAATGATAATCACTAGCACTTACAATAATTGCAAAGTTTAAACGATTTACATTTACATAACTTTAATCAACGTTGTGATGCGGCATGTAACAGCGGTGCAGAGCAGGCAGGGGGCTTATTAGAGGGTTTTTTATAGCGAACGGAAAAGCAAAAAGCCTGCTTAGTTTCCTGAGCAGGCTTCTTAAATATGGCTCCTCTGACTGGACTCGAACCAGTGACATACGGATTAACAGTCCGCCGTTCTACCGACTGAACTACAGAGGAATCGTGTGAACGAGGCGCATATTACTGACCTCACCATGAGGTGTCAACAGTAAAATTAGCACGTCATTTCAATTGGTTAATTAATCTTCAAATTCAGCGTTAATGCGCATTTGGTGAGCGACAATGGCCACCTTAGCGGGTATCGCGTAACCGCTCCATGGGGTTCTGGCGGTAAAACTGAATAAAACGTTGCCATAAGGCCGGAAAGCGTGGTGCAAATAATTCAGGGGCACTGAAGAAATACTCCGATAGAACGGCAAAGCATTCGGCAGGATCGGTCGCTGCGTAGGCATCTATACTGCACGCGGTGTCACCGACCAGATCAATTTCATCCTGAATGTTATTCATTGCGGCATGCAGGTCGTGCTCCCAGCTGGCGATATCGCGCAGGGGGATTGCCGGAACACCGCTGGCACGGTCGCCATTACGCATATCAAGCTTATGTGCCACTTCATGGATGATCAGATTAAAGCCGGAGGCATCAAAAGAATCCTGAATGTCGAGCCAGTTAAGGATTATCGGACCTTGTTGCCAGCTCTGCCCGGACTGTACAACGCGTTGATTATGCACCAGCCCAATATCGTCCTCCCATTCATCGTCCACGACAAACGGGGCAGGGTAGATCAGAACTTCATGAAACCCGTCGAGCCACTCGATCCCTAATTCCAGAACAGGTAAACAGAAAAGCAGCGCAATACGCGCACTTTTCAGTGGGTCAAGTTCAAACCCCTGAAGCGCTACCAGTCTTTTTTGCTGTAAAAAACGCTCGCCCAGGGCGATAAGCCTGGCTTGTTCTTGCTCGGTGAGATTCACCAGAAGAGGTATAGCCAGGGCGTCGTCCCACGGCCAGTCGTCACTCCGGGTTGTTTCTTGCTCTTTCCAGGGCCACTTAATCATCGTTTTGCTCGCAAACTCGTCACTTGAACGAAATTGACGGAACGGGGTCTGTTAAAATGCCAAATTACCTGGCATCATGGCAACCGCCAAAACGGAGAGATGCCAGAGCGGCTGAATGGACCGGTCTCGAAAACCGGAGTAGGGGCAACTCTACCGGGGGTTCAAATCCCCCTCTCTCCGCCACTATTCAAGCACTTGCACGCCTCGCTTTCAACGACAGTTCTCATGGATGTTTTTTTCTTTGAGTATCCTCACAAGTTTATCGTTGTAATGCCCGTGTGATAAAAAAATACGTTTCGTATAAATAAAAAGCCCGCTTCATATGAAGCGGGCTTGCTTGTTTTTGCGTCAATTAGAACTGATAGATCATACCAACACCCACGACATCATCAGTGGAAATACCGACAGCGTCGTAGAATGCATCATCACCGTCCAGCAGGTTGATTTTGTAATCAACGTAGGTGGAGAAGTTTTTGTTGAAGTAGTAGTTAGCACCAATAGATACGTACTTAACCAGATCTTTGTTGTTGTACTTATTGGTAATGAATCCCATGTCTTCAGTCAGGTCCTTACCTTTAGACTGCAGGTAAGAAATTTCCGGACGCAGACCGAAATCAAACTGGTATTGAGCCGTCATTTCGAAGTTCTGAGTTTTGTTAGCAAAACAGTTATCACATTTGCTACTACTTCCTACTGGGGTCATATTGCGGGTTTCCGCATACATGGTTGCCAGATAGATGTCGTTAGCATCGTATTTCAGACCAACGGTCCAGGCTTCTGCTTTTTCACCATTTGCAGTGGTACCATACTGTTGTTCATTGGTACGGTCAGACGTTGAGAATGCTGCACCAGCAGTGATACCCATGCCGAAGTCGTAAGTGGTGGACATACCGAAACCGTCACCGTTCTGTTTGCGCACATTACGACCGTTGTTGGTTCCTTCCTGACCAAAGACAGAGTTTTCGCTCTCATTTGCACCTTGATACTGCAGTGCAAAATTCAGGCCCTCAACCAAGCCAAAGAAATCAGTGTTGCGGTAAGTTGCTACACCGTTGGTACGGCCTGTCATAAAGTTATCAGTGTAGGTGTATGAATCACCGCCCCATACAGGCAACATATCGGTCCATGCTTCGATGTCATACAGCACGCCATAGTTACGGCCATAGTCGAAGGATCCATAATCACTGAATTTCAGACCCGCAAAACCCAGACGAGTAGCAGTATTCGCACTACCATCTTCAACTTCATTTGCCTGAATGTTGTATTCCCACTGACCAAAACCGATCAGATCAGAATTAATCTGAGTTTCACCTTTAAAACCCAGACGTACATATGTAGCGTCCCCGTCCTCAGTAGTATCTTCGGAGAAGACATGACGTGCATCGACTTTACCGTACAGATCCAGTTTATTGCCGTTCTTATTATAGATTTCAGCCGCATTTGCTGCGCCTGCAGCTAATAAAGCAGGGAGAAGCAGTGCCAATACTTTTCTTTTCATTATGTATTCCCTTTGCATGATAATTAAAATGAATATGTAGCACTATCCGAGTGACTACATTTGGATACTATCTATGAAGTTCATTTAATTTAAAATATAACATGTAACAAATGTATTTAAAATATTTCCAAGTGTTTCTTGAGTGCCTTTTTATAACTTTGAATGTATGTGCATTACATTGTTATTTGCAAAATAAATCATTTTTAATCAATGCATTATGTATGGTGCATTATTTATTTTTGGAGTGCATTTTATTTGTCATGAGAATTTGTTTTTGTTATTCATATAATATATTTGTCGATATTGGGATTTTGGGTTTTATAAATTCATGAGGGTTTTGTTTTCGGTGTGATAATAAAAAATAATTATGTGATGGGGCAGGCAGTGGTTTGCAATGAAAATTGTTGCTAAGGTGATTTTCTTTCTGCAAAGGGAGATAGCATGAAACTGCACGACTGGCAGTCGCGATTTGAAGCCTGGTTAGCTGATAACCATTCCGGACAAGATGCTGCGCATGACATCTTTCACTTTCGACGTGTGTGGATGACGACGCAAAAGCTGAGTACAGCTGCCACCGTGGACTGGCTGGTGGTGCTGACCGCATGCTACTTCCACGATCTCGTCAGCCTGCCGAAGAACCATCCTGAGCGTTATCGTTCGTCGGTACTGGCAGCTCTGGAAACACGTCGCGTTTTGATGCGCGATTTTCCGGATTTTCCACGACAGCGGTTATCGGCAGTGTGTCATGCCATTGAGGCACACAGTTTTAGCGCCAAAATCGCGCCAGAAACCCTTGAAGCCAAAATCGTGCAGGATGCTGACCGGCTTGAGGCGCTGGGTGCAATTGGTTTAGCGCGCGTGTTTGCCGTTTCAGGGGCGTTGGGGGTTTCGCTGTTTAATGCGGAAGATCCGTTTGCCCGCAAGCGTAGCCTTGACGATAAACAGTACGCGCTCGATCACTTCCAGACCAAATTATTGACGTTGCCGTTGACGATGCAAACCGAACGAGGGCGGCATTTGGCACAACATAATGCGGATTTTTTACTGACGTATATGGCGAAGCTGAGTGCGGAGTTAAAAGGAGAATACGAAATGCTGGATCTTGACGCGATTCAACCCTTTAAAGCGCGCTAGTCGCCAGTTCGGCTGAAACGTCAATCGCGCTAATTTATGTTAATCTGTCGGTTATCCATTTCTGCCGGTTAAATGTATGCAGGATAATTTTTCAGTAGCAGGCTCCATGAACCCGATGACAGATGAAAACGAGACCGACGTGCAGGTGATGTTGGCCAAGTTGCTTGAAATATATGACGTGAAAACACTGGTTGCTCATCTGAATGGCGTTGGCGAGAACCGCTGGAGCCCGGCCATCTTTAAGCGAGTGGTTGCTAATGAAACATGGCATCGCCTCAGCGACCGCGAGCTCATTCATCTGAATACTTTGTTGCCGAAACCACCTGCGCATCATCCGCACTATGCCTTTCGCTTTATCGATCTTTTTGCTGGCATTGGCGGTATTCGTCGCGGCTTTGAAGCGATTGGCGGGCAGTGCGTGTTTACCAGTGAGTGGAACAAGCATGCTGTGCGCACCTATAAAGCGAACAACTACTGCGATCCGCTCCAACACCGCTTTAATGAAGATATTCGTGATATCACACTCAGCCATCATGACGGGGTGAGTGACCAGCAGGCGGCAGAACATATTCGCCAGCATGTTCCTGAACACGACGTGCTGTTGGCCGGATTCCCTTGCCAGCCATTTTCTCTGGCTGGTGTATCAAAGAAAAACGCGTTAGGGCGGGCCCATGGTTTCGCCTGTGATACGCAAGGCACGCTATTTTTTGACGTGGTGCGCATTATCGATGCGCGTCGGCCAGCCATATTTGTGCTCGAAAACGTCAAAAACCTGAAGAGTCACGATCAGGGCAAAACGTTTCGCATCATTATGCAAACGCTGGACGAGCTGGGTTATGACGTGGCGGATGCGGCGGATAACGGTCCGGACGATCCGAAAATTATCGATGGGCAACATTTTTTGCCTCAGCATCGCGAACGTATCGTGCTTGTCGGCTTCCGACGCGATCTAAATCTGAAATCAGACTTCACGCTGCGGGATATCGTCACGCGTTATCCGCCGCGGCGTACCACGCTGGCGGAACTGCTTGAGCCGACCGTCGATGCGAAATATGTGCTGACGCCGGTGCTGTGGAAATACCTCTATCGCTATGCGAAAAAGCATCAGGCGCGGGGCAATGGATTTGGCTATGGCATGGTGTATCCCGGTAACCCTGATAGCGTAACGCGCACATTATCTGCGCGTTATTATAAGGATGGGGCGGAGATCCTGATTGACCGTGGCTGGGATATGGCGCTGGGTGAAAAAGATTTTGACGATCCGCAGAATCAGCGCCACCGCCCACGCAGACTTACGCCCAGAGAGTGCGCGCGTCTGATGGGGTTTGAATCTCCGCAGGGCTATCAGTTCAGGATCCCCGTGTCGGATACCCAGGCTTATCGCCAGTTTGGTAATTCGGTGGTCGTTCCGGCATTTGCGGCGGTGGCCAGGCTGCTGGAGCCGAAAATCAGGCAGGCAGTTGCTATTCGCGAGAAAGAGAATCAGCGTGGCTGACGTTCACGATAAAACAACACGCAGTAAAAATATGCGGGCGATAGCTACCCGCGATACCGCAATTGAAAAACGCCTTGCCAGCGTGCTGACAGAGCAGGGGGTAACTTTTCGCGTGCAGGATGGGACGTTACCCGGTCGCCCCGATTTTGTGGTGGATGATTATCATTGTGTGATTTTTACTCACGGCTGTTTCTGGCACCACCACGATTGCTATTTGTTTAAAGTCCCCGCGACACGAACGGAATTCTGGCTGGAAAAAATAGGCAAAAATGTCCAGCGCGATGCGCGGGATTGTGAAAAGTTGCAGGTTCTGGGCTGGCGCGTACTGATTGTCTGGGAGTGTGCCCTGCGTGGTCGCGAAAAGCTGGACGATGAAGCGTTATCTGAACGTGTCATCGAGTGGATCTGCGGCGGTGGTGACACCGCGCAGATCGACACTCTCGGTATTCATTTACTGTAACGTTTTTTCCGACGGGGTAGCAACGGCATCCGCTTTAACAGGGAACAGGTATTTCCCCAACGTCACCAGCACCACAGCAAACACGATCACGCCGAGTGCCAGCCATTCGATAGGAGCCAGTCTTTCTCCCCCCAGACCGGTACCTAACAGCACGGCAACAACCGGATTGACGTAGGCATAGCTGGTGGCTAGCGCCGGGCTGACATTGCGGATCAGGAACATATACGCATTAATGGCAATAATGGAACCAAACAGGGCCAGGTAAGCCACCGCCATAAAGCCTGAAAATGTTGGCATGGTGGTCAGTTTTTCCCCGGAGAGTAGCGATGCACACATCAGCACTATACCGGCGGCTAACATTTCAATGGCTCCGGCCATCATGCCAACGGGTAGGGTAATGCGTGAACCGTACACCGAGCCAAACGCCCAGCTTATCGAACCGATCAGGATTAAAATAGCGCCCCACGGATTGCCACTTAAATTGCCTCCGCTGTTTAGCATGATGATCCCTGCTAGCCCAATCGCTATCCCCAACCATTCCAGCTTGCGCGTTTTGATGCCAAAAAAGTGGCTAAAACACAGCGTAAATAGCGGGACGGTGGCGACCACCACGGCGGCAATACCAGAAGGGACATTTTGATGTTCTGCGACGGTGACCAGCCCATTACCCACTGCCAGCAGCAGGATACCAATTAACGCGGCGTTCAGGATTAGGCGTAAGGGGGGCAGCTTATGCCCGCGAATAAGTAAGAAACTTGTTAATAAAATTCCCGCGGAGAGAAAACGTACGGCTGCCATCATTAACGGCGGCCAGCTTTCAACGCCAATGCGAATAACGAAGTACGTGGAACCCCAAATGATGTACAGCGCGAATAGCGCACTGAAAAGCGGTAACAATTGCCTGAAACGCATAATCCCTCACGGTAGAAATAAAAAGGTGCAACATAGTAAACGTCAAAACTATCTTACTGGCGAGATTTATAATTACGTGTCGATGTTAAAAACTTGTTGACCAGAAAGGTCAGTTTCAGCATGGCGTGTTTTACTTCATACTTATGACTGCAAAAAAATAATATTGAGGATAAAAATTTTGGCAGGAAGTAGCTTACTGACCTTACTCGATGATATCGCCACGCTGCTGGATGATATCTCAGTGATGGGAAAACTGGCCGCGAAAAAAACCGCGGGCGTGCTGGGGGATGATCTGTCGCTTAATGCGCAGCAGGTGTCGGGCGTGCGGGCTAACCGCGAACTCCCGGTAGTCTGGAGCGTGGCGAAAGGATCGTTTGTTAACAAAGTTATTCTGGTGCCGTTGGCATTATTGATAAGCGCATTTATTCCCTGGGCGATCACCCCCTTATTAATGGTAGGCGGGGCATTTCTCTGTTTTGAAGGGGTGGAAAAGGTTCTGCATACCCTGGAGGCGCGTAAGCACAAAGAAAGCCCGGAAGAGCGTCAGCAGCGTCTGACTGCTCTGGCCGCACAGGATCCACTCACCTTTGAGAAAGATAAAATCAAAGGGGCAATACGTACCGACTTCATTTTGTCTGCCGAGATTGTCGCGATTACGCTGGGTATTGTCGCGGACGCACCCTTGCTGAATCAGGTGTTGGTACTATCTGGTATCGCGTTAGTGGTGACCGTGGGCGTGTATGGCCTGGTTGGGATTATCGTTAAGCTTGATGACATCGGGTACTGGTTGGCAGAAAAGCGTAGCCTGCTTGCCCAGTCGCTAGGCAAAGGGTTGCTGGTGGTTGCCCCCTGGCTTATGAAAACACTTTCTGTGGTCGGCACACTGGCGATGTTTTTAGTGGGAGGCGGCATTGTGGTACACGGAATATCGCCGCTGCATCATGCGATTGAACATTTTGCTCAGCAGCAAAGTACATTGATTTCGCTAATGCTTCCGACCCTGCTTAACCTGGTGCTCGGCTTTATCATCGGTGGGATTGTCGTTCTGCTGGTAAAAGCTGTCGCCAGAGTGCGCGGAGTTTCGCACTAATTGTTACAGGACTGATTACGCAAAACGCCTCTTTGTCATCTAAGGTGTAAAGGTTTCTCTTGATACAGGAGGCGGGTATGGTCTTTTCTGTCAGTGAGGAAGTCACCTCCAAAGAGGGTGGCCCACGTATGATCGTTACCGGGTATGCCAGCGGAATGGTGGAGTGTCGCTGGTACGACGGCTTTGGTGTTAAACGGGAAGCATTCCGTGAAGATGAACTGGTGGTGCCTGGCGAGCGAAGACAGCTCTCCCAGGATGCCTGAACATTAGGCTCGACCGTAACCTGGTGATCTCTCACCCATTAGTTATATTTATCATTCCGGTGAGAATTATTTACTTGTCAGGCAAAAAAATTGCAGATAAGGTTTGGTTCACATCAGATTTTCTGGTGTAACGAATTTACAAGTGCTTCTTGCATAAGCAAGCTTGATCCCGACCCGATAAGGGCCGGGATTTTTTTCGCCCTCAGTCAGCGATTGATCTCCGACACGCTAAAGTCATGGATATCAAGCTCGAACGCATCGGCCAGTTCATGCCATGTATGGTAATCACGCCCGTCAACGCTGACGCGCTCCGGGTCATCCTGGCTACGATGAATTTCACTCTCGCAGATTTCGTTGATTGCCTTTAGCAGCGCGTCGACATCGACGCTGACTTCACGTTTGGCCGTATCGCTGTACTCTTTCGCGGTTTTCATCCTCATACCTCTCAACCGTTAAGGATACCGGGGGAGCGTACCCAAACATCAGATACGCACAACTTAAGTATAGACCGTCGATAAAACCCGCAATCGCGCGTGCACAGCGCTGCCAGAAAAAGGAATTTGTTCTACACTGGCACAAAGCCACAGGAGGAAAACTATGAAGGTGAATGATCGGGTCACAGTCAAAACGGACGGCGGTCCTCGTCGACCGGGCGTGGTACTGGCAATCGAAGAGTTTAGTGAAGGCACCATGTACCTGGTTTCGCTGGAAGACTACCCGCTCGGTATCTGGTTCTTTAATGAATCAGGTCATCAGGATGGTATCTTTGTGGAAAAAGTGGAGTGACATGAGTTCTGCTGTTTGATTCTGACTGGTGGAGTCGCCACCAGTCAGAACGTCTTAGCGCATATTCACAAAGATACCATTGGTGACGTTATCCGTAAGCCTCACAACGTGATAGATAACTTGCTTATTATGCGTTTTAATCTTTCGTTTTATATTCCCCTTATGGGATGACACCGTCTTGGCTTTGATATTCATTTGATCTGATATCTGTATGGTTCCCTGACCCTCCATCCACATACGCAGCATGCTGGATTCGGTTCGACTTAATGATAATGTCGGCAGATTCACATCAATAGCAATATCTACTTCCTTTTTCAGAATATCGCCAAGTAGTTTATCCAGTGAGTCAGGTTTAATCGATTTAGAACTAATCAATAAATTTTTTCTGACGAGTAGATATTCATCAAAATGCACGTTGGCAATTGCCATAAACACAATAAATAATGTGCTGGGATGCTGATTAATGATTTGCTTTATTTGCTGGCTATTAGCAGGATCGTGGATAAAGCAGTCCTCATTAATAAACACCACTGCGGGTTGTTGAGAGACACAGGCGAGACTGAGTTCATCAACGTTGGAAATGTTGTTGATTTCCCTTTTTTTCACTCCCCGACTTACCAGATATCCGGTTAACCCTAGTCGGGTGTAACTGCATAAATCCATAATAATCGTTGACATGGCATACCCTCACTCAATGCGTAACGATAATTCCCCTTACCTGATTATTTCATCACAACTAAACGGAATAATAACGACCCAAGATGACGCTTTCGCTGTTTTTCAGGCGAATTTACTATCCCGTAAAGTTGCGTATAATTTGCCAGGAAACATCTTAAAGTAAAGTGAATGTTGCGTTATGTGAGTGAGGCAAAAACAAATAAGCCGCGACAGAGATATCCTGGTGGATGTTGTCACTTTTTAAATTTAGGACAATCCTTAGTAAAACAGGATAAAAAATAAGGGTTATTATTTTCCAGGCATTTCGCTGACGATATCGGCCAGTAAATTAAAAATTTCACTGAATAATCGTTCGCAGAATGGCGCAATTAATGGCATTAGCGCCGCCATTAGTGAAATACCTACGGTCAGAGTGAGAGGAAAGCCGATGACGAAAACCGACAGCTGTGGCGCCATGCGATTTAACAAACCAAGTGCGAGGTTCAGCGTGAGCAGCAGCGTCATTACCGGTAGGGCCAGCATTAGCCCGTTGAGGAAAATCAGGCTGCCCGCCCGTGCCAGTGCAAGAAACGCATTGCTGTTCACCGGATTGCCGCCGATGGGCAGAGTATGAAAAGTATCTACCAGCAGCGATATCAGCCATAAATGGCCGTTAAAGGTCAGGAACAGCAGCATGGCGAGCATGTCGATCAGTCGAGCCAGTACCGGCATATTCAGACGGCTACCGGGATCGAAGAACGTCGCGAAGGAAAGGCCCATTTGCAGGCCAATTAATTCCCCGGCGGTACGTACTGCGGCAAACGCAAACTGCATGGTGAAGCCTAAAGCGATACCGATCAGGATTTGTTGCATTGCCTGCCAAAGCGCGCCAACAGAAAAGATGGGGACGTCAACGGCGGGAATCGATGGGGCGATAACGACGGTAATCATCAATCCCAGCCCCAGCTTTACCCGTTTAGGGATGGCTCGTTCACTGAGGATGGGGGCCGTTGAGATGAGCGCCAGTATGCGCAGCAAAGGCCAAAAGTATAAATTCAGCCAGTGGAGCCACTCAACGCTGGACACCTGCAACATAACGTTGTCTACCCAATGATATAGGGGATATTGCTGAACAGCGTACGCACGTAGTCGAGCAGCAGGTTAAGCATCCACGGGCCAGCAACAATGATGGCAATAAACACCGCGACAATTTTGGGGATGAAGGACAGCGTCATTTCGTTAATCTGGGTCGCCGCCTGCAGAATACTGATGATAAGACCTGTGACCAGAGCGACCAACAGCAAAGGCGCAGCAAGGGCCAGGGCGACTTTCATCGCCTCTGTGCCCATCATCATGACCGATTCAGGAGTCATTTCGCGCCTCTAACTGTAAAAGCTTTGTGCCAGCGAGCCGACAAGCAGCTGCCAACCGTCTACCAACACAAACAGCATCAGCTTGAACGGCAACGCGATTGTGGCGGGCGGTACCATCATCATCCCGAGCGCCATCAGCACGCTGGCAATCACCAGGTCGATAATCAGAAACGGGATAAAAATGGTAAAGCCTATCTGGAATGCTGTTTTCAACTCACTGGTGACATAAGCAGGCAGCAAAATTCGCATCGGCACGGCTTCTGGTCCCTGTAACGGACCGCTGTTTGCTAAGCGCGCGAAGAGTGCCAGATCGGCTTCACGGGTCTGGCGCAACATAAACTCACGCAGCGGCTGGGCGCCTTTCTCCATTGCTTCCTGCATGGAGATCTTCTCTTCGCTGAACGGTTGGTATGCGTCAACGTAGATTTTATCGATCACCGGCGACATGATGAAAAAGGTCAAAAAGAGCGCCAGGCCCAGGAGCACCTGGTTAGGCGGTGCAGAGGGGGTACCCAGCGCATTTCGCAGTAGACCGAAAACGATGATGATGCGGGTGAAGCTGGTCATCATCAGTAAAATTGCAGGCAGGAACGTCAGCGAGGTGATGAACACCAGCGTCTGCACGGGCAACGTCCAGTTTTGTCCGCCGCCCGGCAACGGCTGACTGACCAGACCCGGGAGTTGGGCGAGGGCAACGGGGCTGAAAAGCCACAAGCCTGCCAGCGTAAGGGATAACAAACGGCGCATCAGGATCTCCCAGGACGCTTCAGCAAACTCTTCATCATGGCCTGGAAATCCGCAGGGGAGGCCGTTTTTTCTTCTGCATCGGCAGGTGCCGGGGGCAGGGTGTGCAGGACGTTAATCTGCGAGGCTGTGACGCCAAGTACCAGACGGGCATCTTCGACCTCGACAATCACCACGCGCTCACGTGGACCCAGTGAGGTGCTGGCCGTAACTTTCAACCCGCGCGTACCGGCACTTTTGGGGGCAAACCCTAGACGTTTAATGACCCAGGCCGCCGCCAGGATCAAGACGATGATCCCGAGCAGCGCGCCGCTTACCTGCACCAGCGGTGAGCCGGGAACGGCGGCGGGTTGAGAAACGGTAGCCTGGGTATTCATGATTAACGGCTCAGACGGCGCATACGTTCAGACGGGGTGATAATGTCAGTGATACGCACACCGTATTTATCCGCAACTACGACGACTTCGCCCTGCGCAATCAGATAACCGTTGATCAGAATATCCAGCGGTTCGCCTGCCAGACCATCCAGTGCGACAACCGAACCCTGCGTCAGACGCAGCAGCTCTTTGATGGTCATGCGGGTACGGCCCAGTTCGACGGTCAGCTTGACCGGAATGTCCATGATCAGGTCGATGTCCTGCAAAGCACCGCTGACGTCGCCGCCACCTAACTGCTGGAATACCGCATCGGCCGCACTTTTGGTGGGCGTGGTTTTTTGCTCGTTTAACGCGTCAGCCCACAGATCGTCCAATGCGCCAGTGTTCTCATCGGACGGATTATTCATATCACTCATTTGGGCTGTTCCTCATTCAGCGAATTCAAAATCGGGTTTATCAGATGTTCTACGCGTAACGCATACTGACCGTTTATGGTGCCATACTGGCTGGTCAGCACAGGCACGCCGTCCACATGAGCAATAATGCGGTCGGGTTTTTCAATCGGCAGTACATCGCCGGGTTTCAGTTTTAAAATCTGGGATAGCCGCAGCGGAATGTCGGCAAAGTTTGCCACCAGCTCCAGCTCAGAATGCTGAACCTGACGCACCAGATTATTGCGCCAGTTCTGATCTTCATTCCGTGAGTTTTCCAGCGGCGGATTCACCAGCAGCTCACGCAGTGGTTCAATCATGCTGAATGGCAGACAGATGTTAAATTCACCGGTCAGGTTGCCAATTTCAACGTGGAACGGGGTATTCACCACGATGTCGTTCGGAGAGGTGGTGATATTGGTAAATTTCACCTGCATCTCGGAACGAACGTATTCCACTTCCAGTGGGTTGATGGCCTTCCACGCGTCGCTATAGCTTTCCAGCGCCAGCTTCAGCATGCGGTTGATAACGCGCTGTTCCGTGTGTGTAAATTCGCGACCTTCGACTTTCGTCGGGAAACGACCGTCACCGCCAAACAGGTTGTCTACGGCGATAAATACCAGACTCGGTGAGAACACCACCAGACCCGTACCGCGCAGCGGCTTCAGGTGGATTAAGTTCAGGTTGGTCGGAACCGGTAAGTTGCGCGCAAATTCATGGTATGGCTGGATACGGATCGCACCCACGGTAATATCTGGGCTACGGCGCAACAGGTTAAATAACCCCATACGGAACTGGCGCGCAAAGCGTTCGTTAATGATCTCCAGCGCCTGTAAACGCTCACGTACCACGCGACGCTGAGTGTTGGGATCATAAGGACGAATATCGCTTTCTTTTGCGATACCTGAAATGGGTTCGTCTTTGGTTTCGCTATCGCCGTTGAGCAATGCGTCGATTTCAGCCTGAGAAAGAATACTGTCGCCCATGTCTTTACCGCAGAATAAAAGCTGTATAAAGAACGTCGGTGACAACCTGTTTCGGCTGTCCAACAACGAGCGGAGTCGCCAGCGTCTCTTTGATGGCGGTAATCAGCTGTTGCTTACCTTCCTCGGTGGCGAGTGTGGCTGCATTCTGACGAGAGAACAGCAGCAGCAAGCGGCTGCGCACTTCCGGCAGATATTCATTAAGACGTGAACGTGTCGCCTCATCTTTCATGCGCAACGTGATACCGATATACAGCACACGGTCTGCATCACCCAGATTGACGGTAAAGGTATCCAGCGCAAAGAACACCGGGGCTGGCGGTGGAGGCGGTTCCGCTTTGACGCTGGCGGACGGCTGCTGCTGCATGCGCCAGTAGCTATAACCCGCAGTTGCGCAGGCGGCGAGGGTAATTAATACCAGCAGAGGGATCCAAATAGCGCGTTTACTTTTTTTGTTAATCGCGGAGTCAGTCATCAGATACGGGCTTCCTGTTTCGGTACAGCTTATGGGCTGATTATCCCGTGTCCTGTCCACGACAAAGCGTGGAAAAGACGCGGATAATCATGCTACCTCTGGCGTTAGGCGAAGATGTCTACTGCGCCATCGCCGCGGGCAGCGGCTTGCAGTGAGGCTGGGGTTGCCAGGATGGTGTCATCTTCAGCAGCAAAAATATCTTGTCCCTGAGCGCGACCCGCCTGCTGTTGCTGCCCGGAAGACTGCTGTTGTCCGGCGAAGCTTTCACTGCTGATGTTGCTTTGCCCCAGTTGGATCCCGCTTTCAGCCAACTGCGTACGCAGCATCGGTAATGCAGCTTCCAGTGCGGCGCGCACGTGACTGTGCGGTGAAACCATTTGCAACTGTGCGAGGTTGTCGTCCATCTTGAGGGAAATATGTACCTGACCCAGGTCCTGCGGATGCAGACGCAGCTCTGCGCTTTGCTGGCCCTGGCGCGTGAACAATGTGACGTGCTGGCTCAGCGATTGCTGCCATTCATGGCTACCTAACGGAGCGCTTAACACCGGCGCGGCCGTCGGTAACGGTTGTGCGTGTGTCTGTGGACCACTTAGCGGGGCCGCAGTCATGCCAATGCTGGTCGGTGACGGGGTGCTATCGATTTCAGCTCTGGCGTTCGCCGCCGCTGTCAGCGGGGTTAGTGCTGGATTGTTTGCCTGATTAGCACCACCACCAGCAATTGTGACATCCGCTTTGCCTTTTTTGGCATCACCCGGCAGCAATTCGTCTGCGTTATCAGTCGTCGCGCCGTGTGCAGCGCCACGTGACAACGCCGAAAGCGTGGCATCAACAGGGGCTGGTGCGCTGTCGACGGCAGGCGTAGCCAGCGGTTGTCCTGGCAGCATGGCGAACAACGCGCTCAGGTTGGCGAGATCGTCATCACTCAGCGTAGTGTTTTTTTCGTCCTGCTGAGCGACTTTGCCCAGCGTCGTCAGAGCATTAGCTTTCAGTGAAGGCGTGAGGGCGGACAACAGTTGCTGAGCGTCCGTCATGTCGGTAAGAGAAGCCTCGGTTTGCAGCTCCTGTTGCGCCAACAGATCGGTTAATTTGACTGACTGCGCGGCATCGCCATTTTTTTGCAGTAACCCTTTTTGCAGCTTACTGCTGGCCGCCTGTAAGTCGGCAAGCGACAGAGGTGCGTCTTTACCTTGCGCGTCGCCCGCGCCTAATGCGCCAGCCAGCAGCGCTAAAAAATCCTCGGGTGAATCTACCGCTTTGCCTGACTGAAGACCTGCGGCTACGTCGGTGTCGGTGGTAATCAGTTGGGGTAAAGTAATCATTCGGGTTTCCTCATAGCTGCGCGCTGAGCAAATTCATCCATTTTTTTCTGATCCAGACGGTTTTCGGCCAGTAACGCCGCCGAGGTTTGTCTGTCCTGCAACGTCTGCCACGCCTGTAATCGTTGTTTTTTGTCGCGCCAACTGTTCAAAGCCATGTCCACTTTTTGCGTCCACTGATTGAGCTGTTGGCGGTGTTGCTCAATCGCTTTTTCCAGCGTCTGAATAAATTGCTGGTAGTTAATCCAGCGATTGCTGGTAATACCCTGGCCCATATCGGTATTCAGATTGTTGCGATACTCATGCTGATAATCGATCAGCATTTTTAACTGTTCTTCCGCCTGCTGACAGCCACGACGCATCTCTCCTAATAAGACAGCGGCGTCATCTACCTCTTTTTCAGCCAGGTCTTTCAGTGTTGCTAACGCACCATGTTGTGCCATGACCTATGCTCTCCTGCTTAATCACACACCAGGGAAAATCAGTTCTAAAGCTTGTAGAGAATCTTCCCAGTCAGCCCGTTCAAAGATGCCTTGTTGTAAGAATGCTTCCAGCTGTGGCCATAAGGTGATGGCTTTATCCAGCATCGGATCGCTGCCTTTGGCATACGCCCCCACGCTGACCAGATCGCGGTTACGCTGGAAGCTGGACAGCAGCTGTTTAAAGTTACGTACCCGTGCATAGTGTTTTTCACTAATGAGCGCGGTCATGGCGCGGCTGATTGAAGCTTCAATATCGATGGCCGGATAGTGACCTGCTTCGGCTAAATGACGAGACAGCACGATGTGCCCGTCCAGTATCGCGCGCGCGGAATCGGCAATCGGGTCCTGCTGGTCGTCACCCTCGGTCAGTACTGTATAAAACGCGGTAACTGAACCGCCGCCGTGGATACCGTTCCCGGCCCGTTCAACCAGCGCCGGTAATTTGGCGAATACTGACGGCGGATAACCTTTGGTTGCCGGCGGCTCGCCGATTGCCAGGGCTATCTCACGTTGCGCCATCGCATAGCGGGTGAGGGAATCCATAATCAGCAATACGTGCTGTCCACGATCGCGGAAATCTTCGGCGATGCGCGTGGCGTAGGCCGCGCCTTGCATACGTAACAGCGGCGAGACATCCGCCGGAGCGGCAATCACTACCGAGCGTGCGCGACCGTCAGCGCCGAGAATATTTTCAATAAAATCTTTAACTTCGCGGCCACGCTCGCCAATCAGGCCCACGACGATGACGTCGGCCTGGGTATAGCGCGCCATCATGCCGAGCAGGACGCTTTTACCGACGCCGGAGCCTGCGAAAAGTCCCATACGCTGGCCGCGACCTACGGTTAACAACGCGTTGATGGGGCGTACGCCGGTATCCAGGACGTGTTCTATTGCGGTACGTTGCAGCGGGTTAAACGGCGGTGTAATCAGCGCGCCGGTTTCGGTGGTGTCCGGGGCGGGCAGTCCGTCGAGCGGTTTGCCGCTGCCGTCCAGCACACGCCCCAGCAGAGCAGGGCCAAGCGGTAATTGCTTCCCGCTTTGCAGACCTTCTCCGGCAATGTTCTTCGCGTAGACGCGCGCGCCGGGCAGAACGCCTTCGACCTCTTCGAGCGGCATCAGAAACAGACGTTGACCGTTAAAGCCTACGACTTCGCTTTCAACTTCCTGGGTTTCGTTGCCATCCTGGCGTTCAATGACGCAGGTGGCACCCAACGGCAGCTGTAACCCCGTGGCTTCCAGCACCAGCCCGGTGGCGCGGGTCAGGCGACCGTAACGACGCACTGCAGGCAGCAGCGACATTTTCTCTTCGAAGTTGTCCAGCGTATTGAGCCAGCGAGTCAGGCGAGTGGTCATTACACGACTCCCGGCGCTGCCAGACGGCAGAGTTCTTGCCAGCGAGTGGCGACGCTGGCATCCAGATCGCCTTCGTCTGCTGAGACTTTACAACCGCCGTGATGCAGCGTGGGATCGCCGCGCAGCCGCCAGCCGTGCAGGCTGAGCGTGGCACCGAGCATCTCCTCAACACGCTGGAGATCGTCCGGATGGACGCGCAGCTGCGGTTTACCGCTAAACAGCGGTTCCTGTTGCAATAACTGTTGAATCTGCTTAATCAGCGCAGCGTTATCCACGATAGGCGTCTGACCAATCACCTGACGCGCAGCTTCCAGCGCCATTTGCATCAGGCGCGAGGCAATGACGCTGTCCAGTGCGTCCAGCGTATTCTGAAACTCGCTCACCAACTGCTGCATGCGGGCATGGATCGGCGCATGCTGCGCGCGCGCCTGGTTCTGGCCTTGCTCCAGCCCCTGGCTCAGACCTTCCTGATAGCCTTGTTCATGACCCTTTTGTCGACCTTCTGCCAGCCCCGCGTTATACCCTTGCTCATGGGCCTGCATTTGCAGCTGTGCGAGCTGTTGTTCAAGCTGTTGCTCTGCTGAAAGCTCGGGTTCTTCCGTCTCTTCGGACAGCGGCGTTTCGCTGTGGTCAGCCAGCACGAACTCTGCCATTGGTGGGGCGAGATCGTCCGGAGTCCAGACTTTCCACGGCAGTTCGTTAGACATAGGTATCCTCGCCGCTGCCGATCACCATCTCGCCGGTTTCCGCCAGACGACGCACAATAAGCAGAATCGCTTTCTGTTCGTTTTCCACCTGCGACAAGCGCACCGGACCGCGGTTGGCAAGGTCGTCGCGCAGAATATCGGCAGCACGTTGCGACATGTTGCGCAGGAACTTCTCGCGTAGTGGCTGTTCGGCACCTTTCAGCGCAATCAGCAGCGATTCGGAATCCACTTCCTGCAGCAGACGCTGGATACTGCGATCGTCGACTTCCACCAGGTTTTCGAACAGGAACATCTCGTCGATAATTTTCTGCGCCAGTTCGCCGTCGAATTCGCGTACGGCGGTAATAACCGCTTCTTCCTGCTGGGTTTTCATCAGGTTGATAATTTCTGCCGCCGTTCTCACGCCGCCCATTTTGCTGCGCTTGAGGTTCTGGCCATCGAGCAGACCGTTCAGTACCTCGGTCAGTTCTGCCAGCGCGGCAGGCTGCACGCCGCCGAAGGTGGCGATACGCAGCATCACGTCGTGACGTAAACGCTCGTCGAACAGCGCCAGAATATCGGCGGCCTGGCCCCGTTTGAGGTGTACCAGAATGGTGGCGATAATCTGCGGATGCTCGTCGCGGATAAGGTCGGCGGCGCTTTGCGGCTCCATAAAGTTGAGCGTTTCAATGCCGCTGGTGGTATCGCGGGTTTCCAGAATATCTTCCAGCAGGCTGGAGGCGCGTTCCTCGCCCAGCGCTTTCACCAGCACGGAGCGCAGATATTCGTTGGCGTTGATATTCAGCGCGGCAAACTGTTCTGCTTCTTGCTCAAACTCGGCCAGCACTTCCGTCAACTGTTTGTTGGAGATCTGGCGTACGTTCGCCATCGCTGTACTCAGCGCCTGAACCTCGCGCGTGGAAAGGTGTTTAAACACCTCTGCCGCGCGATCTTCGCCAATGGTCATCAGCAGGATGACGCTTTTATCGGTACCGGTAAGGGCATTACTCATGATCGTTACTCATCCACTGGCGAATGACCAGCGCCACGACGCGCGGATCGTTATCTGACATTTCACGAATACGCTGGCTCATCACTTCTGCACCCAGACGCTGATTCGTACGACGCTGCTGGGTCTGTTCGTCTTTGCTGAGGCGAACTTCTACCGCTTCTTCGGTTTCCTGACGGATACGCGTTTGTTCTTGTACCGCTTTTGCTTCTTCGCTGCGGCGAACCAACTGCGGGCGAACAGCTTTGCGCCACAGGATCCAGGCAACTAGCAGAACCAGCAACCAACGGCCTGCGGTCATCAACTGATCAAGAAAGAACGGCTGTTTCCAGAACGGCAGCTCGCCAATGGAATCGTCGGTCGCCGTGAACGGAGAGTTCACCACGTTCAGGGTATCGCCACGTTTGTCGGAGAAGCCCATCGCTTCGCGAGTCAGGTCCTCAATCTGTTTCATCTGATCGGCGGTTAACGGCAGCGGTTTGCCGTCCGGCAACGTTTTATAGTTGACCACCACTGCAACCGAGAGACGCTGCACATCGCCGACGTTCATTTTGGTGTGGCGAATGGTACGGTCGACTTCATAGTTGCTGGTTTCATTGCGCTGCGTACTGCGTGGACCGGCATTATTGTTGTTATTTGCCGTCTGCGTGGTTTGCGCATTTTGCTGATTAGCCGGAGGGTTGGCGATTGGCGCGGTATTCGCCGGTGCTGGCTGATTGGACAACGCGCCCGGTACGCCGCCCGGTGCTCCGCTCCCGATCTGCTCGCTGACGTTTAACTGGCGTGAACGCAGCACGGCCTGGGAATCATCACCGTTTGGGCGGTACTGTTCTTCGGTTTGCTCTTTATTAGCAAAATCCAGCTGCGCGGTGACCTGCGCATGTACGTTACCGTTGCCGACAATCGGCGACAGGATCGATTCGATACGACGTTGAACGCGGCCTTCGACATCGCTGGCGTATTTCAACTGCGCATCGTTGAGATCGCGGCTGCTGGTGTTCGACTGAGTTAACAGATGACCTGCCTGGTCGACCAGCGTAACGTTGCCCGGCGGTAACCCTGCGACAGCGCTGGAAACCAGATGTGTAACTGCACTGATCTGACCTTCATCCAGTGCGCGACCCGGTTCAAGATTCACGGTCACGGAGGCCGAAGGCGCTTTTTGCTCACGCACAAACAGCGACGGTTTCGGCATTGCCAGATGCACGCGGGCGCGTTTTACCGGTCCAAGCGTTTCAATGGTACGGGCTAATTCACCTTCCAGCGCACGCTGGTAGTTGACCTGCTCGCTAAACTGGCTGATACCAAACTTTTCCTGATCCAGCAGTTCAAAACCAACGGCGCCGCCTTTCGGCAGACCTTGCTGCGCCAGACGTAAGCGCAGTTCGTGGACTTTATCGGCAGGAACTTCTATAGCACCGCTTCCCTCAGTAAAACGATAGGGAACGTTCATCTGCGTCAGTTGGGTGACAATCGCGCCACCATCCTGATCGGAAAGATTGCTGAACAGCGTGCGATAGTCAGGTGCTTTGGCCCACAGGACCATCGCCACGATGATAGCGACGGCAGCGGCTCCCGCCACAATCAAAGGAATTCTGGGATTCGCGCGCAGGCGGTTTAACCACTCGAGAGGTTTAAGCTGGGTTGCAGTCGATGCTGTCGCACTCATCTCGCACCTCGTGGCTTATCGTGGACGGCGTTTTTTGCAAAGTGGAACAAGACTCACTCCCGGGTCAGCAAACTCGAAAAATTGACGGTCTCATTATTTGCGGTTTCGAATTTTTCTATGCGTTAAAAACCGTGGTTTTTTATCGTTATTTAACGCCTTTATCTTATTGACTAACTGGTAATCTCAGCTACGTAAAAAATCATCCAGGGGATCAGAATGTCGGCAATACAGGGGATTGAAGGGGTCATCAACCAGTTACAAGCCACGGCGATGTCAGCAAAAACGCAGGATATGCAGCCACAACCGACCGTGAGTTTTGCCGGGCAACTGCATGCTGCGTTAGACCGAATCAGCGATGTGCAAACCGCGTCCCGTACCCAGGCTGAGAAATTTACCTTGGGTGAGCCGGGTATTGCGTTAAATGATGTGATGACCGATATGCAAAAAGCGTCGGTATCAATGCAGATGGGGATTCAGGTGCGTAACAAACTGGTGTCGGCCTACCAGGAAGTGATGTCCATGCAGGTGTAGGTTTAACGTGCAGAGATTGTTTGCCGGATAAGCGCAGCGGCCATCCGGCAACCAGTTACTTCTGAATCAAATAGCGGATCGTTGGACCATCCTGCTGAATATCCAGCACCGTATAGCCGTGATTACGCGCATCCAGTGGAATATTGTTGATTGACTGCGGGCAATCGCTCACCACTTCCAGAATTTCACCTTTCTTCAATTGCGGCATCGCTTCCAGCGTGGCGACAGCCGGGTATGGACACGGTTCGCCGACCATATCGAGGCGATAATCAGGCACGATATTTTTCATACAGACTCCTTGGCAGGCGTCAGTCCTGCGCGACGGAAGAAGCGTTTTTCCCAGCCGATAATGAGCATCAGCGCGGCAAACAACAGCAGATAGGTTACCAGCAGACCACCGAGCGGACCGAAGGTGTTGAGCAAATTCACTTTGTCCCAGTTGGTGGCAAGCGCGGGAGCAAAATCATCCCAGTAGTAGGCCAGAATGGTCGAGCCAATAACGTTGCCCAGACCAACCCACCAGTAATGCACCTGGCCTTCAACGGCGCGATACATCCAGCCGGTTTCGCATCCGCCCGCTAAAACGATGCCAAAGCCGAACAGCAAGCCGCCGATCACCGCATTTGGACCCGCCCACATGATTTTAGGCTCGACGCCCAGTTGCACGTAGCTAAAGATACCGATGGCGCTGACCGCCATCCCGAAGATGATTGCTTTTGCCATATGGGTGCGACCAGAAATCCACAGGTCGCGGAAGGCGGAGGTGAAGCAGATTTGCGCCCGTTCAATCAGCAGACCGAACCCAACGCCAAACAGCATCGCCAGACCGAGCTTGGGTTTATCCATCGCGGTGAGCAGCGCCCAGCCGATCATGCCGATAAACACCAGCATGCCAAGGCGGAAACGGCGACGGGCCTGATCTGGCTTTTGCGTCAACGGCGAAGCGGCGGAGACTTTCTGCATTTTGACCGGAATACGAAACATCGGCAGCAGGGTAAAGCGTGCGCCAAACCATGAGCCGATTGCCGTTGCCAGCGCGAAAAACCAGGCATGTAGCGAGAACTGTGGAATGCCTGTGAAGAATGCGGCCAGGTTGCAGCCCATCGCGAGCCGGGCGCCGAATCCGGCGATCATCCCGCCGACTATCGCCTGCATAATACGCACCCGACTGCGCGGCATGCGTAACTTGACGTTGTTAGCCCACAGCGCGGCAGCAAAACAGCCACCGAACATACCGAGGATCATCATGCCGTCAATGCGGGTCAGGGGCGAGCCTTCGAGATGGATCAGTTTGTAGTATCCCCACTCTTCGGCGTGCACGCCAAACAGTTGCAGGATTTGCCCACCCCAACGGGTGAATTCACCGGTAACGGCCCAGAAGGTTCCCGTAATGCCGAAATAATAAGTGGAGAGAATACCCGCTGCGATGACCGCAGGGGCGGGGGCCCAAAATTTAATTAACCAGGCCTGTTTGAAGTGTTGCCATGACATGCGTTGCGCCTCTGAACTCAGAAGGTATGTAACAAGAAGTGTGGATACTACACCGTTCAGAATTTTTGACTATGAGTAATAAGAGGTAATACCGTCTGGATCAATCTTTCTCAATGCCGCTGAAAGGCTGGCGACATCAGGCCTTTAATGCCACAATCCCATTTTCTTCGCATGCAGGATGAATGATGAAAAAATTAGCAATCGTTGGTGTATTTCTGGCGCTTACCGGATGCGCCGAAGTAGAAAATTATAACGACGTGGTGAAAACGCCAGCGCCAGCCGGTCTGGAAGGATACTGGCAGTCAAAAGGTCCGCAACGCAGTCTGGTAAGCCCGGAAGCGATTGCCAGCCTGGTGATAACGAAAGAGGGCGATACGCTGGATTGTCGCCAGTGGCAGCGGGTGATCGCGCTGCCGGGGAAACTGACGATGCTCTCTGGCGATCTCACCAACGTGACGGTGAAACGCGAGCTGTATGAGATCGAGCGCGAAGGCAATACGCTGGAATATGACGGTATGACGCTGCAGCGGGTGGATCGCCCGACGCAGGAGTGCGCTGACGCGTTAAAGAAAACGCCGCTGGCCACACCGCTGCCATAAACCGTACGCCCCGGTAGCCCATGGCCACCGGGGTTGAATTTTATATCACTTCTTCAATGACCCACACGCTGACGCTCCCGCCGTTACAGTAAAACGTTGCTTCACCGTTTTCATCGGTGACCACGCTTTCCTCGCGATTTCCCAGATAGTCACGCCAGGTTTTATTGCCGTAATTCGCGCCGAGATTGATGGTCTTTTCCCCGTCATCGCCGTTTGACAGTACCACCACACAGCCGGGATCGTCGTCCGTTCCGCTGCGGCTAAAAGCGATACAGTTAGGATGATCGAAAAAGAGTGTCTGTACCCCGTGTGCAAAGCGCTGGCGCGCGAGGATCAGTTCATCAAGCTGTTCAATGATCGGCATGTCGATAGGATAGGTTTCGCCATCGCCGCCGGTGTCTTCGTAATGCGCTCCGTAGAGGTCAGGGTAAAACACCGACGGTACGCCATTTTCACGCAGCAAGATCAGCGCATAGGCCAGCGGCTTAAACCACGGCTCGACGGGGGCTTCGAGTGCCTGTAAAGGTTGGGTGTCGTGATTGGCCACCAGCGTGACGGCATGAAACGGATCTGCTTCTACCAGGGTATCGGTGAAAATCTGGCTCATGTCATAATCGCGGCCCTGACGGGACGCTTCGTGGAATTTCATCTGCAAAGGGGCGTCGAACAGCATGGTTTTCCCCTCCACCTGATTAATGTAGGTTTGCAGCTTGTCGACTTCGTGGGACCAGTATTCCGCGACGATAAACAGCGGTTTTGGCGCGACTTCCTGCACGTGCTCAATCCACTCTTTATAAAACCAGGCCGGAATGTGCTTGACGGCATCCAAGCGAAAGCCGTCGCAATGGGTTTGATCCATCACCCAGCGCGCCCAGTATTTGATTTCCTCGGTGACGGCGTGATTACGAAAATCGATATTTTCTCCCATCAGATAATCAAAATTACCCAACTCATCATCAACCTGATCGTTCCAGCCTTCGCCGGTGTAATCGTTAACGATTTTGAAAATGCCGTCTTCGGTGGGATTCTCTATATGGTCAATGCCGCTGAAGCATTTGAAATCCCAAATGAATTGCGAGTACTGGCCTGCGCGGGCAGGGAAGGTGTAGCGCGTCCAGCCTTCGCATTCGATAATCTCATCGTCTATTTGCGTGCGGTCCTCGGCGTTAACCCGTTGGACGCGGATCTTTTCTTTCTCATCCGCGCCCATTTTGTGGTTAACCACCACGTCCAGCAGTACGGCAATATCATTGTGTTTCAGCGCGTCAATCGCCGCCAGCAGCTGGTTTTTATCGCCGTATTTGGTGGCGACGGTTCCCTTTTGGTCGAATTCGCCCAGATCAAACAGATCGTAGGAGTCGTAGCCAACGGAATAGCCGCCGGACGCGCCTTTATAGGCGGGAGGCAGCCATACCATATTGATGCCGATATCATTGAGTCCGCCTGCGCGTTCGGCAAGTTCGGGCCAGAGTTGACCGCCATCAGGGTAATACCAGTGGAAGTACTGCAATAACGTGGGATTTTTCATCTTCCGTGCTCCAGAAGTCGTTTGGCCGACCTCTGGAGTATGGAAGATAATTCAGACGAGACGGGAAATTATTGTGGGGCAGTGGGGGCGTCGGGGACTAACAGCATGCCGGAAAGACGGCCATAGGCGTTATTCAACGTCTTTTGGCGCGTCGACTGACCGATAAGATTGCTGAGTTCATCGAGGCGTTGCTGCAATAATGTTTTGAGCAGTTGCTCGTTATCCAGCGTCTGTTTAATGTACCCGGCGACTAAGTCCTGAATACTTCGCGTAATGCCCGGTGGAGTTTGCTCTTCCATGACCACTTCAATACTTTGCAGATAGGTAACTTCCTGTTCCAGTAAAAGGTCCCATTCACCGCGCTGCGCCAGTTCCAGCAACGAGTGACTGAGTAGCGCGATGCGCTGCCAACGGTTGATAAACTCCACGGCTGAGGTCATTAACGAGACTCCTGGGACGACGCGTTCGGTGAGATCTGTTTCCAGGCATCCGCAATGTTGCCGAGTAACCCTTCGACTTCTTCAATGGCTTGACAATCATTATTCAGATTAGCGTGCAGTAAACGGCGAACCATATAGTCATACAATGAAGAGAGATTGGTGGCGAGTTCTCCCCCTTTTTCGTGGTCCAGGCCGGCTTTCAGGCCATTATCAATAATATTGATGGCTTTACTTAACGCTTCACCTTTGGCGACGATATCACCCTGCTGCATAAACAGGCGAGCGCGCACCAGGGCGCTGTTCGCGCCATCAAACAACATTTCGATCAACTGATGTGGGTTGGCGCTCATTACGGCGCTTTCCACACTGATCTGTGCATAGGCTTTGGTACCGCTCGCGGTGTACATGCTTACCTCGTGTTATCAGGAATTACTCATCGCAGCAAATTGTTGACCCAAATACGTACTGGTGCTGTTCAGCTTACTCATCATGGAATCCAGTTGGGTAAACTGCGCTTTATAACGTGCCACGACTTCATCAATACTGTTGCTGACGGTCAGATACTGCTTAGTCAGCAGTTTCAGGTTGGCGTTAATATTGTCTTGCGCATTATCGATAATGCCGTCATCGGCCAGATAGCTTTTTACTTCGGTGGCAATCTTAGTGGTAATACCGGTCTCTTTGCCGTCGCCAACCAACAGTTCGCGAGTGGCAGCGGTATTATCTTTCAGTGCCTTAGCCAGCTTTTCTTCATCGATTTTTAGCTTGCCGGTACCACCGTCCTGCGTAATGCCGATCTCAGACATGGTTTTAAACGAGGATTCGCTGCCGCTGTTAGCAAATGGCGCACGAATGCCGTTTTGAATGGTACGGAGAACGCTATCACCCAGTAACGCGCCGTTATCTGCGCTGGCCGCTTCACCCGGTTCTACTTCTTTATATTTAGTCAGCGTGCCAAAGGTATCCACCAGCGAGTTATAGGCTTCTACCCAGGCCTTAATTGCTGTTGTGGCCTTTTCATCACTTTTTGTTACAGTGATCGACGCATCTTTTACTTCTTTGGTAAGTTGGAGCGTGATGCCCTGCGGTGCGTCAGTTACGGTATTGCTTTGACGTTCAATATCAATGCCGTTGACAGTCAATTGCGCATTTTGCGCCCCGACCAGTTGCTTCATTTTCCCACTGCCCGCTTTGCTGTCATAGGACAGTAAATCGCTCAGTTTCGAATCATTTGATACTGAGATGGTCATTTCGCTTTCAGTGCCGCTTTCTGCGGTTAACACCAATTGGTAGTCGCCTTCTTTAACCTTCACCAGGCTGGCGGAAATACCGCTGTCCGCGTCGTTAATGGCATCACGAATATCCTCCAGAGAGGTTTCGCCTTTGCCTAATTTGATTTCCAGTGGTTCTTTACGGCCTGGCTGCGAAATCGTAATCGTACGTTCATCAACGCTGGTATCGCCCAACTGCTCTTTAGTCGAGGTAATTTTCGCCGTAGTCGATAATGACTGTGCCTGCGCCAGTTGAGTGACGCTGACGGTGTATTTGCCCGGAGCTGCGCCTGCGGTGGTACTGACTTTTAAATCTTCTGTGCTGCTGGTGGCTGTGGTGCTTTTAAACAGATCGGCACTGTTCAGTGCGGTGTTCGCTGTCTGAAATTTTTCTAATGCACTTTTCAGCGTGCCATACGCGGTCAGACGCGAGGTGTTAGCGCTCTGCTGCTGGGTAATCGGCGTTAAACGCTTTTTCTCAGCAGTGGTTAAGTTTGTCAGCAATGTATCCAGCGGTAAGTTCGAACCAACGCCCAGTGATGTAAATGAAGGCATGCCTAATTCCTTGTGATTGCAAACAGTAGTTAACCGCTTTATCGGCAATCTGCGCGCAAAGTTTAATAATAGTTTTGCAAAAATAATGCGCGGAATAGTGGTGCATATAGAGGGTATTTCAGCGGCTAAGAAAAAAAACGACGGAAAGTAAAAATTTTCTAAAGTTCGAAATTAAGGTGCCGATACAAGGGTTACGGTGAGAAACCGTGGGCAACAGCCCAATAACATCAAGTTGTAATTGATAAGGAAAAGATCATGGCACAAGTCATCAATACAAACAGCCTGTCGCTGTTGACCCAGAATAACCTGAACAAATCTCAGTCTTCTCTGAGCTCCGCTATCGAGCGTCTGTCCTCTGGTCTGCGTATCAACAGCGCGAAAGATGATGCTGCTGGTCAGGCGATTGCTAACCGCTTCACCTCTAACATCAAAGGTCTGACTCAGGCGTCCCGTAACGCCAACGATGGTATCTCCATCGCGCAGACCACTGAAGGTTCTCTGTCTGAAATCAACAATAACCTGCAGCGTGTTCGTGAGCTGGCGGTTCAGTCTTCTACTGGTACTAACTCCCAGTCTGACCTCGACTCCATCCAGGCTGAAATCACTCAGCGTCTGAACGAAATCGACCGCGTATCCGGTCAGACCCAGTTCAACGGCGTGAAAGTGCTGGCGAAAGACAACACCCTGACCATCCAGGTTGGTGCCAACGATGGCGAAACCATCGATATCAACCTGCAGGAAATCAACTCCAAAACCCTGGGTCTGGATTCACTGAACGTGCAGCAGAAATATAAGGTTTCTGATGTGGCTGCTGATTTTGGGTATCAGGATAAGGCTGCTGCTACAATCGATAAAGCAGACATGGCCGCTGCATTAACCACTATCAAAACCAAAGATGCTGCGGCAACTGCTGTAGCTATTAAAGGTGAAGTCCAGTTTGATGCAGAAAATAACAAGTATTATGCAGAATTAGATGTTACGGGTGGTGCTGCTACAACCAGTGGTGTTTATGAAGTTAAGGTTGCAACAGATGGAAAAGTGACATTAGCCGACGCTGATAAAGATGTTCTGCCAAAAGTCACAAAAGATGTTAAATCATACCAAGAAGCTGTGCCAATTGATCTTACTAATGCAAAAGCAGCTTTGATTAAAGGCGGGGCTGATAATACTGATGCTGGTACTGCTAAACTAGTCAAAGTTTCCTTTACTGATAACAACGGTAAAGCTATTGATGGTGGTTATGCTCTCAAAACTGATAGTGGCAAATACTATGCAGCTTCTGTAGACGATAATAAAGCAGTGTCCATTAAAGAAGTAGAATATACTGATAAAAATGGTAAGGCCGCAACTGCTGCAGTGCAACTCGGTGGTGTCAACGGTAAAACGGAAATTGCTAACGTCGGTGGTAAGGATTATCTCGCAGAGAAAGTAAAAGATCACAATTTCAAAGCCGAGCCAAAATTGAATGAAATTGCGACTGCTACTACCGATAGCCCGCTGGCTAAAATCGACGCGGCACTGGCGAAAGTTGCTGACCTGCGTTCCGACCTGGGTGCGGTACAGAACCGTTTCAACTCTACCATTACCAACCTGGGTAACACCGTAAACAACCTGTCTGAAGCCCGTAGCCGTATCGAAGATGCTGACTACGCGACCGAAGTGTCCAACATGTCTCGTGCAAACATTCTGCAACAGGCAGGTACTTCTGTACTGGCACAGGCTAACCAGACCACGCAGAACGTTCTGTCTCTGCTGCGTTAATTTACGCTTACTGCGCAAACCCCGCTCCGGCGGGGTTTTTTACATTTAGCTTTACCCGTAACCCCCAAATAACCCCCCATTTCACCCACTATTCACCCAATTAAAACCCCTGCAGAAACGGATAATCATGCCGATAACTCATTTAACGCAGGGCTGTTTATCGTGAATTCACTGTATACCGCTGAAGGTGTAATGGATAAACACTCGCTGTGGCAGCGTTATGTACCGTTGGTGCGTCACGAAGCATTGCGCCTTCAGGTGCGTTTGCCGGCGAGCGTAGAACTGGATGACCTGCTACAAGCGGGCGGCATCGGGTTATTGAATGCCGTTGACCGATATGACGCTTTGCAAGGAACGGCATTTACCACTTACGCAGTGCAGCGTATTCGTGGAGCAATGCTGGACGAACTACGTAGCCGGGATTGGGTGCCGCGTAGCGTTCGGCGCAATGCTCGCGAAGTGGCACAGGCGATGGGACAACTGGAGCAGGAATTAGGGCGCAACGCGACGGAAACCGAAGTGGCGGCGCGTCTGGCTATTCCTGTGCAAGAGTATCGTCAGATGTTGCTCGATACCAATAACAGCCAACTCTTCTCTTATGACGAGTGGCGGGAAGAGCATGGCGATAGTATTGAGCTGGTGACGGAAGAACATCAGCAGGAAAACCCGTTACAACAGCTACTTGAGGGTAATCTCCGCCAGCGCGTGATGGACGCGATCGAGGCGTTGCCGGAGCGCGAAAAGCTGGTGTTAACGCTGTACTACCAGGAAGAGCTGAATCTGAAAGAGATTGGCGCGGTACTGGAAGTCGGGGAATCACGGGTCAGCCAGTTGCACAGTCAGGCCATCAAACGTCTACGCACTAAGCTGGGTAAGCTATAGGGGTACATTATTACCCCTGAACAATGCCGCATTACGAATTGACTACCAGGAGTTCTCATGACGGTGCAGCAATCAAAAAGACGGCCTCTAAGCCGCTACCTCAAAGATTTCAAACACAGCCAGACGCATTGCGCCCATTGCTTTAAGTTGCTCGACAGGATCACGCTGGTTCGTCGCGGGCAAATTGTGAATAAAATCGCCATCGCTCGACTGGACACTTTGTTGGATGAAGCCGAGTGGGAGCAGGAGAAAAAAGAGTGGGTGGCACTGTGTCGTTTTTGCGGTGATTTGCATTGCAAAGAGCAGAGCGACTTTTTCGACATTATCGGTTTTAAACAGTTTTTATTTGAGCAGACCGAAATGAGTCACGGCACGGTACGTGAATACGTTGTCCGCCTGCGTCGCCTCGGGAATCACCTGACCGAACAAAATATCTCTCATGACCTGCTGCAGGAAGGGTTCCTCGACGAAAACCTTGCCCCGTGGCTGCCGGAAACCAGCACCAACAATTACCGCATCGCCTTGCGTAAGTATGAGCAGTTTAAAGCCCATACCCATATGGGACATATGCAGAAATCCTCCTGGACAGCCAGTTCTGATATATATTAAAAACGAATAAGGTGTAACAGAGTCGTGTTTGTGGAACACAGCAAACGCTTTACACTATGCTCATAAATAGCAGTCACTAATGACAATATTCGGGGTAACTATGAAATTAGCACTTCTGGGACGTCAGGCTCTGATGGGTGTAATGGCTGTTGCACTTGTCGCTGGAATGAGCGTAAAGACTTATGCAGATGAAGGTCTGTTAAATAAAGTTAAAGAGCGTGGCACGCTGCTGGTGGGCCTGGAAGGGACCTATCCCCCGTTTAGTTTTCAGGGCGATGATGGCAAGTTGACCGGTTTCGAAGTGGAGTTCGCTGAGGAACTGGCCAAGCACCTTGGGGTGAAAGCTAATCTGAAGCCGACCAAGTGGGACGGTATGCTGGCCTCTCTTGATTCCAGGCGCATTGACGTGGTCATCAACCAGGTGACCATCTCTGACGAACGTAAGAAAAAATACGATTTCTCTACCCCGTATACGGTTTCTGGTATTCAGGCGCTGGTGAAGAAAGGTAATGAAGGCGTTATTAAGACCGCTGCCGATCTGAAAGGTAAAAAAGTCGGCGTTGGTCTGGGCACCAACTATGAAGAGTGGCTGCGCCAGAACGTGCAGGGCGTGGATATTCGTACCTATGATGATGACCCGACCAAATACCAGGATCTGCGTGTAGGCCGTATCGACGCCATTCTGGTTGACCGTCTGGCGGCGCTGGATCTGGTCAAGAAAACCAAAGATACGCTGGCTGTGACCGGTGAAGCATTCTCCCGCCAGGAGTCCGGCGTGGCGCTGCGCAAAGGCAATGAAGATCTGCTGAAAGCGGTTGATGCGGCCATTGCTGAAATGCAGAAAGACGGTACGCTGAAAGCGCTGTCTGAAAAATGGTTTGGAGCGGATGTGACGAAATAATCGGCATCCGATGAAAAAAGGCGCCTTTAACAGCGCCTTTTTTTATTTCATTGCGCCTGAGCGTGCATAATAAAAAGAACATCACAACAACGAATACCGGAGGCTGTATGCCGCTGCATAACTTAACGCGCTTTCCACGTCTGGAATTTATTGGCGCGCCAACGCCGCTCGAATATCTTCCACGCTTCTCCGACTACCTCGGGCGCGATATTTTCATCAAACGCGATGACGTCACGCCGATGGCAATGGGCGGCAATAAGCTGCGTAAGCTGGAATTCCTGGCCGCAGACGCACTGCGTGAAGGCGCTGATACGCTGATAACCGCGGGTGCGATTCAGTCTAACCATGTGCGCCAGACGGCGGCGGTAGCAGCTAAGCTTGGCCTGCACTGCGTAGCTCTGTTGGAAAATCCGATTGGCACCACGGCGGAAAACTATCTCACCAATGGCAACCGTCTGCTGCTGGACCTGTTTAATACGCAGATCGAAATGTGCGATGCGCTGACCGACCCGAATGCGCAACTTCAGGAACTGGCTACGCGCATTGAAGCACAGGGCTTCCGCCCGTATGTGATCCCGGTTGGCGGTTCTAACGCGCTGGGCGCACTGGGTTATGTGGAAAGCGCGCTGGAAATTGCCCAGCAGTGTGAAGGGGCCGTTGCACTTTCTTCCGTTGTGGTTGCCTCAGGCAGTGCGGGAACGCATGCCGGACTGGCCGTGGGCCTGGAACAACTGATGCCAGACGTCGAGCTTATCGGCGTGACTGTCTCGCGCAGCGTGGCGGATCAAAAACCCAAAGTTGTTACGCTGCAGCAGGATATTGCCCGAGAACTGGAACTGACGGCCTCCGCGGATATCCTGCTATGGGACGATTATTTTGCGCCAGGCTACGGTACGCCAAACGAAGAGGGCATGGAGGCGGTAAAATTGCTGGCGCGCCTGGAAGGCATTTTGTTGGATCCGGTGTATACCGGTAAGGCGATGGCGGGTTTGATTGACGGTATCAGCCAGAAACGCTTTAAAGACGAAGGGCCAATCCTCTTTATTCATACCGGTGGGGCACCAGCACTGTTTGCCTACCATCCTCATGTGTAACAACCAGGTCGAAAACGCTAATGCATGAAAGTATCCAACTGGTAATTGATTCTCTGCCGTATCTGCTCAAAGGCGCGGTTTTTACGCTGCAACTGAGTATCGGCGGCATGTTTTTTGGCCTCGTGCTGGGGTTTATCCTGGCGCTGATGCGTTTGTCGCCGCTGTTGCCTGTGCGCTGGCTGGCGCGTTTTTATATCTCTATTTTTCGCGGAACACCGCTGATTGCCCAGCTGTTCATGATCTATTACGGTCTGCCACAGTTTGGTATTGAGCTTGATCCCATCCCGGCGGCGATGATTGGCTTGTCGCTGAATACGGCTGCCTACGCTGCGGAAACCCTGCGTGCGGCAATCTCTTCCATCGACAAAGGACAGTGGGAGGCGGGTGCCAGTATTGGTATGACGCGCTGGCAGACCATGCGCCGGGCAATCCTGCCGCAGGCTGCGCGCGTTGCGTTGCCGCCGCTGAGCAACAGCTTTATCAGTCTGGTGAAAGATACTTCTTTGGCCGCCACTATTCAGGTACCGGAACTGTTCCGTCAGGCGCAGCTGATTACCTCGCGTACGCTGGAAGTCTTTACGATGTATCTGGCGGCCTCGTTGATTTACTGGGTGATGGCGACGGTGCTTTCTGCGCTGCAAAACTATTTTGAAGAACAACTGAATCGCCAGGAGAGAGAGCCGAAATGAGTGCTATCGAAGTCAGAAACCTGGTCAAAAAATTTCATGGGCAAACGGTGCTGCATGGGATCGATCTTGACGTCAAACCTGGTGAAGTAGTCGCGATTATCGGGCCGAGCGGATCGGGCAAAACCACGCTGCTGCGTAGCATTAATTTGCTGGAGCAACCGGAGGCGGGCACCATTAAAGTGGGTGAGATTACCATTGATACCGCGCGTTCGTTGACCCAGCAGAAAGGGCTGATTCGTCAGTTACGTCAGCACGTCGGTTTTGTGTTCCAGAACTTTAATTTGTTCCCGCATCGGACGGTGCTGGAAAACATTATTGAAGGGCCGGTGATAGTCAAAGGTGAACCAAAAGCTGAAGCGACAGCTCGTGCGCGTGAATTGCTGGCGAAAGTTGGGCTGGCAGGTAAAGAAACCAGCTATCCGCGGCGTTTATCGGGCGGACAGCAGCAGCGCGTAGCGATTGCCCGAGCGCTGGCGATGCGACCTGAGGTTATTCTTTTTGATGAACCGACCTCCGCACTTGATCCTGAACTGGTTGGCGAGGTACTTAATACCATCCGCCAACTGGCGCAGGAAAAACGCACCATGGTGATTGTGACGCATGAAATGAGCTTTGCTCGCGATGTTGCCGATAGAGCGATATTTATGGATCAAGGACGGATTGTAGAGCAGGGACCAGCAAAATCCTTATTCACGCATCCGCAGCAGCCGCGTACCCGTCAGTTTCTTGAAAAGTTTTTGATGCAATAAATAGTACATATAGCGCTCGCTGGGATTGTTTCTGGCGAGTGCTCTTCGCATAACTATTTATAATTATTGCTTTATTATTAACGCTTGAATCTGTTACTTCCTTCCACTGTTGAGTAATACTCAAGTAATTGTTCATTTGTCCGATAATTTGCATATATAAAATACATTTATGTGTTAGCTTGTTTCATATGTTTGGATGATTATCAATCTCAGGGGCATTACCACTTAGTATGCAGGATCATGATTTCTTCACCTGGCGACGGAGCATGCTGTTACGCTTTCAGGAAATGGCGACGGCAGAGGATGTCTATACGGAATTACAACAACAGACGCAGCACTTAGAGTTCGATTTTTACGCGCTCTGTGTTCGTCATCCGGTACCTTTCACCCGACCTAAAACGTCTCTTCATACGACCTATCCCAAAGCATGGGTGGCGCATTATCAGTCCGAAAATTATTTCGCCATTGATCCGGTGCTGAAACCTGAAAACTTCAGTCAGGGGCATTTACCCTGGAACGATACTCTGTTTCGCGATGCGCAACCTTTGTGGGACGCCGCACGCAATCACGGTTTACGCAAAGGGATGACGCAATGCTTAATGTTGCCTAATCGGGCGTTGGGTTTTTTATCAGTATCGCGTGCAAGTATCCGTAACAGTCGCCTTGCGAGCGATGAAGTGGAGCTCAGGATGCAGCTTCTGGTACGGGAAAGCCTGTCTGTACTGACGCGGCTGGAAGATGACATGGTTATGGCGCCAGAAATGCGCTTTAGCAAGCGGGAAAAGGAAATATTGAAATGGACGGCCGAGGGGAAGACCTCTTCAGAGATAGCCATCATTCTGTCGATTTCCGAAAATACAGTGAACTTCCACCAGAAGAATATGCAAAAGAAATTCAATGCGCCAAACAAAACGCAGATAGCCTGTTATGCCGCGGCAACCGGGCTTATCTGAGTAAATTATCGTTCTGAGTGTCAGACGCAAAACCGGCTGAGAGCATTGCTATCAGCCGGTTTCTTTTTACTGGCGGTAAGCTTGTTTAATTTGCTTAACCGTGTTGGAAAATACCGCCGCCTGTGATTGATCTTCAATCAGCGCGAGCTGTTTTTCCATTTTAAGAATCACGCGGCCTGCATCGGCTTGACCCATTGCCTGCAGCATCAGCGTTAACATGGCTTTCAGGCAGGTGACTTCATTGGCCAGTTCCTGGTTATTCTCAGCAGTGGAAAAGTCAGGCGTACTCATTTATTTTCCTCGTTATGTTTCAATGAAAAAGTGCGATGTCAAATCTTAAGGCGGCGGAGTATACCATAAGCGAGGCTAAAAATATCTGTGGTTGTTTTTTGCGCGGATGAATGTTGTGGACATTAAAATAAACAATATGTTGCAGTGCATATATTTTCTCCACATGTTGTTTATTTCGAGTATTTTCCTCGTTAATTATTGTTACAACTTTGACTGCCTATTTTGCATTCAGCGGAGGAATATGAATTTTTTGTCACTATTCTGAAACAGCTATGCAGATATAACCGTGGCAGAAGGCTGTCAGGACTGAAAGTTTCCACTCGTCGTACAATCTAATTTCCAAAAACGAGAGCAAAATCGAAAGTCGGGCGTTTTTTACATTTCAAAGTTGAGATAAAACCCGTTAACATAGGACCGATTAACTATCGGTAGCGTTATCCCTATTCTGGAGATATTCCTTTGATCAACGTTTTTCTTGTTGATGACCACGAACTGGTGCGCGCAGGGATACGACGCATTCTGGAAGATATAAAAGGCATAAAAGTTGTCGGCGAAGCGTGCTGCGGTGAAGATGCGGTAAAATGGTGCCGCTCAAATTCCGTTGACGTTGTGCTGATGGATATGAATATGCCCGGTATTGGCGGTCTGGAAGCAACCCGCAAAATTGCGCGTTCCACGGCAGACATTAAAGTGATCATGCTGACGGTACACACTGAAAACCCATTACCTGCAAAAGTTATGCAGGCAGGGGCCGCAGGGTATCTCAGCAAAGGCGCCGCCCCCCAGGAAGTAGTGAGTGCGATTCGTTCGGTTTTTTCCGGGCAGCGTTATATTGCCTCCGATATCGCTCAGCAAATGGCGCTCAGCCAGATTGAGCCTGAGAAAACGGAAACACCGTTTGCCAGTTTGTCTGAACGCGAGTTGCAGATTATGCTGATGATCACCAAAGGTCAGAAGGTCAATGAGATCTCAGAGCAACTGAATCTTAGCCCTAAAACGGTGAACAGCTATCGCTATCGAATGTTCAGTAAATTAAACATTCACGGCGATGTAGAGCTGACTCACCTGGCAATTCGCCATGGCCTGTGTAATGCGGAGACATTAACAAGCCAGTGACCGATCAGTTTGATGCCAAAGCGTTCCTGAAAACCGTGACCAGTCAGCCCGGCGTCTATCGTATGTATGATACCGCCGGGACGGTTATCTATGTCGGGAAAGCGAAAGACCTGAAAAAAAGGCTTTCCAGCTACTTCCGTAGTAATCTTGCGTCACGCAAGACCGAAGCGCTGGTCGCGCAAATCCAGCAAATTGATGTCACGGTAACGCACACTGAAACCGAAGCGTTATTGCTTGAGCACAACTACATCAAGCTGTATCAGCCGCGCTATAACGTATTGCTGCGCGATGATAAATCCTACCCTTTTATATTCCTTAGCGGCGATACCCACCCGCGTCTGGCGATGCATCGCGGGGCAAAGCATGCCAAAGGCGAGTACTTTGGACCGTTCCCTAACGGTTATGCGGTGCGTGAAACGCTGGCGCTGTTGCAGAAAATATTTCCTATCCGCCAGTGCGAAAACAGCGTTTATCGCAACCGTTCTCGACCTTGTCTGCAATATCAGATTGGCCGCTGTCTCGGTCCGTGTGTCGCGGGTCTGGTGAGTGAGGAAGAGTATGCTCAGCAGGTCGAGTATGTTCGTCTGTTCTTGTCCGGAAAAGACGATCAGGTATTAACGCAGCTGATCGCCCGCATGGAAAAGGCCAGCCAAAATCTCGAGTTTGAAGAGGCTGCGCGCATTCGTGACCAAATTCAGGCCGTACGCCGCGTAACAGAAAAACAGTTTGTCTCTAATACCGGAGACGATCTGGACGTCATTGGCGTGGCGTTTGACGCCGGTATGGCCTGTGTGCACGTTCTGTTTATTCGCCAGGGTAAAGTGCTGGGCAGCCGCAGCTATTTCCCGAAAGTACCCGGTGGCACGGAACTCGGCGAGGTCGTCGAAACCTTTGTCGGGCAGTTTTATCTGCAGGGGAGCCAGATGCGTACCTTACCCGGGGAAATCCTGCTCGATTTTAATCTTAGCGATAAAACCCTGCTGGCAGACTCTCTGTCTGAACAGGCCGGCAGGAAGATTAACGTGCAGACGAAACCGCGAGGAGATCGCGCACGTTATCTGAAGCTGGCGCGGACCAACGCGGCAGTGGCGCTCACCACAAAACTTTCTCAGCAGTCGACGATTACGCAACGTCTGACGGCGCTGGCATCGGTGTTGAAGTTACCTGCGGTGAAGCGTATGGAGTGCTTCGACATCAGCCATACGATGGGCGAGCAGACGGTAGCCTCCTGCGTGGTCTTTGATGCCAATGGCCCGCTGCGCGCAGAATATCGGCGTTACAATATTACCGGAATTACGCCGGGTGATGATTATGCGGCGATGAATCAGGTTTTGCGTCGGCGTTACGGTAAGGCGATTGAAGAAAGTAAGATTCCGGACGTCATATTGATCGACGGCGGGAAAGGTCAGTTAGGGCAGGCGAAAGCCGTTTTTGCTGAGCTGGACGTTCCCTGGGACAAGCAGCACCCACTCTTGCTGGGTGTGGCAAAAGGGGCCGATCGTAAAGCCGGTCTGGAAACGCTGTTCTTTGAGCCGGAAGGTGAGGGCTTTAGCCTGCCGCCGGATTCGCCAGCATTGCACGTTATCCAGCATATCCGCGATGAATCTCACGATCATGCGATTAGCGGGCATCGTAAAAAGCGGGCGAAAGTGAAAAGCACCAGTACGCTTGAGACCATCGAAGGTGTCGGGCCAAAGCGTCGCCAGATGTTGTTGAAATATATGGGAGGTTTGCAAGGTCTTCGTAACGCAAGTATCGAAGAAATTGCAAAAGTGCCGGGTATTTCGCAAGCTCTGGCAGAAAAGATCTTCTACTCGTTGAAACATTAGGCCCTCTGTAGCAACATAGGGGTAATTTCACTGACAACAGATAGTTATCCGTCATATGCAATTTAATATCCCTACGTTGCTCACGCTGTTTCGCGTCATCCTGATCCCATTCTTTGTATTGGCTTTTTACCTGCCATTCACCTGGGCTCCCTTTGTTTGTGCGCTGATCTTCTGTATCGCAGCGGTCACTGACTGGTTTGACGGTTTTCTGGCGCGCCGCTGGAACCAAAGCACGCGTTTTGGCGCCTTCCTCGATCCGGTCGCTGATAAGGTGCTGGTGGCTATCGCGATGGTCCTGGTGACCGAGCATTACCACAGCTGGTGGGTGACGCTTCCTGCCGCAACAATGATTGCGCGTGAAATTATCATCTCTGCACTGCGTGAATGGATGGCCGAACTGGGTAAACGCAGCAGCGTAGCCGTATCCTGGATCGGTAAAGTGAAAACCACATCGCAAATGGCTGCTCTGGCCTGGCTGCTGTGGCGTCCAAATATCTGGGTAGAGTATGCTGGGATCGCACTTTTCTTCGTCGCCGCGATACTGACTTTGTGGTCAATGTTCCAGTATTTGAGCGCTGCACGTGGAGATTTGCTTGATCAGTGATCGTTTCGACGCAAATTTCAGCAAACGATCGTTAGTGGTGAAAAATATCGTTGACTCATTGCGTCAGGTAAGTAGAATGCAACGCATCGAACGGCAGCATTGATTGCCAGACGATAACAAAATCAAGTGATTAACAAAGTTACTTGGTGATGCGGGAATAGCTCAGTTGGTAGAGCACGACCTTGCCAAGGTCGGGGTCGCGAGTTCGAGTCTCGTTTCCCGCTCCAAATTTAAGACATCGGCAATAGCGGATGTCTGGCTGTAAAGCCAGAAGATTTCGGCGCGTTAGCAAAGCGGTTATGTAGCGGATTGCAAATCCGTCTAGTCCGGTTCGACTCCGGAACGCGCCTCCAATTTCTTCCCGAGCCCGGATGGTGGAATCGGTAGACACAAGGGATTTAAAATCCCTCGGCGTTCGCGCTGTGTGGGTTCAAGTCCCACTCCGGGTACCATGGGAAAGAACAGAATAATCAAAGCAATAAGCAGTGTCGTGAAACCACCTACGGGTGGTTTTTTTGTGCCTGTTTTTTACAAGCATAGATACTTTGCGTCAAGCAGCCTGCCAGAAACGTAAACTGCCCTCTATATACTCACTATTGCTAATCAATCTATCGCCGAATCGGCGCGTTAAACATAAAGCCCCCTCGGGCAGGGTTGTTGATAAACCCATCGCGGGCGGGATTGTAGTTGTGGTCCTGGAAACTATTCATCAGGATGGGATCGCCAAAGCCATCCTGTAGCGCCAGCTGTCTGTGGATTCGGTTTCGTGCCCTGAACGTGAAAGCGAAATCACCCGTCCCGCCAATGATGAACACACCATTACCAGCTCGAAGTGCCGCGCTCAACTCTTGCTCTCTGACGGCCTGGTTTTCTAACGCGCTGGCTGTGGCAGACGATGACGCCAGCAGCAGTAATATGAGAACGGCGCATGAAAATACCGATGGCAGTTTCATGATTAATACATATTAAAAGTATGGCTATTAAAGTATAGCTTTATGTTGTCATCTCAACTGAAAACATAACCAATAATGTAAACCTGCTGTCCATACTGTATTTAAAAGACCGGAAGAGTAGTGCTGCGCAGTTAAGAACTATAATAAAAACAGTCAACAGGTGATTACTTCTGTTTGCAGACAGTGCTGGTTCAGGGGGCTGCTATGAACATTTCATCTTTTCCGATAGTCATGTTCGCAGCATTGCTCACCCTTAGTGGTGCAGCATATTCGGTGGAAAAAGAAGATATCTTTTCGCAGAATGCCAGGGCTACGGATCCCATCGCATTTTCTCAACAGTCATTTAATAACCTGAGGTCTTATCAGGTTATGATGCGCTCCTCGTCGCCATCCGATGAAAGCAAAATTATTCGCTATAGCTTTCAAAAGCCTGGGTATGTGCGGATGGATTTTACCCAACCGCATTCAGGTGCGGTGCTTATCTTTAATCCTGTCAGCGGTAAAGTGACGTTATGGCCATTTGGTGTGGGTACATTGCCCATTTTGCACCTGTCGCCTACTAATTCATTGATCCAGAATGAGCGTGGTCATCGGGTGGATCGCTCTGATATCGGCGTGTTGTTGGGCAATATTCGTCATCTGCAACGCGAAGGGACAACAACCACAGTTGGTAAGGAAAACCTTGCAGGACGGGCGACAATGCACTTATCTGTGGTTGGGCCTGGAACAATGGTGATTGATGGTGTTCACCGCTATGACGTCTGGCTGGATAATTATCACGGACTCCCTGCCAAAGTGATCAGCTATGCGCCAGATGGGCAGCGATTAGAAACCGTGCTTCTGGATGCTATGGTCATTAACATCCGTTTTCCCGCCAATTTCTTCTCGCCTTGAGGGAGTCTGTATTATGGCTAACTATCGGTTTTCCACCGTCTGGCGGGTTGAGGCTTCTATTCAGGAGGTATGGGATGTTTTTTCTCATCCCGATCAGTGGCCTGAATGGTGGGAAAGTCTGGAACGCATTGTTGAGATTAAAAAAGGTGATATACAGGGCATTGGGGCGCTACATCGTTATACCTGGAAAGGAGCGCTTCCTTATCGCTTAACCTTTGACATCAACGTGTTGAATATTCTGCCCTGCTCGCTGCTTGAGGGGCAAGCCAGCGGGGCGGTTGAAGGGCGAGGCGTGTGGTCTTTTTCTGCAAGTGGTGCAGAAACTATCGTCAGATATGACTGGAATGTACGTACCACGATCCGCTGGATGAATTATCTTGCCCCGCTGGCGGCACCTGTTTTTCGCTGGAATCACGATATGGTTATGCGCGAAGGGGCCAGAGGGTTAGCCCGTAAGCTGGCAACGAATGTTTATATATTCTGAACTCGCTCTCACGGCTGTACTTTTTGCCTGCCTATGGCTTACTATCTGTCGCGCAGTTTCTTATTTCATTCACAGTTAACAGGTCTGTTATTGATGAATAACCTCCATCGGCTCACCTTTTTATGTCAGCGTCTGTCTGCTGTGATGATCGCACACGGTTTTTACCTTCTTAGCCGTAGCTCAACTCTTACAACATGGACAGACAGCAATGCAACGTCGACAATTTCTCAAAAATAGCGTTCTCCTTTCCGCCGCCGGTTTAGTCGGTCCTGCGGTTATTAGCCAGACGGTTCACGCCGCTGAGCCATCCGTTGCACCAGTCGCGCGTCGGCGCTTTGTGTTATCCCAGACGTATAAACTTAACCCTCCTAAGGGATCGAGCGGCGTGGTAAAACTGTGGATCCCGCTTCCGGTAGATACCGCGTTTCAACAAATGACGGCGCTTGCCTTTAGCGGAAACTACAAGCATGCGTACGTTACCACTAATAATACTTATGGCGCGAAAACGCTGTTTGCCACCTGGCCTGACTCGCAGGGCGAACTGTTGATTAACGTTGATATCGACATTGAAACCGCCGACTGGGAGCCGCTGAAGCAGGATGCGCTGAAAACCTGGCAAGCGCCGGAGCAGATTATTTATCCGCTGGATGTAAAACCGTACCTGCTGCCGACGACACATACCCCAGTTGATGGGCAGGTTCTGGAAACCGCACGTAAAATTACCGGTAATGAGCAGGATCCGCTGAAAAAAGCACGCCTGATTTACGAGTGGGTGAGTAGCCATATGGAGCGCGATAACGACGTTATCGGCTGCGGCACGGGGGATGTGGCGGAGATCTTAAAAAGCGGTAAGCTCAAAGGAAAATGCACCGACATGAGCTCCGTTTTTGTTGCTCTGGCACGGGCCAGCGGTATTCCGGCACGCGAACTGTTTGGCATCCGTCTGGGCAAAGCCAATAAGCTCGAACGCTACTCGAAAAGCGCTTTTGGCAAAGCTGACAGTGCAGGTGTCGCTGATGTGAGTGGCGGACAACATTGTCGCGCCGAATTCTATCTGGCCGGTTACGGCTGGTTACCGTGCGATCCTGCTGATGTGACCAAAATGCGTCTGGCAGAGAAAAAGTCGCATCAGGACGCCGATGTCCAGGCGGTAAACACTTACCTGTTTGGTAACTGGGAAATGAACTGGGTTGGATTCAACTACGGGCGTGATTTCGAGCTGTATCCGGCAACGGAGCAGGGAGCCATGAACAACTTTGGCTATCCTTACGCTGAAGTCGATGGTGACCCGATCAATTTCTATGATCCTAAAGCGTTCTCCTACAGCTATGTCGCCACAGAACAACGCTAAAGGGGCGGGACTCACCCTGTTGACGGCCGCGGCTGCTGCCGTCACCGCTGGCTTATGCTGCGTTGGACCGCTGCTCTATCTGCTGTTTGGTATTTCGGCGGCGAGCTTTGCTGTTTTCACCCAGTTTGAGTTTTTGCGAATTCCCCTGATGCTGGTGTCATTGGGTTTATTACTGCGCGTCTTCTGGCGGCTCTATTTTTCCAGGCGGCTGTGGTGCTCCGGATGGTTAACGTTGAAGCAAGCGCGCGTTCTCTACTGGTGCGCGCTGGCGTTGATTTTGCCGGTGCTATTTTATCCAACGCTCGTTGCCTGGTTTTATGAGGTATTTGAATGAAAATCTTCACATTAGTTGCATGCTTGTTGCTGCCGCTGTGGGCTCAGGCGGCCAATCAAAAAGTGGTGCTGGATATACAAAATATGACCTGCTCGCTGTGCGTTATTTCGGTCAATCAGGCGCTACGTGAAACCGATGGTGTGATTAAAGCAAAATCCTCCCTAAAAACCCGACAAGCAGAAGCGATTGTGCCAGAAGGTTTCCCAACCGATACGTTACTTAACGCGGTAGCGAAAACGGGCTATACCGCAACGCTCAACCGTATTGAACAACAGTAAACCACCTACGGGTGGTTTTATTGTGTTTTCCCGGTATGATGCCCGGCGGCTTAGTGTTCTCTTTTGTGCGTTAACTTCCGGAATTCCCCTCGTTTCCTGTTAACCTGAACAGGCGGCAGCTATATGCCGCATATGCCCATTTTTATCTGTTATCCCTCCAGCCATGTAGGATGATCACAGGCAAGATTTTTTGACTAAGGAAAAGCGTTATGAAAACGGGACCATTAAACGAGAGCGAACTGGAATGGCTGGATGATGTACTGACTAAGTACAATACAGACAAGGCTATTCTGGATGTGTCAGAACTGGATGGTTTGCTGACGGCGGTGCTGAGTTCACCGTATGAAATTGAACCAGAGCAGTGGCTGGTCGCAATTTGGGGCGGCGCGCAGTATGTCCCTCGCTGGTCCTCCGAAAAAGAAATGACGCGTTTCATGAACCTGGCGTTTCAACATATGGCGGATACGGCCGATCGTCTGGATGAATACCCTGAGCAGTTTGAGCCGCTGTTTGGTTTGCGTGAAATTGACGAGCATGAACTGACCATCGTTGAAGAGTGGTGCTTTGGTTATATGCGCGGCGTCGCACTGTCAGACTGGTCCGCGTTACCGGACACGTTAAAACCAGCACTTGAAGCTATTGCGCTGCACGGCACGGAAGAGAACTTTGCGGTGGTTGAGAAACTAACGCCGGAAGCGTTTGAAGAGAGCGTCGATGCCATCCGCCTGGCAGCGCTGGACCTGCATGCTTACTGGATGGCGCATCCTCAGGAAACGCCGGTCAAAGTACCGGTGAAAGTGGATGCCAAAGTAGGACGCAATGACCCTTGCCCATGTGGCAGCGGAAAGAAATATAAGCAGTGCTGTTTGCACTAACAGAAAGGGGCGAAAGCCCCTTTGTTTTAACCCACTTCTGGTAGTAATCCTGCTGCAATAGAAAACTGTACTGCTATCACCACAATGCCGCACAAAAATACCAGCGCCAGCGCCGGAGCACCGCCTGCTACGCGGTAGTTGGCCTGCGGATTATGTTTTCTGCTCTGCCAGGCCAGCATCGAGGGAATGAGCAGCGCCAGCACCGCCAGGGCAACGCCCGCATACCCTAATGCCATGACAAAACCACGCGGATAGAACAGCGCGAATGCCAGCGGCGGCAGGAAGGTCACCGCGCCGGTTTGCATTCTTCCCGCTACGGTATTGCGGCGCTGGAAGAGGTCGGCCAGGTAGTCAAATAATCCCAATGCAACGCCGAGGAAAGAGGTCGCCAGCGCGAGGTCAGCAAACAGATGCACCGCCAGTTCGACGTGCGGCGAAGCCACGACTTCACGCAATGCCTGCAATAAGCCGTTTAAGCCTGCGTGATTGGCTAAAAGCCCCATGAATGTTGTCGAGTTAATGCTACCAAGCGTCGCCAGTTGCCAGAAGATATAGGCGACCAGAGGAATAGCGCTACCCGTAATAAACACCCAACGCAGTTTACGGATGTTACCGTTCATATAGCTGACGATACTGGGAACACTGCCGTGAAAACCGAACGAGGTGAAGATGACCGGGATTGCGGAGAGCGCCAACCCCTGTTGCAGCGGTAGCGTAAGCAGGTTCACTTTATGAATATGCGGCATTAACAGAGCCAGCATCGCCACCAGGAAGATTATCTTGGCACTGAATAGCAGACGGTTGAACAGATCGACCAGCGAGGTCCCCACGCAAACCACGCCACCGGCAACAAAGGTGAACAGCAGTACGCCTGTCGTCGGAGATATATTTGTTCCAGTCCAGTCGCTGATGCTGGAGGCCAGCAGTTCACCTGCACCACTGATGTACGCCGCCGTCAGGGCATACATTAAAAACATCATGCTAAATCCCGTTACCCATTGTCCGTAACGACCAAGATAACGTTTTGCCAGTGTACCCAGCCCGGTGTCAGCCGGGACATGTTGATACACTTCAAGCAGCAACAGCGCGGTGTAGCACATCAACGCCCAAAGACTGATTAACAATACCAGCGTGACGCTAAACCCCACGCCTGCCGCAGCCAGCGGCATTGCCAACATACCGGCACCAATCGTGGTTCCCGCCACGATAAAAATACTACCCAGGGTTCTGTTTTTCACGCTTTCCTCTGTCCCAGAGATAATCAATGGTTATATCTGCGGCGCAGATTAAGGCAAAACGCTATTTTCGTCAAATCACCGTTACAATGGCTGTACATTAACGTTTACGATGCTTTGACCATTAAGATGTATAACAAATGACATTTATCTGCTGATAAACCTGCGTTAGCGCAAAGCGGCGCCGTGCGGTTCACATTAGGCTACGGACTTTATTAAGGAGGTAATATGGAATCTATTCACGGTCACGAAGTGCTCAACATGATGATTGAATCTGGCGAGCAGTATTCAAATGCCAGCCTTGAAGCGGCGATTACGGCACGTTTCGGCGAGCAGGCGCGTTTTCACACTTGTTCTGCGGCGGATATGACAGCAGGCGAGTTGGTGGCGTTTTTAGCGGCGAAGGGAAAGTTTATTGCAAAAGAAGACGGCTTCTCTACGCACGAAAGCAAGATCTGCCGTCACTGATTTCAAGGGGTAATGATGGCGGGCTGCCATCATTACCCTAAAATATTAATTCTGTGTATCAAGCGTAGCCAGTTCTTTGTCGATGAAATAAAGACCTTCGCCACTTTTTCCTGCCAGCGACAGCTTATCAATAACAGATTTAAATAATTTCTCTTCTTCATGCTGCTCGGCAACATACCATTGCAGGAAATTAAAGGTTGGATAATCCTGGTGGGTCATTGCCGCGTGTGCCAGCTCATTAATTTTCTGGGTGATTAACTGCTCGTGTTCGTAAGTAACACGGAACAGTTCATCCAGAGACGCATATTCAGCAAAGGGTGAAGAAACGGTATTAATACGCGGCAAACTGCCGGTATCGGTCAGGTAGTCGAACAGACGCTGCATGTGCGTCATCTCTTCCTGAGCGTGACGGCGCAAAAATGCGGCGGCACCTTCGAAGCTGTGATAGCTGCACCACGCGCTCATCTGTTGGTAGAGCAGAGATGAATATAATTCAAGATTCATTTGCTCATTCAGTTGGTTGATCATTTCTGTTTTCAGCATGGTTCTGCTCCACAAACGTTATTATATATTGACGTGGCGCCACTATAATTTGTTATTTAATTATTTGCAAAAGGTAAAATAATAAATTTATTTATTAAAAATGCGAATGGGAATAAAACGCATTAACGATATTAAACGGAGGATATAAATAATAAAGTGGTAAAAGACCAGCAAAAATGAGCTGGTCGGAAATATTAATAATTGAAAGAAGGTGATTGGGGCACCGCGACACCATGACACTGCCAGGCGAGTGTAATTTTGGTATTTAAGCACAGAGAGCCAGCATACACGCTACAGGTTGACACCGGCTGACCAAACGCTTCTGCGCTGGCATAGCCCAGGCGCTGACACTCTTTGGTGGCTGTCCCTTGGGTAACGTAGTCATCGGTACGTGCTGTTTGTAACATGGCCTGATTATAAGTGAGGCGAACCACACCAGTGATGGCGCTGGCTTCGCTGACCTGTGCCTGTTTTGTGATTGTGCATCCTGTCAGCATGAGCGGCAAAAGCGCCAGGATAAAAGTCTTCATGAGATCGCTCTGAAAGTTCGAAGATACACTATCATGGCATACAGAGACCCTCATCAATGGCTTGAATAGCCCGAAGATCACCTGCGATTAATCACAACGAGGTCATTTGTTTGCGGCAATTCTGAACTGTTCAGACAGGAATGTGAGCGCAACTTTGTTTTTTAAAACAAAATTTCATTAAATTTGAAAGTGAGATTGCAAAATAGTAATGTGGCTGAATGTTATGACTTTCAGCGGGCTACCGCAGCGCATTCAGGAGAGTACAGAATGAAAATTGCATTGATGATGGAAAACAGCCAGGCAAGCAAAAACGCCATCATCCATAACGAGCTTAAGGCCGTTGCGGATGAGAAAGGTTTTCCGGTCTATAACGTTGGGATGAGCGACGAAAATGATCATCATCTGACCTACATCCATTTAGGAATTATGGCCAGCATCCTGCTTAATTCCAAAGCTGTAGACTTTGTTGTTACAGGTTGCGGTACGGGCCAGGGGGCAATGATGTCACTGAATATCCATCCGGGTGTGGTGTGTGGTTATTGCCTCGATCCTGCAGATGCGTTCTTGTTCTCTCAGATTAACAACGGCAACGCGCTTTCTCTGGCATTCGCCAAAGGTTTTGGCTGGGGTGCTGAGCTGAATGTGCGCTATATGTTTGAAAAAGCGTTCACCGGGCGTAACGGTGAAGGCTACCCACCGGAGCGTAAAGAGCCGCAGGTGCGTAACGCCGGTATTCTGAATCAGGTGAAAGCGGCTGTGGTAAAAGAAAATTATCTGGACACGCTGCGCGCGATCGATCCTGAACTGGTGAAAACCGCTGTATCAGGCCCGCGCTTCCAGCAGTGCTTCTTTGAAAACTGCCAGGACAAAGCAATCGAAGCGTTTGTACGCGAGGTGATTGGCTAAATCCTGTTGGCCCGGCGGCGTTCACCCTCCGGGCTACCTGTTCTTGTTCGATACTGCGCTTCCTGCATCATGGGTGAGCCGCAGCGTATCCACCATACCTACCAGACAAATAATGGCAATAGCGACAAAGGCCAGCCGGAAACTGATCCCCGGAACATTGCCCAATGCCAGCTTTTCACTGACCACATCGCCAATGCGGATGCCAATAGCGGCTAAAGAAATGCCCAACCCCACCGCTAATTGTGTCGCCGTACTGAACAGCGTATTAGCGTAGCTCATTTGTGCCGCGGGGACGTCAGCGAAGGCAAGTGTGCTGACGCCGGTAAACTGAATTGAGCGGAACACGCCGCCCAGATACAACACCAGCAAAATAACCCACACGGGGGTCTGTGGCGTAATTAATGCACAGGCCAGCAGCGCCAGAACGTTAAGTGCACCGTTAATCAACAGCAGTTTCTTAAAGCCCAGCCAGCGTATCAACGGTGTGGTGGCAGGTTTAATCGTCAGATTGCCGACAAATACCGCCAGTACCAGCGAACCCGCGTGAAAAGCGTTCATGCCAAAACCTACCTGAAACATTAACGGCAGCAGAAACGGTACGGCGCTGATAGAGGCACGAAACAGCGATCCGCCATACATGGTGACGCGAAAAGTAGGGACGTTCATGGCATCAAGGCGAATCATTGGCCAGGCGGTGCGATGAAAATGATGCAGTGCAAACAGAAAGGTCACTGTTCCTAGCGCCAAAAGTCCGGCGGTCAGCCAGCCCTGAGGCTGTTGGGTTCCCAGTAACTCCATGGCATACACCAGGCTCACCATCGCAACAGAGGTTGCGATAAATCCCGTTATATCAAATGGGCGGCGCTCGTCGTCATGAATATCCGGAATAAAACGTAGCGCCAGCGCAATCGCCAGTATTCCGAGCGGTACATTAATGAAAAAGATCCAGCGCCAGTTGGCATAGCTGGTAATGAATCCGCCAAGGGGAGGGCCAATGATGGGTGCGACTAACGCGGGCCAGGTCAGGGTCGCAATAGCGGTGATCAACTGATGTTTAGGCGTGGTTCGTAATACCGCGAGTCGGCCAACCGGAACCATTAGCGCACCACCTATACCCTGTAAGATTCGCATGGCGACAAAGCTCTCAAGGCTTTCGGACAAACCGCATAAAACCGAGGCGAGAGTAAATATCGCCAGTGCAAGGGTAAACACCTTTCGGGCGCCGAAGCGATCCGCAATCCAGCCGCTGGCGGGGATCAGTACCGCGAGGGTGATCAGATAGGCGCTGATACCTATGTTTAGGTCAACTGCCTGCACGCCAAAACTTTTCGCCATGTCGGGCAGTGCGGTGGCAATCACCGTGCCGTCAATAAACTCCATAAAGAAAGCCCCGGCAACCAGTAATGCCGCCGGGGATAGACCGCGTTTGTTCTCAACCGCAAAATGTTCACTCATGTTGTGCTTGCCATCTCAAAAGAAACTGACTGGAACTATTTTTATTTTCAGCGCATTCGGAAGGCATGCGCGGCTATCGTTTCGTTCGTTGAATGGGTACTATGACGACCTTTCTATAAGGAGCTCACTATGTCCCAAACACTGAATGCCGATCAGGAACTGCTCTCGGACGTTGTTGCCTGTCAGCTGGTTATCAAGCAGATTCTGGATGTTCTTGATGTTATTGCCCCAGTAGAAGTTCGGGATAAAATGTCCAGCCAGCTGAAAAGCATCGACTTTTCCAGCCATCCTGCAGGTGCCGATCCGGTCACTATGCGCGCAATACAAAAAGCGGTTGCCTTGATCGAGTTGAAATTCACGCCGCAGAATGAATCTCACTAAAATAAACCGTTGTTTCAGGTTTTAGAAAGGTTTTTTTGCGCCTCGCAGAATGAGAGGCGTGAGCGTAGAGAAAATTAAGCACCAGCCGGATAAGGTGCGTCGCATCGTTATCCGGCATTAACACGATGAAAATTGAAGATTAGTGATGTTGATAGTTCACGACGTTCAGCAGGTGCTTATCGGTTTGCGCCATGCACAGTCCCGCACGTTTAGCGCTGCGGACTTCATCAAGAATCGTCTGTAACAGCACGCCATCCTGCTGCTGCTCTTTTTCCAGATCGTGAAGAAAATCAATGGTTGTTGCATCATTCAAGGCTTCTGCTTCATTGGTTAAGCGTGATAGCTTGCTGTAGCGCTGTTGGTATTCATCCAGCGTTTTCTGGAACAGTTCTTCAAGGGAAGTTAGTTCATCACCCGGAACATCAATAGCCTTGACGATAGGGTTAGCCCCGGCACTTTTCATAAAATTAAACATACGCATCATTTGAGTCACGTTACCTTGCGCCTGGGTGCGTAGAAAGGTTGCGGTGCCAGTCAGGCTGTGTTCGTAGCACCATTCACTAAGATGCAGGTAAAGATTCGATGCGTAGAACTCGAGGTTCATTTGTGTGTTGAGTTTATGAACAATTCCAACTGCAGCCATATCAATATCCTTATTTCCAGAAAGGGGGATGTACGTTACTAACGTAAGTGCAACGGGCTGCCGCTACACGTCACCACTACGTACAATTAAAACTGTTAGCAGAATAAATCCGTTCCGCCGGTCCTTTAGTGATCACGAATTATATTCGCTCCCGATCGAGATTCAGCATAACTCCAGTCCCGACATAAGAAAATCCTTAAATCTGCGTATTTATGATTTTTTACATATTGTCATAGCAATATTAGTGATTTTTCCGCTTGTGTATATAAATGATGTGAATATAACAGATTGATATTTATGGGATTAAAGTAAAATATTGATAATGAAATGATGTTTCATATCACGAAATGGAATTTCACAATCAGGTATTGTCTGTCGCCAGATGATTATCTGGTCTTCGGATGAAGAAATTTCACCATTGACCCGCGTCGGTGAACGCTATCTGCTGGCTAATTTTTTGCGCCAGATCAGTTTTGTGGAAATTAATAAAGTTAAGCGCCTGAATGATTCGGCATTTATTGTTTGGTGTATTTGGAAAAATCGAGGAGTGTGTATGAAAAAGGTTGCCGTGCTACTGGCACCTGGTTTTGAAGAGGCGGAAGCCATTGTTACCATTGATATTCTGCGCCGCCTGCAGATCGAAGTTGAAACACTGGCCTGCGCCGAGTCCCGTGCGGTGGTGAGCTACCATGACGTGCCGATGGTGACGGACAGCACGCTGGCTGCGCGTCAGACGGATCTTTATGATGCCGTTGTGTTACCCGGCGGGCCGCAGGGCAGTGTTAACCTTGCCGCCAGTGAGGCTGTCACCCAGTTTATCGCTCGCCATGACGATGCAGGAAAACTCATTTGCCCGGTGTGTTCTGCGGCGGCGCGTGTGCTGGGCGGCAACGGCCTGCTGAAGGGGCGCCGCTATGTGTGTTCGGGAGATCTGTGGCAAAACGTCGCGGATGGAGAATATATTGATGCGCCGGTTGTTGAAGATGGCAACCTTATTAGCGGCAAAGGGTTAGGGCATATTTTCGATTTTGCTTTCACGCTTTCAGCGCGTCTGCTGGAAGATGACATTCCGGTTCGCGATCATGCTGACCACATTTATTACAGATGGTAATCATTGTGCTCCCGAATGCTTCGGTATTCGGGAACAAGGATTCGTTGGCTGATGTTATGGACTAATCTGCTATCCCTCTTTTTTCCCGTCGACAAAACCGCGTTTTTTTATGTCATTTCCCGCTGAATTTATGTACGCAATTACTGTAATTCTGTGGTGTGATGCCGCTCTCTTATGGAGAATCAATTTCCCGCTAAAAATACTCTCAGCACTGGCATTGATCTTATCAATAAAAGGTAATGCCTTGTTTTACGTCCGAATTACAAAAAATCGTCTGATTTTACCCTACATAAAAGAACGTTAAAGCTGGAGTTAACCATGCACAAATTCACTAAAGCGCTGGCTGCCATCGGTCTGGCTGCCATTATGTCACAATCCGCTATCGCTGAATCCATGAAGCTCGGTTTCCTGGTCAAACAGCCGGAAGAACCGTGGTTCCAGACTGAATGGAAATTTGCCGATAAAGCCGGTAAAGACCTTGGTTTTGAGGTGATTAAAATTGCCGTTCCGGATGGTGAGAAAACCCTTAACGCCATCGACAGCCTGGCTGCAAGTGGAGCAAAAGGGTTTGTGATTTGCACGCCAGATCCAAAACTGGGACCAGCCATTATGGCTAAGGCGCGTGGCTACGATATGAAAGTTATTGCCGTCGACGACCAGTTTGCCAACGCTAAAGGTAAGCCGATGGATACCGTGCCGCTGGTGATGATGGCGGCAACCAAAATTGGTGAACGCCAGGGCCAGGAGCTGTACAAGGAGATGCAAAAACGCGGTTGGGATGTGAAATCCACCGCCGTAATGGCCATTACCGCCAACGAACTGGATACCGCACGTCGTCGTACTTCTGGTTCAATGGAAGCGCTTAAAGCCGCAGGCTTCCCGGAAAAACAGATTTACCAGGTCCCAACAAAATCGAATGACATCCCCGGCGCATTTGACGCCGCCAACTCCATGCTGGTTCAGCATCCTGAAGTCAAAAACTGGCTGATTGTCGGCATGAACGACAACACCGTGTTGGGTGGCGTACGTGCTACCGAAGGGCAGGGCTTCAAAGCACCAAACGTGATTGGTATCGGGATCAACGGCGTTGACGCGGTTAGCGAGCTGTCTAAAGGCGAAGCGACCGGGTTCTACGGTTCACTGCTGCCAAGCCCGGACGTGCACGGCTATAAATCCAGTGAAATGCTCTACAACTGGGTAACGAAAGGTGCAGAGCCACCGGCATTCACTGAAGTGACGGATGTGGTGCTGATTACCCGCGATAACTTCAAAGAAGAGCTGGCGAAGAAAGGCTTAGGCGGTAAGTAACAGAAATGCTGCGATGTTGTAGGCCGGATAAGGCGAAGCCGCCATCCGGCGCAATGCCCGGTGGCGCTGTGTTTACCGGGCCTACGTCCGGCGGTTTTCCAGGCCGGTAAAATCCTGACTCACGGAGACGTTATGCAACAGTCTACCCCGTATCTCTCATTTCGCGGCATTGGCAAAACGTTCCCGGGCGTTAAGGCGCTGACGGATATCAGTTTCGACTGCTATGCCGGACAGGTGCATGCGCTGATGGGCGAAAATGGCGCCGGGAAATCAACACTCTTAAAAATTCTCAGCGGTAACTATGCGCCAACAACGGGATCTCTGACGATCCGCGGACAGGAAGTTTCGTTCGCGGATACCACTGCCGCACTCAACGCCGGTGTCGCCATTATTTATCAGGAACTGCATCTCGTCCCGGAAATGACCGTTGCCGAGAATATTTACTTAGGGCAGTTACCACACAAAGGCGGGATTGTGAACCGCTCGCTGCTGAACTATGAAGCAGGAATCCAGCTGAAGCATCTGGGGATGGATATTGATCCCGATACCCCACTGAAATACCTCTCCATTGGCCAGTGGCAGATGGTGGAGATTGCAAAAGCGCTGGCTCGAAACGCCAAAATTATCGCCTTTGATGAACCAACCAGCTCCCTGTCGGCTCGCGAGATTGAGAATCTGTTTCGCGTTATCCGTGAGCTGCGCAACGAAGGACGTATCATTCTGTACGTTTCGCACCGTATGGAGGAGATTTTTGCTCTCAGCGATGCCATCACCGTGTTTAAAGATGGTCATTACGTCAAAACGTTCTCGGACATGCAGCAGGTCGATCACGATGCGCTGGTGCAGGCGATGGTCGGGCGTGACCTCGGGGATATCTATGGCTGGAAATCCAGACCGTATGGCACAGAGCGTCTGCGGCTGCATGAAGTCAAAGCTCCAGGCGTGCGTACGCCAATCAGCTTATCTGTGCGAAGCGGTGAAATTGTCGGGCTGTTTGGCCTGGTGGGGGCCGGACGTAGCGAATTAATGAAAGGGCTATTCGGCGGTACGCGTATCACGGCGGGCCAGGTATTTATTGATGAACAGCCTATCGATATCCGTAAACCAAGCCATGCCATTGAAGCGGGTATGATGCTGTGCCCGGAGGATCGCAAAGCCGAAGGGATCATTCCGGTCCATTCAGTGCGCAACAACATCAACATTAGTGCACGGCGTAAGCATGTTCTGGGGGGATGCGTGATCAACAACGGCTGGGAAGAGACCAATGCCGATCACCATATTCGTTCACTCAACATCAAAACGCCGGGTGCAGAGCAACTGATCATGAACCTCTCCGGCGGGAATCAACAGAAGGCTATCCTCGGTCGTTGGTTATCGGAAGAGATGAAGGTGATTTTGTTGGATGAGCCGACACGCGGCATTGATGTGGGCGCCAAGCATGAAATTTATAACGTGATTTATGCCCTCGCGGCGCGCGGTGTGGCCGTATTGTTTGCTTCCAGTGACCTGCCAGAAGTGCTCGGTGTCGCCGACCGTATTGTGGTGATGAGAGAAGGCGAAATTGCCGGTGAGTTACTTCATGAACAGGCGGATGAGCGCCAGGCGTTGAGCCTTGCTATGCCTAAAGTCAGCCAGGCTGTAGCCTGAATAAGGAGAGTATGATGTCTTCCGTTTCTACATCGGGTTCAGGTGCTGCGAAGTCGGCGCTAAATCTGGGCCGCATTTGGGATCAATACGGCATGCTGGTGGTGTTCGCCGTGCTGTTCCTGGTTTGTTCCCTCTTTGTGCCAAACTTTGCCACCTTCATCAATATGAAGGGACTGGGGCTGGCAGTATCGATGTCGGGCATGGTCGCATGTGGGATGCTGTTTTGTCTGGCATCCGGTGATTTCGACTTGTCTGTCGCATCTGTGATTGCCTGTGCTGGTGTTACCACTGCCGTAGTCATTAACATGACCGAAAGTCTGTGGATTGGTGTGGCTGCCGGGCTGCTGCTCGGTATTCTGTGTGGCCTGGTGAATGGGTTCGTGATTGCGCGGTTAAAAATTAACGCCCTGATCACGACTCTTGCGACGATGCAGATTGTACGTGGTCTGGCCTACATTATCTCCGACGGTAAGGCTGTCGGGATTGAAGACGAGCGTTTCTTCACACTCGGCTATGCTAACTGGTTTGGTCTGCCGGCGCCTATCTGGATCACGGTCGTTTGTTTCATTGTCTTTGGCTTACTGCTGAACAAAACCACGTTTGGGCGTAATACCCTGGCCATTGGGGGCAATGAAGAGGCGGCGCGCCTGGCTGGGGTTCCGGTTGTTCGCACCAAGATTATTATCTTTATTCTTTCCGGTCTGGTATCCGCCATTGCCGGGATTATCCTCGCATCGCGTATGACCAGCGGCCAGCCAATGACCTCAATCGGTTATGAGTTGATCGTTATTTCGGCCTGCGTGTTAGGGGGCGTTTCGCTTAAAGGCGGCATCGGAAAAATCTCATATGTGGTGGCCGGGGTGCTGATCCTGGGTACAGTTGAGAATGCGATGAACCTGCTGAATATCTCTCCGTTCGCGCAGTATGTGGTACGTGGCCTCATCCTGCTGGCGGCGGTGATCTTCGACCGTTATAAGCAAAAAGCGAAGCGTACCGTTTGATGATTTAAACCCCAACTTTTTAGTCTAGCTTCTGCCCGTCGCCAGCCGCTACCCGGCTGGCGATTGTTTTTTCAAATGGCGAGCATGGTCACACTGTCTATACTTATATCCGTCATACATCATCTATATGCCGCGATCCGCGTGGCGTTCTGACCATGATGAGGAGGATAACCGGGTGACAGCATCACTGACTTTACCCCCTGAACAATCTGCAAACTGTGCTTACTTTTTTGATCTCGATGGGACACTTGCTGAGATTAAACCCTTTCCCAACCAGGTCGTTGTCCCGAAGACAATCCTGCAATGTCTACATCAGTTAGCGACGCAGAATGCGGATGCGCTGGCATTGATTTCAGGGCGCTCAATGGTTGAGCTTGACGCACTCACTACTCCGTTTCGTTTTCCGCTTGCCGGAGTACATGGGGCAGAACGCCGTGACATCAATGGTCAGACGCACATAGTAAACCTGCCTGAAGGTATCGAACGTGAAGCCGGGGCGTTATTACACGCAGCGTTGGTGACGTTACCGGGGGTAACACTTGAAACCAAAGGCATGGCCTTCGCGTTGCATTATCGCCAGGCACCCGAACACGAAGCGGCGCTGGTTACCCTGGCTGAAGGCATCACGCGCAGATGGCCGCAGCTTGCTCTGCAGCACGGAAAATGTGTCGTGGAAATAAAGCCTAAGGGCAGCAATAAAGGCGACGCGATAGCTGCATTTATGCAGGAAGCGCCTTTTGCTGGCCGGATCCCTGTGTTTTTCGGTGATGATCTGACAGATGAAACAGGGTTTGCTGTAGTTAACCGCGCTGGCGGTATTTCCGTGAAGGTGGGGATCGGGCCGACGCAGGCGACATGGCGTCTGGATGGCGTCAGGGATGTCTGGCGCTGGCTGGAGAAAATTAACTCTTCGCAGCAAGAACCGAAAGCAACGAATAACAGAAGAGGTGGCTATGAGTCGTTTAGTCGTAGTATCTAATCGTATCGCCTCACCAGATGACAAAGGGAGCGCGGGTGGGCTCGCGGTCGGTGTACTGGGCGCGTTAAAAGCTGCTGGTGGTTTATGGTTTGGCTGGAGTGGTGATACAGGTAATGAGGATAAACCGTTAAAAAAGGTCACGCGTGGCAATATCACCTGGGCCTCGTTTAATTTGAGTGAGCAAGATTACGAAGAGTATTACTGCCAGTTTTCAAATGCGGTTTTATGGCCCGCGTTTCACTATCGACTGGATTTAGTTCAGTTTCAGCGCTCTGCCTGGGAAGGCTACCAACGGGTTAATGCCTTATTGGTGGATAAACTTCTGCCGTTGCTTGGCGATGACGACATTATTTGGGTTCATGATTACCATCTGTTGCCGTTTGCCTGCGAGTTACGTAAGCGCGGCGTGCGTAATCGCATCGGTTTTTTCCTGCATATTCCGTTTCCGACGCCGGAAATTTTTAATGCGCTCCCTCCACATCTGGCGCTGCTTGAGCAAATGTGTGATTTTGATTTGCTTGGTTTCCAGACCGAAAACGATCGCCAGGCTTTTCTGGACTGTCTCGCAGCCCAGACTCGGGTGACCACGCATAAAGATAAGCAGCACCTGGCATGGGGAAAAGCGTTTCGCACTCAGGTCTATCCCATCGGTATTGAACCGGATGAGATTGCTCGACAGGCGTCCGGTCCGCTGCCACCAAAACTGGCACAGCTAAAAGCGGAGCTTAAAAATGTGCAGAATATTTTCTCCGTGGAGCGTCTGGATTACTCCAAAGGCTTGCCGGAGCGCTTTCAGGCCTATGAGGCCTTACTGGAACATTATCCGCAGCACCACGGTAAAATTCGCTATACGCAGATAGCACCGACCTCGCGTGAAGAGGTGCAGGCCTATCAGGATATTCGCCACCAACTGGAAACAGAGGCGGGGCGAATCAACGGCAAATATGGGCAACTGGGCTGGACGCCGCTTTACTATCTGAACCAGTATTTTGATCGTAAATTGCTGATGAAGATCTTCCGCTACTCGGATGTAGGGTTGGTGACCCCGTTGCGCGATGGTATGAACCTGGTGGCGAAAGAGTTTGTGGCCGCACAGGATCCTGCTAACCCTGGCGTGCTGGTTTTATCGCAATTTGCCGGGGCGGCGAACGAGCTAACCTCCGCGCTTATTGTTAATCCTTATGATCGGGATGAAGTGGCAGGCGCATTAAACCAGGCGCTGACGATGCCACTTACCGAACGTATCTCGCGCCACGCTGAAATGCTTGAGACTATCGTCAAAAACGATATCGACAACTGGCAGGCGACGTTCATTTGCGATCTTAAAACGGTCACGCCGCGTCGGAGTCAATGCCAACTGCCAGACAATATCTCTTCCTGTTCTAAACTCGCATGAAGTCGTGGCACTGTGGATTAATCTCCAGCTAGCGGAACCAGAAGAACGTCCACCTGGCTGGTATGAATCACGCTTTTCGCTGAACAGGCAGCGCGCGAAAAAAAACTGTGGTTATGGTTGCCGTAAATGACCAGATCAACGGCGTGTTTGCGGCATACATCCAGGATATGTTCATTCAGAGCCCCATAGGTAATAAAGGTATGTTCAATGGGGTATTCTGCTTCTTTGCTAAGTTTGTCGATAAAATCCTGAGTCTCTTCCTGCATGACTTCACGCAGGTCTTCCAGCATAGGGGCAGCAAACTGGTTATACAGTTCGGGGTCTGAGACCAGTGTAATCAGGCTAATTCGGGCGTTGACAGGGCGAGCGATAGAAACCGCCTTGTCTAACAACTGCTGACTTTCAGGGGTGGCGGCAACAGCAACAAGAATGTGCGAATAGCTCATAACTCGCTCCTTTTTTTCAAGAATTATGAGAGGGCTTTTCAGCTTTACTCAGCTTACTCCATACTGCAACGTTTCCTTCCTTCATAGTGTGAATGTCATCATGATTATTCATTAATTATTCTTATAAATAGAATAATCGATTCATATTAGTTGCAGATATGTTCAAGTTACTTAAGTGAAACCCACTGCTAATGAAAACAATGTGTTAATAGAAATTAAACATATATTAACATTTGCAAGGTCGTCACATCGCGGTATTAATTAATCACTCTAAATATTTAACTTATTGTTTATAAAGAATTTAATTAAAAAAGTTTTTTGAGTTAAATATGTGATCCAGCTCGCTATTTCACGGCGTGATATTAACGGATGTGAACAAAATACTATTCGCTTTTATTGCAAGAATATTCGTACATCAGGAATTGAAATGGATGATGGCAGAGTAAAAAATAAGCAAAGTAAAAGCTACGCTGATGGATTTATGTTAAGTGTTTGGCTGGTTTATGTGATCTTGATCACATATTCTTTAAATTCGCAGCATAGCTCCGTTGTATGTGTAACTGACGGCGGGTAGAGTTGCGTCGAATTAGGAAAAATCTTAGACATTTGTAAGAATTGATGTGAGCTTGTAAGGGACGCTGCCTTCTTAAAAGGGAATGTTTAGACAACGCGTAAGTGTCGTCACGCTGCTATGTATTTGACCTTTTGCTTTTTTTTACCGGGCCTTCCCGGCGACATCACGGGGTGCGGTTTTACCGCATGAAAACAATGTTGGTTATTATGGATGCAAATAATGCATACATCCGAGTTGCTGAAACACATTTATGACATCAATTTGTCATATTTATTGCTTGCACAGCGTTTGATCGTTCAGGACAAAGCATCTGCGATGTTTCGCCTTGGTATCAGCGAGGAAATGGCGGACACGTTGGCAACATTAACACTTCCTCAAATGGTCAAACTGGCCGAAACAAACCAACTGGTATGTCATTTCCGTTTCGACGATCACCAGACTGTTACTCGCCTGACGCAAGACTCCCGCGTTGACGATCTTCAGCAAATTCATACTGGTATCATGCTTTCAACACGCCTGTTAAGCGACATCGATGATGCAGCACGTAAGAAAAGGGCTTGATGATGAGCGAAAAAAGCATTGTTCAGGAAGCGCGTGATATCCAGTTGGCAATGGAATTAATCACATTGGGCGCCCGTTTGCAAATGCTGGAAAGCGAAACGCAATTAAGCCGTGGTCGATTAATCAAGCTGTACAAAGAATTACGCGGTAGTCCTCCGCCAAAAGGGATGCTCCCGTTTTCCACCGACTGGTTTATGACGTGGGAACAAAATATTCATGCGTCGATGTTTTGCAATGCATGGCAATTCCTGCTCAAAACGGGTCTCTGTAGCGGCGTGGATGCCGTGATCAAGGCGTATCGGTTATATCTTGAGCAGTGTCCGCAGCCTGAAGAAGGGCCACTGCTGGCGTTAACCCGCGCGTGGACGCTGGTGCGATTTGTCGACAGCGGATTGCTGGAGTTGTCTCAATGCAATTGCTGCGGTGGGAATTTTATCACCCACGCACACCAACCCGCAGGCAGCTTTGCCTGTAGTTTATGCCAACCGCCATCACGGGCCGTAAAAAGACGTAAACTTTCCCAGAATGCTGCCGATATTATTCCACAACTGCTGGATGAACAGATCGAACAGGCTGTTTAACTGATACGGTGTGGATGAACACTCCAGCAGCGGTAAGCAATTACCGCTGCTTTTTTTTGTCCTGACCTTACGTTAATTGCCCGACTGCGCATCCTGTCATAGTCAATTGCGAAAGGATGATGTCGTGCTTATCTTATTAGGTTACCTGGTTGTTATTGGTACAGTTTTCGGCGGTTACATGATGACCGGCGGACACCTTGGGGCACTCTATCAACCGGCTGAGCTGGTGATTATCGGTGGTGCGGGTATTGGGGCATTCATCGTCGGCAATAACGGGAAAGCCATCAAAGGGACGATGAAAGCGATCCCGTTGCTTTTCCGTCGTTCGAAATACACCAAAGCGATGTATATGGATCTGCTGGCGCTCTTGTATCGCCTGATGGCCAAGTCGCGTCAACAGGGCATGTTCTCGCTTGAGCGCGACATCGAAAACCCAAAAGAAAGTGAAATCTTCGCCAGCTATCCGCGCATTCTTGCGGATGCTGTAATGCTTGATTTTATTGTCGATTATCTGCGCCTGATCATCAGCGGCAACATGAATACGTTTGAAATTGAAGCGCTGATGGACGAAGAAATTGAGACTCATGAGAGTGAGGCTGAAGTCCCGGCGAATAGTCTGGCGATGGTCGGCGACTCACTACCGGCATTCGGGATCGTCGCGGCCGTTATGGGGGTTGTGCATGCGCTGGCTTCTGCCGATCGCCCGGCAGCAGAGCTGGGTGCGTTGATTGCGCATGCGATGGTGGGAACATTCCTCGGTATTTTGCTGGCCTATGGATTTATTTCTCCGCTTGCCAGCGTTCTGCGACAGAAAAGCGCTGAAACAACCAAAATGATGCAGTGCGTGAAGATAACGCTGCTCTCCAATCTGAATGGTTACGCGCCGCCGATTGCCGTTGAATTTGGTCGTAAAACACTGTACTCCAGCGAACGTCCTTCGTTTATCGAACTGGAAGAACATGTTCGTGCGGTGAGAAATCCAACTGCGCAACAGACGACCGAGGACGCATGAAAAATCAGGCCCATCCCATTATCGTTGTAAAGCGACGCAAGCATAAGAATCACGGTGGTGGGGCGCATGGCTCGTGGAAAATCGCCTACGCCGATTTTATGACCGCGATGATGGCCTTCTTTCTGGTGATGTGGCTCATTTCTATTTCCAGCCCTAAAGAATTGATCCAGATTGCCGAATATTTCCGTACACCGCTGGCCACCGCAGTGACCGGGGGAAATCGTATTTCGAATAGCCAAAGCCCGATTCCAGGCGGCGGGGATGATTACACCCAGCAGCAGGGCGAGGTGAACAAACAGCCGAATATTGATGACCTGAGAAAACGTATGGAACAGAGCCGCTTGAGCAAACTTCGCGGCGATCTCGATCAACTGATTGAATCCGATCCCAAACTGCGAGCGCTGCGTCCGCATTTAAAGATTGATTTAGTTCAGGAAGGGCTGCGGATACAGATTATCGACAGTCAGAATCGTCCGATGTTTAAGACCGGTAGCGCTGAAGTTGAGCCGTACATGCGCGATATCCTGCGCGCGATTGCACCAGTGCTCAACGGGATCCCTAACCGGATCAGCCTTTCCGGTCACACGGATGATTACCCTTACGCGAATGGTGAGAAAGGGTACAGCAACTGGGAATTGTCTGCCGATCGCGCAAATGCATCGCGTCGCGAGCTGGTTAGCGGCGGTCTGGATGATGGAAAAGTATTACGTGTGGTAGGTATGGCCGCCACGATGCGTCTGAGCGATCGCGGTCCTGAAGACGCTATCAACCGCCGTATTAGCCTGCTGGTTCTCAATAAGCAGGCAGAAGAGGCCATTTTGCATGAAAACGCTGAAAGCCAGAATGAGCCGGTAAGTGTCTTACAACGGCCAGCGGAACTCCCGCCGGTAAGCGTTCCCACATCGCCACCAGCCAATCCGAGGTGATAGCGTGAGCATGGATATTAGCGATTTTTATCAGACATTTTTTGATGAAGCTGACGAACTGTTGGCTGATATGGAGCAACACCTGCTTGATTTGGTTCCTGAAGCCCCGGATTCCGAACAGCTGAATGCCATTTTTCGTGCAGCGCACTCGATTAAAGGCGGGGCGGGCACCTTCGGCTTTACCATTTTGCAGGAAACGACCCATCTGATGGAAAACCTGCTGGATGAAGCGCGGCGTGGCGAGATGCAGCTCAATGCCGACATTATCAACCTGTTTTTGGAAACGAAAGATATTATGCAGGAACAGCTCGACGCCTATAAAAGCTCAGTGGAGCCTGATGCCGACAGTTTTGAGTATATCTGCCAGGCGTTACGGCAGTTAGCGCTCGAAGCGAAAGGTGAAACCGCACCGGCAGTTGTCAACCCAGCAAAACTTAGCGTTGTTGACAGCGCCGCGATGCAGGAAGAGGCGGTTGCAAAGCCTGAACCCGCCAGTGAAGAGAGCAAAAAACGCATTACTCTCTCGCGCCTGAAAGCCAGCGAAGTGGATTTACTGGAAGAGGAACTGGGGAATCTGGCGACCTTAACCGATGTGGTAAAAGGAAGCGACACGTTATCAGCAACGCTTGATGGCAACCTCGCAGAAGATGACATCATCGCGGTGCTTTGCTTTGTCATTGAAGCCGACCAAATTGAATTCGAAACCGTCAGCGCAGAGCCTGTGGCAGCTGAAGCTGATGAGGTGGCTGTTGTCACTGAGCCGCAGCCGGTTGCTGTGGCACCTGCGGTGAAAGCTACCGCCAGTGAAGCACCACATAGCCGCGCGGAACGTGAAAAACCCGCCCGCGCCAGCGAGTCGACCAGTATCCGCGTAGCAGTTGAAAAGGTTGATCAGCTTATTAACCTGGTTGGCGAGTTGGTGATCACGCAGTCGATGCTGGCCCAGCGCTCTAACGAACTGGATCCTGTCAATCACGGCGATCTCATCACCAGTATGGGTCAGTTACAACGTAACGCCCGAGATTTGCAAGAGTCGGTGATGTCGATTCGTATGATGCCAATGGAGTACGTGTTCAGCCGTTTCCCTCGTCTGGTGCGCGATCTGGCCGGTAAGCTGGGTAAACAGGTCGAGCTGACGCAGGTTGGTAGCTCAACCGAACTCGATAAGAGCCTGATTGAACGCATCATCGATCCGTTGACGCACCTGGTGCGTAACAGCCTCGACCATGGTATCGAATTGCCGGAAAAACGCCTTGAATCCGGCAAAAGCCCAATCGGCAATCTGACGCTTTCCGCGGAGCATCAGGGCGGGAATATTTGTATTGAAGTGACCGATGATGGCGCTGGCCTGAACCGCGAACGTATCCTGGCTAAAGCTGTCTCTCAGGGCATGCCGATCCACGAAAACATGAGCGATGACGAAGTGGGTATGCTGATCTTCGCTCCAGGCTTTTCGACCGCCGAACAGGTGACGGATGTTTCCGGACGCGGCGTGGGTATGGATGTGGTGAAGCGAAATATCCAGGAGATGGGCGGCCATGTTGAGATCCAGTCTAAACAGGGACAGGGGACCACTATTCGCATTCTGCTGCCGCTGACGCTGGCGATCCTCGACGGGATGTCCGTGCGTGTGGCCGATGAGGTCTTCATTCTGCCACTGAATGCCGTTATGGAATCGCTGCAACCGCGCGAAGAAGATCTCCATCCGCTGGCCGGAGGAGAGCGCGTTCTGGAAGTGCGTGGCGAATATTTACCGCTGGTTGAGTTGTGGAAAGTCTTTGAGGTTGAAGGCGCTAAAACTGAAGCGACTCAGGGCATAGTGGTCATTTTACAAAGTGCAGGGCGTCGCTATGCGCTGCTGGTGGATCAGTTAATTGGTCAACACCAGGTGGTGGTCAAAAACCTGGAAAGCAACTACCGCAAAGTGCCAGGTATTTCTGCTGCAACGATCCTCGGCGACGGCAGCGTCGCGCTGATTGTCGATGTCTCTGCATTGCAGGGGTTAAACCGCGAACAACGTGTGGCGATCACAGCCGCCTGATTGAGTGAGAAGGGAATAATATGACCGGTATGAGTAATGTAACTAAACTGGCCGGCGAACCGTCAGGTCAGGAATTCCTCGTGTTTACGCTGGGGGATGAAGAGTACGGTATCGATATCCTGAAAGTGCAGGAAATCCGTGGTTATGATCAGGTGACGCGCATCGCTAACACGCCAGCGTTTATCAAAGGCGTCACAAACCTGCGTGGTGTGATTGTGCCTATCGTCGACCTGCGCGTGAAATTTAGCCAGAGCGATGTGGATTACAACGAAAACACCGTGGTGATCGTGCTGAATCTGGGTCAGCGTGTGGTTGGCATTGTGGTAGATGGCGTCTCGGATGTTCTGTCGCTGACGACGGATCAAATCCGTCCTGCACCGGAGTTTGCGGTCACGCTGTCTACGGAATATTTGACGGGATTGGGGGCGCTGGGTGACCGGATGCTGATTCTGGTCAACATTGAGAAGCTGCTGAACAGCGAAGAAATGGCGCTGCTGGATATTGCCGCTTCCCACGTCGCATAATCGCCATAACTCATCCGGCCTACAATGATTGCTGTTGCAGGCCGGATTAGCGTAGCGTATCCGGCAGATTTCCCTCTTACGCTTCCCGCTCAACCAGCTCGGGTTCTTCTTCCAGTAAACCTTCATCCTGCGCCAGCATCGCCGTTGCAATCCCGTTACCTAATACGTTGATTGCTGAACGTCCCATATCCAGGAAGTGGTCAATTCCCATCAGCAACAGGATCCCGGCGACCGGAATGTTAAAGCTCGGGATGGTTGCAGCCAACACTACCAGTGCTGAACGTGGCACACCGGCAATCCCTTTGGACGCCAGCATCAGCGTCAGCATCAGGACGGTGATTTCTGCGAAGGAGAGGTGAATATTATAGGCCTGCGCGATAAACATGGAGGCAAATGAACAGTAGACCATGGAACCAACCAGGTTAAACGAATAACCGATAGGTAGCACGAATGACACGATGTTGGGTGAGCAGCCAAATTTAGTTAATTGCTCCAGCGTTTTCGGATAAGCGGCCTCAGAGCTGCTGGTGGTGAATGCGACCAAAACCGGGTCTTTCAGCATGCTCACCAGGCGAAATACCTCTTTTTTCAGCATGACATATCCCACAGCCAGCAGAACCAGGCAGGTCAGCAAAATCGCCACATAGTAGCCGCCGATAAACGACGCATAGTTAAGCAGGATCCCCAGCCCTTGGGTGGAGATGACGGAAGAGATGGCGGCAAAAATAGCCAGCGGCGCAACGTACATCACGTAGCCGGTCACTTTCAGCATAATGTGGGAAACCACATCCAGCGCGGCAACCAGTGGAGCGTTAAATTTCTCTCCGAGCGATGCGCCACCAATACCGAAGAACATTGAGAACACCACAATTTGCAGGATCTCATTGTTAGCCATCGCTTCGGCGATGCTGGTTGGAATGGTATGCGTCAGAAAACCTTTCAGGCTCATGCCGCCCACGGCGAGACCGGTGTCGGTGGCTTCCAGTGGGATCGCCAGGTTCAGCCCGCTGCCGGGTTGCTCAAGGGAAACCACAAACAGACCGACCAGGATAGACAATATAGAAGAGCTGATAAACCAGATCATCGCTTTCCCGCCCACACGACCGATGGTGGACGTTTCCCCCAGACGCATAATACCAACTGTCAGGGTGCTGAATACTAAAGGCGCGATCACCATCTTAATCAGACGTAAAAAGATGTCGGTGAGAAGCGTAATATTATCGGCCCAGGCGGTTACAACGCCGGGGGAGGCATAAGAGTGGATCACCGCACCCGACAGGATCCCCGCCAGCATGAAGATCACGATAAACAACGTGAGTTTGTTTGCATTTGCCACTAAAAAGCCCTCAGTAAGGATTTAACATTTATTGATCGGTTACTCATTTTTTATACTTATTAAGTGGTAACGAGGTATTCATCATATAAATTGGATTAAAGCGTAAGCGGATACAACTTTTTTTAATTTTTTATCCATTTTGTTGTGGTATTTACGATGCGTATGTGTGATCTCAATCACATAAAAATGCGTACTTCGGCCATTCTGGCCGTGCTCATCGATGAAAATAAATGTTATTTACATGATAATTATGGTGTTTTTATGTGAATGATTTGTGGTTGCTGCGCACCCGTTTTATCTTCCCCTCGCCAGGCTTCACATCCCTTCAGGATTTCCTTTTCGCAAACGTAAAGTTATCTCAGCGAGTGCCGATAACGTTGATAACTCGTTTTCAGGAAGGTGCCTTATGTTTAACCGTATCCGCGTTGTCACAATGCTGATGATGGTGCTGGGGGTTTTCGCACTGCTACAGCTTGTTTCCGGTGGTCTGTTGTTTTCTTCATTGCAGCAGAATCAGCAAAGTTTTGTTATTTCTAACGATCTTCGACAGCAGCAAAGTGAACTCACCTCAACATGGGATCTGATGCTGCAGACACGAATCAATTTAAGCCGTTCTTCTGCGCGCATGATGATGGATGCGTCTAACCAGCAAAGCAGCGCTAAAAACGATCTGCTGAAGAATGCGAAAGCATCGCTGGCGCAGGCTGAAACGCATTACGCAAAATTTAAAAACATCACACCGTTGCCGGAAATGGCAGAAGCCAGCGGCAACGTCGAGGAAAAATATCAGCAGTACCATGCTGCCCTGGCAGAACTGGTTCAGTTTCTGGAAAGCGGCAATATGGACGCCTACTTCGCGCAGCCTACGCAGGGAATGCAAAACGCGCTCGGCGAGGCGCTGGGCAAGTACGCCAGCGTTAGCGAAAAGCTTTACGTCCAGGCATTTGATCAAAGCGCGCGGGATTACCATTTCGCCCAATGGCAGCTTGGCGTGTTGGCCGTCGTGCTGGTGTTGATTCTGGTGGTGGTCTGGTACGGCATCCGTCATACCCTGCTTAATCCTCTGTCCCGTGTCATTGCCCATATCCGGGAAATCGCCAGCGGTAACCTAACCGCAACTCTCGCTGTTAGCGGTCGTAACGAAATCGGCGAGCTGGCCAGTACGGTTGATCATATGCAGCGCTCCTTGACGGAAACCGTCACCCTGGTGCGTGAAGGCTCTGATGCGATTTATTCCGGTACCAGCGAAATTGCCAGCGGAAACACTGACCTTTCATCTCGTACGGAACAGCAGGCGTCTGCACTGGAAGAGACCGCAGCCAGCATGGAACAGTTGACCGCAACCGTGAAGCAAAACGCGGACAACGCGCGTCAGGCCTCGCAACTGGCGAAAAGCGCGTCCGATACCGCGCAGCATGGCGGCAAAGTGGTTGATAGCGTGGTGAACACCATGCACGAAATCGCCGATAGCTCGAAGAAAATCGCCGACATCATCAGCGTCATCGATGGCATTGCCTTTCAGACCAACATTCTCGCACTGAACGCGGCGGTTGAAGCAGCGCGTGCCGGTGAGCAAGGCCGCGGCTTTGCTGTGGTGGCGGGTGAAGTGCGTAATCTGGCAAGCCGCAGTGCGCAGGCGGCGAAAGAGATTAAGGCATTGATTGAAGATTCCGTTTCCCGGGTTGATACCGGTTCCGTACTGGTAGAAAGCGCCGGCGAAACGATGAACGATATCGTCAATGCCGTGACGCGGGTGACAGACATTATGGGCGAGATTGCCTCGGCATCTGACGAGCAAAGCCGGGGGATTGATCAGGTTGCGCTCGCGGTCTCTGAAATGGATCGTGTTACGCAGCAAAACGCCTCATTGGTACAGGAGTCAGCTGCCGCAGCGGCCGCTCTTGAAGAACAGGCCAGTCGCTTAACGCAGTCGGTATCGACTTTCCGTCTTGCGTCACGTCCGGCCTCGACAAAACCGCGCGATACACGATTACCTGCAGCCCCGAGCGCATCCTATCCGCGCCAGAGCATTGAACAAGATACGAATTGGGAAACATTTTGACTGATAGTTAAACCGCGGCCAGTGCCGCCCGATGGGAGCGTTGATGTTTAATCGTATTCGAATTTCGACCACGCTGTTTTTGATTTTGATCCTCTGCGGAGTTTTGCAGATTGGCAGTAATGGCTTGTCCTTCTGGGCATTTCGGGACGGTTTTCAGAACCTGAATCAGGTCGAACTGAGTAATCAGCAACGCGCTGCGCTGGCCCAAACCCGCGCTGTGTTATTACAGGCCAGTACGGCCCTTAATAAGGCAGGGACGCTGACCGCCCTGAGCTATCCGCCAGAGGACATCAAAACGCTGATGACCCTCGCGCGCGATAGCCTGACGCAGTCTGAATTGATGTTTAAACGCTTTATGGCGACGTCGGATTCGACGGAGCAAGGCAAGGCGCTGTTTGGCGCAACGGAGAATAGCTTCAGCCAGTGGCACAGCGCTCTCGCGCATCAGGCAACCTGGCTTGAAAACAATCAGTTGTCAGATTTTCTGACCGCGCCGGTGCAGGCGGCTCAGGATGCTTTTGATGCGAATGTGAATGCGTGGCAGAGCAACATTGACAGCGTGTTGCAAACGGCGGGGGAGCAGAGTCAGCGTAATTACCATATGTCGGGGGTGATTTTCGCCACCATGGTGGTACTGGCGGCACTGCTCACCAGCGGTGCGCTGTTCTGGTCACGCAAGATGATCGTTCAGCCGCTGGCGATTATTGGCAGCCATTTCGACAGTATTGCCGCGGGGAACCTGGCACGACCGGTAGCAGTTTATGGGCGCAATGAGATCTCGGCTATTTTTGCCAGCCTGCAGAAGATGCAAAAGGCGTTACGCGAAACGGTAAGTGACGTTCGTCAGGGCAGCTCAGCCATGCATAGCGGTATTTCAGAAATCGCGATGGGCAATAACGATTTGTCTTCACGGACTGAACAGCAGGCGGCTGCGCTGGCGCAAACGGCGGCCAGCATGGAACAACTGACCGCCACCGTCGGCCAGAACGCTGATAACGCACGCCAGGCATCAGGAATCGCCAAAAGTGCGGCAGACACAGCGCATAAAGGTGGCGAGCAGACGTCCCGGGTCGCCAGCACCATGCATGAGATTTCTGCCAGCTCGCAGAAAATCGGCGACATTATCGGGGTGATTGACAGCATTGCCTTCCAGACCAATATCCTGGCGTTGAATGCCGCGGTAGAGGCCGCCAGAGCGGGGGAGCAAGGGCGTGGTTTTGCCGTCGTCGCCGGAGAAGTGCGCAATCTGGCAAGCCGTAGCGCACAGGCGGCGAAAGAAATTAAGGGACTGATTGAGGAATCCGTCACCCGGGTGCAGCAGGGATCGCAACTGGTGGATATGGCGTCGCGCACGATGACGGAAATTGTCAGTTCGGTGACCCGGGTTAACGACATCATGGGCGAGATTGCCTCGGCATCCGATGAACAGCGCAGAGGCATTGAGCAGGTGGCGCAGGCCGTCAGCCAGATGGACTCCGTGACGCAGCAAAACGCCGGTCTGGTGGAAGAAGCCGCATCCGCCGCCGGACAACTTGCGACGCAGGCCGATCATCTTTCTGCTTGTGTCGCATTTTTTAAACTTGAAGAGCAAACCGTAGCAAAACAAGAGTTGGCGCAGCCTCAGGTTGCGCCCGTTGTATCCTGAATGTGATTGAGAAGGCGCTATGACATCATCTCTGCCCTCCGGGCAAACGTCATTATTGTTACAGATGACACAGCGCCTCGCGCTGTCTGACGCGCATTTTCGTCGGATATGTCAATTAATCTACCAGCGTGCGGGGATCGTACTGGCCGACCATAAGCGGGACATGGTTTATAACCGCCTGGTTCGTCGTCTGCGTACCCTGGGGCTGGATGACTTTGGTCGCTATCTCAGCATGCTGGAAGCTAACCAGAACAGCGCTGAGTGGCAGGCTTTTATTAACTCCCTGACAACCAACCTGACCGCGTTTTTTCGCGAAGGGCATCATTTTCCGGTGCTGTCAGATCACGCTCGTCGGCGCAGCGGTGAATACCGCGTCTGGAGCGCGGCGGCGTCAACCGGAGAAGAACCCTACAGCATTGCGATTACGCTTGCCGATACCTTAGGTATGGCACCGGGCCGCTGGCGTGTTTTTGCCAGCGACATTGATACCGAAGTGCTGGAAAAGGCCAGAAACGGCATTTACCGCCTTGATGAGCTAAAGACGCTGTCACCCCAGCAGTTGCAGCGTTATTTCATGCGCGGCACCGGGCCGCATGAAGGGCTGGTACGCGTTCGGCAGGAACTGGCAGGGCATGTTGAATTTTCCAGCGTGAATTTACTGGATAAGCAGTACAACGTACCCGGACCGTTCGACGCCATATTTTGTCGTAACGTGATGATCTATTTCGATAAAACGACTCAACAGGACATTTTGCACCGTTTTGTTCCACTTCTTAAACCTGACGGGCTGCTGTTTGCAGGTCATTCAGAAAACTTTAGCAACCTTGTGCGCGAGTTTAGCCTGCGTGGACAGACCGTGTATGCGCATGCGCCAGGTAAGGATAAAGCATGAGTAAAATCAGGGTGTTGTCGGTAGATGATTCTGCATTGATGCGTCAAATCATGACCGAAATTATTAATAGTCACAGTGATATGGAAATGGTGGCGACGGCGCCGGATCCGTTGGTCGCCCGGGATTTAATCAAAAAATACAATCCCGACGTCCTGACGCTGGACGTGGAAATGCCGCGCATGGACGGCCTCGACTTTCTTGAGAAGTTGATGCGTCTGCGTCCGATGCCGGTAGTCATGGTTTCTTCGCTGACCGGTAAAGGTTCAGAGGTCACGCTGCGGGCGCTGGAGCTGGGGGCGATTGATTTTGTCACCAAACCGCAACTGGGGATCCGCGAAGGAATGCTGGCGTATAGCGAGATGATTGCGGAGAAAATCCGCACCGCATCGCGGGCAAAACTGGCGGCCCATAAGCCCATGGCTGCACCGACGACCTTGAAGGCAGGGCCATTACTCAGTTCGGAAAAATTGCTGGTGATTGGGGCGTCAACCGGAGGAACAGAGGCAATTCGCCATGTACTCCAGCCATTGCCGCTTTCAAGTCCGGGTATTCTTATTACCCAGCATATGCCGCCAGGATTTACCCGTTCGTTCGCAGAACGTCTGAACAAACTGTGCCAGATAACCGTGAAAGAGGCAGAGGACGGAGAGCGCGTACTTCCAGGGCATGCGTATATCGCGCCGGGTGACAAGCATATGGAACTGGCGCGCAGCGGCGCGAACTATCAAATCAAAATTCATGACGGTCCGCCGGTTAATCGGCATCGGCCTTCAGTGGATGTGCTGTTCCATTCGGTGGCGAAACATGCGGGGCGCAATGCCGTCGGGGTGATCCTGACCGGTATGGGCAACGATGGCGCAGCCGGAATGTTAGCGATGAATCAGGCGGGAGCCTGGACCATTGCGCAAAACGAAGCAAGTTGTGTGGTGTTCGGCATGCCGCGCGAGGCCATCAATATGGGTGGCGTAAGCGAAGTGGTCGATCTTAGCCAGGTGAGCCAGCAAATGCTGGTGAAAATTAGTGCCGGACAGGCAATACGTATTTGAATCAGGAGTTTATTTTTATGGCGGATAAAGAGCTTAAGTTTTTGGTTGTGGATGACTTTTCCACCATGCGTCGCATCGTGCGTAACCTGCTTAAAGAGCTGGGATTCAACAATGTTGAAGAGGCTGAAGATGGCGTGGATGCGCTGAACAAGCTGCAGGCTGGGGGATTCGGCTTTGTTATTTCTGACTGGAACATGCCGAACATGGATGGACTGGAACTGCTGAAAACCATCCGTGCCGATGGCGGGATGGCTTCTCTGCCGGTGCTGATGGTCACGGCAGAAGCGAAAAAAGAGAACATCATTGCGGCAGCACAGGCAGGTGCCAGTGGCTATGTCGTGAAACCGTTCACGGCGGCGACGCTGGAAGAAAAACTGAATAAAATCTTTGAGAAACTGGGCATGTGAGGATGTGATGATGATGCAACCACAAATTAAACCTGCTGACGAACACTCTGCCGGGGACATCATCGCGCGCATCGGCAGTTTGACCCGAATGCTCCGCGACAGCTTGCGTGAACTGGGGCTGGATCAGGCCATTGCCGAAGCGGCAGAAGCGATTCCTGATGCCCGCGATCGTCTCGATTATGTTGTGCAGATGACCGCGCAGGCGGCGGAGCGTGCGCTAAACAGCGTAGAAGCTTCGCAGCCGCATCAGGACGCGATGGAAAAAGGGGCCAAAGATCTGACCAAACGCTGGGATGAATGGTTCGAAAATCCGATCGAACTGTCCGATGCTCGTGAACTGGTCACCGATACCCGTCAGTTCCTTGGTGATGTGCCTGGACATACCAGCTTTACCAATGCCCAGTTGCTGGACATCATGATGGCGCAGGATTTCCAGGATCTCACCGGACAGGTCATCAAGCGCATGATGGATGTTATCCAGGAAATTGAACGTCAGCTGCTGATGGTTCTGTTGGAAAACATTCCGGAACAGGGCGCACGTCCAAAACGTGAAAACGAAAGCTTGCTTAACGGCCCGCAGGTTGACGCCTCGAAAGCCGGTGTAGTGGCAAGTCAGGATCAGGTTGACGACCTGCTGGATAGCCTCGGGTTCTGATGAGTATTTGCCGGATGTGAGGCGTGGGCCTCTCATCCGGCTTACGCGCAATTCTGCTTAAAGCCATAAATCCCGTCTTTTTTACCGCTTACTCTTCCCATTGCTGGATAGCTGTTCTGGCATCATTCTCGCCTATATCTCTATCCAGGGTCTGATGCGTGGCAGAAGAAAGCGACGACGACAAAACAGAAGCCCCCACACCCCACCGACTTGAAAAAGCGCGGGAAGAAGGGCAGATCCCCCGATCCAAAGAGCTAACCTCACTGCTCATTTTGCTGGTGGGTGTGTGCATTATCTGGATAGGTGGGGAGTCGCTTGCCCGCAGACTGGCTGGCATGCTGTCGGCCGGATTACGTTTTGACCATAGCATGGTTAACGACCCGAATCTGATCCTCAGCCAAATCATCCTGCTGATTAAAGACGCGATGATTGCGCTGTTGCCGTTGATTACCGGCGTCGTTTTGGTGGCTTTAATCTCCCCGGTGATGCTTGGCGGCTTGATTTTCAGCGGTAAATCCCTGCAACCCAAATTCTCGAAGCTGAATCCGCTGCCGGGCATTAAGCGCATGTTTTCCGCGCAAACCGGCGCAGAACTGCTCAAAGCGATACTGAAGTCCACGTTAGTGGGAAGCGTGGCCGGATTTTATCTCTGGCATAACTGGCCGGCGATGATGCGTCTGATGGCGGAGTCACCGATTACGGCGATGGGCAACGCCCTGGATTTAGTCGGTATGTGTGCACTACTGGTGGCACTTGGCGTTATTCCGATGGTGGGGTTCGACGTCTTTTTCCAGATCTATAGCCATGTGAAAAAGCTACGTATGTCGCGTCAGGATATCCGCGATGAATTTAAGCAAAGCGAAGGTGACCCGCACGTTAAGGGCAAAATTCGTCAAATGCAGCGCGCGGCCGCTCAGCGTCGCATGATGGCGGATGTGCCGAAAGCAGACGTTATTGTCACTAACCCTACGCACTACTCAGTGGCGTTGAAGTATGACGAGAACAAAATGAGTGCCCCGAAAGTTGTCGCTAAGGGGGCCGGGTTGGTTGCACTGCGCATCCGTGAAATTGGCGCAGAGCACCGTGTCCCGACATTAGAAGCGCCGCCACTGGCGCGTGCGCTCTATCGCCATGCTGAAATTGGTCAGCAAATACCGGGTCAATTGTATGCCGCCGTTGCTGAAGTACTGGCATGGGTATGGCAGCTAAAACGCTGGCGTCTGGCTGGCGGCAAGCGTCCACCACAACCTGAAAACCTTCCGGTGCCTGAAGCACTGGATTTCATGAACGAGAAGAATACTGATGGCTAATCTGGTCGCGATGCTGCGTCTGCCCAGCAACCTGAAATCCACGCAATGGCAAATCCTTGCCGGACCGATCCTCATCCTGCTGATCCTGTCGATGATGGTGCTGCCGCTGCCGGCTTTCGTCCTCGATTTGCTGTTCACATTTAACATTGCGCTGTCGATCATGGTGCTGCTGGTGGCGATGTTCACCCAGCGTACGCTGGAGTTTGCCGCATTCCCGACGATTTTGCTGTTTACCACATTATTACGCCTGGCGCTGAACGTCGCGTCGACCCGTATCATTTTGATGGAAGGACACACCGGCGCAGCGGCGGCGGGGAAGGTAGTTGAAGCCTTTGGTCACTTCCTGGTGGGCGGTAACTTCGCGATCGGTATCGTGGTCTTCGTGATTCTCGTCATCATTAACTTTATGGTAATCACTAAAGGTGCAGGACGTATCGCCGAGGTAGGCGCGCGCTTTGTACTGGACGGAATGCCCGGCAAGCAGATGGCGATTGATGCAGATTTGAATGCCGGTCTGATTGGCGAAGATGAAGCTAAAAAACGACGCTCGGAAGTGACCCAGGAAGCGGATTTTTACGGCTCAATGGACGGTGCGAGTAAATTCGTCCGTGGAGACGCCATCGCCGGGATTTTGATCATGGTGATCAACGTGGTCGGCGGTCTGTTAGTTGGGGTGTTGCAGCATGGTATGAGCATGGGCAGCGCTGCGGAAAGTTATACCCTGCTGACCATCGGTGACGGGCTGGTGGCACAAATTCCTGCGCTGGTTATCTCTACCGCGGCGGGCGTTATCGTGACCCGCGTGAGTACCGACCAGGACGTAGGCGAACAGATGGTGACCCAACTGTTCAGCAATCCTAGCGTTATGCTGCTCAGTGCGGCGGTGCTTGGACTTTTGGGTCTGGTTCCGGGCATGCCGAATCTGGTGTTTCTGATGTTTACCGCCGCGTTACTGGGTCTGGCCTGGTGGATGCGCGGGCGTGAGCAAAAAGCGCCGGATGAACCGCAGCCGGTGAAAATGCCGGAAAACAACTCCGTGGTGGAAGCCACGTGGAACGACGTGCAACTGGAAGACTCCCTGGGAATGGAGGTAGGTTATCGCCTGATCCCAATGGTGGACTTTCAGCAGGATGGTGAGCTGCTGGGGCGAATTCGCAGTATTCGTAAGAAATTTGCTCAGGATATGGGCTTCCTGCCGCCCGTGGTACACATCCGCGACAATATGGATCTGCAGCCGGCTCGCTATCGAATTTTGATGAAAGGGGTTGAAATAGGCAGCGGTGACGCCTATCCGGGACGCTGGTTGGCCATTAACCCGGGTACTGCCGCCGGGTCGCTGCCGGGAGAGAAAACGGTCGATCCGGCTTTCGGACTGGACGCTATCTGGATTGAAAGCGCATTGAAGGAACAGGCGCAGATTCAGGGTTTTACGGTGGTTGAAGCCAGTACTGTTGTCGCTACGCATCTAAACCACCTGATTGGGCAGTTCGCCGCTGAGCTGTTTGGCCGTCAGGAAGCGCAGCAGTTACTGGATCGAGTGTCGCAGGAGATGCCAAAGCTGACGGAAGATCTGGTGCCGGGCGTTGTGACGCTCACCACGCTGCATAAAGTGCTGCAGAACTTACTGGACGAGAAAGTACCGATTCGCGATATGCGCACCATCCTTGAAACACTGGCGGAACATGCGCCGCTGCAAAACGATCCGCATGAGCTTACCGCGGTCGTCCGTGTTGCGTTAGGACGCGCCATCACTCAGCAGTGGTTCCCGGGTAATGAAGAGGTTCAGGTTATCGGTCTTGATACTCCGCTCGAGCGTTTGCTGCTGCAAGCGCTGCAGGGGGGCGGCGGCCTGGAGCCTGGGCTTGCAGACCGACTGCTGGCCCAGACTCAGGAAGCGCTGTCCCGGCAGGAAATGTTGGGCGCGCCGCCAGTCTTGCTGGTTAATCACGCGTTACGTCCGTTACTGGCGCGGTTTTTACGTCGCAGCATCCCGCAGTTGGTGGTGTTATCGAATATGGAGCTTTCCGATAACCGCCATATCCGCATGACGGCGACCATTGGAGGTAAATAATGCGTAAGTTACTGTGGTTGTTGTTTTTTCCTCTGGTGGCGCAGGCCGCTGGAGAAGGGGCCTGGCAGGCAAGTGGTATGGGGATCACCTTAAATCACCGTGGCCAGTCAGCCTCGTCTGATCCTTTGGTTCCCAGCCAGCCGGTCTCAGGCTTGATGACGCTGGTGGCCTGGCGCTATGAGCTGAATGGCCCCACGCCCGCAGGTTTGCGGGTGCGTTTATGTTCTCAGTCCCGTTGTGTCGAGCTGGACGGGCAAAGTGGGACCACCAACGGGTTCAATAACGTTCCGGCCATTGAACCGATGCATTTTGTCTGGGAGGTCCCCGGCGGTGGTCGCCTGATCCCCGCGTTACGCATTCAGAGCAATCAGGTGATTGTGAACTACCGTTAACACCCTCCGTCATTCAGACCAGCAGTTGAAACTGCTGGTTGTTTCAACATTTCAGTCTCTCACTCAATTAAATAGAAGCGCCGTTTTATAAAATAAGTGACGTACGTTGCCGGACTCTTTGTATTCTTGCCATTTCACGAATCCTTCTGGCAGAAATAGAAAGGTTTCACTTCCTGTTAGCTTTTACTGTGACCCTATAAGGATGCCCATTGTCAAAGCGAGGATTGCGGGGCCTCCAAAAAAGCTGCTGCGCCGTAACAGGGGCAAGTCTCAGCATTGAATCCGACATTGACAGAGGTTAAGTAAATGATTGTTTACCCGGTTAAACATAGCCCGTTATTGCGCCAGCCAGAACATTTTATTGCCAGGGATGAATTAAAAACGCTGATCAAAAAGGTGACGCATAACCTGGTCAATATTCATGACGAAACCGGCGAGTTCTTGCTGCGTCTGGACGATGGACGCGTAATTGATACTAAAGGCTGGGCGGGATGGGAGTGGACACACGGCGTCGGCCTGTACGGGATGTATCAGTACTATCTGCAAACCGGCGATGAAACGATGCGCGATATCATCGATAGCTGGTTTGCCGAGCGTTTTGCTGAAGGTGCGACCACCAAAAACGTGAACACCATGGCGCCATTTTTAACGTTGGCGTATCGCTATGAAGAGACGCGTAACCCAGCGTTTCTGCCGTGGCTCGACAGCTGGGCTGAGTGGGCAATGCATGAGATGCCGCGTACCGAATTTGGTGGTATGCAACACATCACGCTGGCGGAAGAAAACCATCAACAGATGTGGGATGACACGCTGATGATGACGGTTTTACCGCTGGCGAAGATTGGCAAGCTACTCAATCGCCCGGACTACATCGAAGAGGCAACGTATCAGTTCCTGCTGCACGTGCAAAACCTGATGGATAAAGAAACGGGGCTGTGGTTCCACGGCTGGAGCTATGAAGGAAATCATAACTTTGCTAATGCCCGCTGGGCGCGTGGCAACAGTTGGTTAACTATCGTGATCCCGGACTTCCTCGAATTACTTGATTTACCGGAAAACAATGCTGTTCACCGCTATCTGGTACAGGTCCTGAACGCGCAAATCGCGGCGCTGGCGAAATGCCAGGATGAAAGTGGGTTGTGGCATACCTTGCTGGACGACCCTCAGTCGTATCTGGAAGCATCGGCAACTGCCGGATTTGCCTATGGGATCCTCAAAGCAGTACGTAAACGCTATGTTGGGCAAGAGTATGCACTGGTGGCCGAAAAAGCCATTCGCGGCATTGTGCAGCATATTTCACCGGAAGGTGAACTGCTGCACACCTCGTTTGGTACCGGGATGGGACATAATCTTGATTTCTACCGCAACATCCCTCGGACCTCCATGCCTTACGGACAGGCGATGGCGATGCTGTGCCTTACCGAATACTTGCGAAAGTATTTTTGATATCGGTATTCAATGGCGATACCGCTATCGGACCTGATGGTTCAGCCGTCACTGTTTGTACCGTGTTGTCCTGCGGGGCAAACAGATGATCCATGATTTGACGCATAACCGGCGCGGCGGTGACACCATCGCTGCCGCCGTTTTCCAGAATTAACGCCACCGCGACCTTCGGGTTCTTATAGGGTGCAAATGCGGTATAGAACACGTGGTCGCGCAAGCGGACAGGGATCATCTTCGCATTGTAGGTCTGATTTTCTTTCAGGCTAAAGACCTGCGAGGTGCCGCTTTTTGCCGCAATGCCGTAAGGCGCGGTGTGAAAGAACTTATAACCTGTACCATTTGGTTCATTCGCCATGCCGAACATCGCCTGACGCACCAGTCCCCAGTAGGGCGATGAGGCCGAGGCGATTTGTGAAGGTGCTTCTGGAGCCTGATACGGCGTGATGGTTTTGCCGCTCTCTTCATCGAGCAGCAGGTGAGGGACGATAACCTTGCCGTTGTTAATCAGTGCGACCATGGCTTTTACCATCTGGATAGGCGTGGCAATCCAGTAGCCCTGACCGATGCCAACTGAAATAGTGTCCCCCTGATACCAGGCTTTTTTGTGTACTTTTTGCTTCCATTCACGGCTCGGGAGCAGGCCGTTATACTCCTCATCAAGATCGATGCCGGTCGGTTTACCGTAACCAAACTGGCTGAGCATGCTGTTAATCCGGTCGATCCCCATCATATACGCTACCTGATAGAAGAACGTATCGGCAGACTCTTCTATCGCTTTGGTGACATCCAACATACCGTGGCCCGTTTTTTTCCAGTCACGGTAATGTCGCTCGGTGCCGGGTAGCGTCCAGGTAGGGGCACCGAAGAAACTGGTCTGCGGCGTGATCACACCGTTCAGTAATGCCGACATCGCCATATACGGTTTGACCGTTGAAGCGGGAGGGTACAATCCCTGCGTGACGCGGTTGATTAATGGCAGGTCTTTATCCTGGAGTAGCTTGTTATAGTCCTGATAGCTGATGCCTTTGACAAACGGATTAGGGTCGTAGCTGGGGTTTGAGACCATCGCCAGTACGGAACCGTCGTGTGGATCTTCAACCAAAACGGCGGCACGCTGGCCAGCCAACAAGCTCTCAATGTATTGCTGTAAATGTAAATCCAGCGTCAGATGGATATCTTTTCCGGCAACGGGCGGCACATCTTTGATCAGGCGTACGATGCGTCCGTGGTTATCTACTTCCACCTCCTGATAACCGGTCTTTCCATGCAGTTCGTTTTCGTAATAGCGCTCAATACCTTGCTTACCGATGTTGTGATCGGCGGCGTAGTTCTCCGCCAGACCTTTTTGATCCAGTGCTTTCAGGTCGTTGTCATTGATTTTTGAAACATAACCCAGGACATGCGCCAGCGCCGCGCCATAGGGATACTGGCGGTCTTCGTAACTATTGATGTTGACGCCGCTAAAATGAAACTGGTTTACCGAGAAACGGGCGATTTCGACATCAGTTAGCGCATTTTTTAGCACCACAGGACGATAGCGGCTGCTGGTTTTCAGCTCATGGCGAAACTGGTCTATGTCATCAGGAGTGAGGTCAACGATCGGCGTGAGCTGCTGGAGTAACGCATTCATATCGCTGATTTTATACGGCGTAACAGAAATATCGTACCAGGTAACGTTGCGCACTAGCGGGATGCCGTTGCGATCGTAAATCATGCCGCGCGTTGGGGCGACGGGCAGCATTTTGATGTCGTTTGCATTCGACCGGGTGGTGTAATACTGGTGCTGACAGATTTGTAAGTTATACAGATTGTAAATCAGGATGCCAAAACAGATGACTACCAGGCCAAAGGCCACCAATACACGCCGCTGGAAGAGCTTTTCTTCCGCTTCAAAATCTCTGAATGTCATTGACCCGTACCCGATTAATTCGCCGCCTAATGATACGGAGGCTTAGACGGGATGACAGGCAAAAGATGTTCCATATCTCTAGGGAAATGTGTCATTCCTTGTGGGTTGTTACAAATTACAGTGAACGTAGCCGTTTCTCGTCGGCCTGATAGTGCTGCCTACGAGGGCGGTAATTCGGGGAAATAAAAAAACCCGCGACATAGCGCGGGCTTTCATATTACTTGAGGTGATTACATACGTTCTACTGTTTCGATACCCAGTGTATCCAGACCCAGCTTCAGCGTTTTCGCCGTCAGCTGTGCCAGTTTCAGTCGGCTGTTACGAATCTCTTCGTTTTCAGCGCTGAGAATAGGGCAGTGCTCGTAGAAGCCGGAGAACAGACCAGCAACGTCGTACAGGTAAGCACACATCACGTGTGGCGTACCTTCACGTGCAACGACGGTCAGCGTTTCTTCAAACTGCAGCAGACGTGCCGCCAGTTGAGCCTCGCGATCTTCGCTGATGACGACCTGCGCATTTGCCAGCGCGCTTTCGTCGATATCTGCTTTACGGAACACGGACAGTACGCGGGTATAAGCGTACTGCATATATGGCGCGGTGTTACCTTCGAACGCCAGCATGTTGTCCCAGTCGAAGATGTAGTCGGTAGTACGGTTTTTGGACAGATCCGCGTATTTCACTGCGCCGATACCGACCGCATTTGCCAGTTTTTCCAGTTCGTCGGCAGGCATGTCCGGGTTTTTCTCCGCGACCAGACGACGTGCGCGCTCCAGCGCTTCATCCAGCAGATCGGCCAGTTTAACCGTGCCGCCCGCGCGGGTTTTGAACGGTTTACCATCTTTGCCCAGCATCATACCGAACATGTGGTGTTCCAGCGGCACTGAATCCGGCACATACCCGGCTTTACGTACGATGGTCCAGGCCTGCATTAAGTGCTGATGCTGACGGGAGTCGATGTAATACAGTACGCGGTCGGCATGCAGGGTTTCGTAACGATACTTGGCGCAGGCGATGTCGGTTGTGGTGTAGAGATAGCCGCCATCTTTCTTCTGAATGATAACGCCCATCGGTTCGCCTTCCTTGTTCTTATACTCATCAAGGAATACGACGGTAGCGCCTTCGCTTTCAACAGCCAGGCCTTTCGCCTTCAGATCGGCGACGATGCCAGGTAGCATCGGGTTGTACAGGCTTTCGCCCATGACGTCGTCACGGGTCAGGGTAACGTTGAGGCGATCGTAGGTTAACTGGTTCTGCGACATAGTAATGTCGACCAGTTTGCGCCACATCTCACGGAAGTATTCGTCACCGCCTTGCAGTTTCACGACATAACTACGGGCGCGTTCCGCGAAGGCTTCATCTTCGTCGTAATGTTTTTTCGCATCACGGTAGAAACCTTCCAGGTCAGCCAGCGCCATCTCTCCGGCATTTTCCTGCTGCTGTTTTTCCAGCCATGCGATGAGCATACCGAACTGAGTACCCCAGTCGCCGACGTGGTTAGCGCGAATAACGTTGTGACCGAGGAACTCCAGCGTACGCACCGCCGCGTCACCGATGATGGTGGAACGCAGGTGACCAACGTGCATCTCTTTCGCTACGTTAGGCGCGGAGTAGTCAACCACGACGGTTTGTTTAGCCGGTTGAGTGACGCCCAGACGATCGGAAGCCAGCGCCTGCTGAACGTGCTGCGCCAGAAATGCCGGATCGAGAAAAATATTGATAAAGCCCGGGCCTGCAATTTCAACTTTGCTGGCAATCCCGTTGAGATCCAGATGAGTCAGCACCTGCTCAGCCAGTTGTCGCGGCGCCATACCCAGTTTTTTAGCGACAGCCATCATGCCGTTAGCTTGATAGTCGCCGAACTGTACTTTTGCTGACTGACGAACCTGCGGTTCGCAATCTGCAGGCGCACCTGCAGCAATCATGGCCTGACTGACTTTTTCTGAGAGAAGAGCCTGAATATTCACCGGAATACCTTACATTTATGAAGCGGCCTAAAATTCACCGCACCAGTTTAAGAATTAAGGGCGGGAGTATACTGCAAATGCCCGTTGCCGTCAGCATTGTGTGTACCGCCAGTAGCCTGAAATATAAACAATGCAATGGCGTAAATTTATTCATGATGTGTTCGGAGAAAACAGCGGTTGGATGGCGCAGCGCAACAGAGTAAATTAGCGACTTTGAACATGGATATGAGCTTTTAATATGGCGAACTGGCAAACCGTTGCAGAACTACAGGATATTTCTGCAGATTTACCGCATTTCACGCAGGCATTAACGGAACTTTCTACCCGTCTTGGGCTGGATATCACAGGCCTGGAAGCCGATCACATTTCCTTGCGTTGCCATCAAAATACCACCGCAGAGCGCTGGCGTCGTGGGTTTGAACAGTGCGGTGAATTGTTGTCAGAAAACATCATTAACGGCAGACCTATTTGTCTTTTTAAACTGCATGAGCCGGTTTGTGTGCAACATTGGCAATTTTCCATCGTCGAACTGCCGTGGCCGGGCGAAAAACGCTACCCACATGAAGGCTGGGAACATATTGAAATTGTTCTGCCGGGAGAGGCGGAAACGCTGAATGCGCGCGCGCTGGCGCTGCTTTCCGATCACGGTCTGAGTCAACCGGGCATTTTTGTGAAAACCAGCTCGCCAAAAGGAGAGCGTGAGCGTTTACCGAATCCGACGCTGGCGGTTAGCGATGGCAGCGTGACGATAAAATTCCATCCGTGGTCGATTGAAACCATTGTGGCAAGCGAACGTCAGGAGTGAGCATGGCTATACTGGAAATCTGCTGTTACAGCATGGAGTGCGCGCGCACGGCGCAGCAAAACGGCGCGGATCGTATTGAGCTTTGTTCGGCACCCAAAGAAGGGGGCTTAACGCCGTCACTGGGTGTCTTGCGTTCTGTTCGCCAGCACATTTCGATTCCCGTCAATCCCATTATTCGCCCACGTGGAGGGGACTTTTGCTACACCGAAGGTGAATTCGCTGCAATGCTGGATGATATTGCGATGGTCAGGGAACTGGGATTCTCAGGGCTGGTGACCGGCATTTTAGATGTGGATGGCAATGTCGATATGCCGCGCATGGAGAAAATAATGATTGCCGCCGGTTCGCTGCAAGTCACTTTTCATCGGGCCTTTGATATGTGTGCTAACCCACTCAATGCGCTTAAAAAATTAGCTGATTTGGGCGTTGCCAGAGTACTCACTTCAGGGCAAAAATCAGATGCGGCGCAAGGTTTAACAAAAATAATGGAACTTATTGCGCAGCCCGGTGCTCCAATCATTATGGCCGGAGCGGGGGTTCGCGCCTCGAATTTGTCCCTGCTCCTTGATGCTGGAGTGCAGGAAGTCCACAGTTCTGCCGGAGTATGGCTGGCTTCACCAATGCGTTATCGCAATTCGGGGTTGTCGATGTCTTCGGATGCGCAGGCGGATGAGTATTCGCGCTATGCGGTAGACGGGACGGCGGTTGCTGAAATGAAAGCAATCATTGCACACCATCAGGCCAGCTGATTTTACCGTTGCATCATGTCGCCCAATATGATGCTTGCTCGTACCAGGCCCCTGCAATTTCAACAGGGGCCTTTTTTTCTCCTTCATATTTCAAGCCGCAGCAGCGTTGGCCGCCTCGCGCACCCCGGTCACGTAGTTATCTACGCTCCCGGGGATTTTCTGCGTTGCCGCCTTGCTGCAACTTGAACTATTTTGGAGAAACGGTGCTATACGTAACGGTCATTCGGCAATCTATTACGGCTTACGCGCAATCAATACTGCACGTAATGGGGCGGGGTAGCCTTCCACCGTTTTGCTGTGGTCGTTCGGATCGAGGAAGTCGGCCAGCGACTCGGTTACCATCCACTCGGTGCGGCGTTGCTCTTCGGTGGTGGTGACGCAGACATCGGCGATGCGCACATCAACAAAACCACATTTTTCCAGCCAGTTTTTTAGCGCCAGCGCAGACGGAATAAAGTAGACGTTACGCATCTGCGCGTAGCGATCGCCCGGCACCAGTACGGTATTTTCATCACCTTCGACGACCAGCGTTTCCAGCACCAGTTCGCCATCTTTAACCAACTGATCTTTTAACTGCCACAGGTGTTCCAGTGGCGATCGGCGGTGATAAAGCACGCCCATGGAGAACACAGTGTCAAAGGCGTTGAGCGCTGGAAGTTGCTCAATGCCCAGCGGCAGCAGGTGAGCGCGCTGGTCATTGCCCAGCAGTTTACGCACCGCCTCAAACTGGCACAGGAACAGTTGCGTAGGATCGATGCCAACCGCCAGATGCGCCCCCGCGCCAATCATGCGCCACATGTGATAGCCACTGCCGCAGCCGACGTCAAGAATGGTCCGCCCGGTGAGATCAGACAAGTGCGGCAGGACACGATCCCATTTCCAGTCGGAACGCCATTCGGTATCGATGTTGACGCCGTACAGCGAGTACGGTCCTTTACGCCATGGCATCAGGTTCCGCATCAGGGTGTCGATGCGTTTAAGCTGGCCTTCGCTGAGCGGTTCTTTACTTTCTGCGGTAACGCTGTGTAGTAAGTCCAGACGATGCGGCGTCAGCTCGGGCAGAAACTCGACGGCGTTTGACCATTGCTTAAAAAGACCGTGCTGATCGCGCTGCCAGGCAGCGATTTGCGCCGGAAGCGTTTCCAGCCAATGGGACAGATGATTTTTGGCAATCAACTGATAAAAGTTACCAAAATCGATCATGCGCTAACCTCAGCTTTCAACGCCACCAGAGAGCCAAAGTTGAAGCACTGGAACCACAATTCGCTGTGCTCAAAGCCGGCTTGATGCAGTCGCGCTTTGTGCGTTTCTACCGAGTCGGTCAGCATCACGTTTTCCAGCATGCTGCGTTTCTGGCTAATTTCCAGTTCGCTGTAGCCATTGGCCCGTTTGAAGTCGTGGTGCATGTTGAACAGCAACTCGCCAACGTTAGCGTCTTCGAAACTGAATTTTTCAGACAGCACCAGCGCGCCGCCGGGATTCAACCCTTGATAAATCTTATCCAACAATGCCTGGCGCTCAGGTGGCTCAAGGAATTGCAGGGTAAAATTCAGCACCACCATCGAGGCGTTTTCGATAGTAATGTTGCGAATATCGCCTTCGACAACCTCAACCGGGGTCGGTGCCTTATAGGCATCAATATGACGACGGCAGCGCTCAACCATCGCCGGGGAGTTATCGACGGCAATAATTTTGCAATTCTCGTGATGAATATTGCGACGCACCGAGAGCGTCGCCGCGCCCAGAGAACAGCCCAGATCGTAGACCTGCGTGTTGGGTTGTACGAAACGTTCGGCCAGCATGCCAATCATAGATATGATATTGGAATAGCCAGGAACGGAACGCTGGATCATATCCGGGAAGACTTCAGCTACCCGTTCATCAAAGGTCCAGTCACCCAGACTGGCGATAGGCGCAGAAAAAAGCGTGTCGCGGTGAGACATAACGTAAAAATCCGGGAAAAATAAAGTGGCGTATTGTGCGCTAATGCAGGGAGAAAACCAACTCCCAGGGCATATACCAAAGATTCGCCAGCACCATTAGCAACAGCGAACACCAGGTTGCGCTCATGCCTGAACGGCGCCAGCGGAAGAGCCGGTGGTGGAATCCGTAATAATGCATCAGACGTCCGGCAATCAACATCAGCCCGCAAATATGCACCATCCACGTCTCTGCGCCGTTCATTTCCATAAATAACAGCAGCACTAACGCGACGGGAATATATTCCACCGCATTACCGTGAATGCGGATAGCGCTTTGCAGTTCACTAAAACCTCCATCGCCATAGGCAACGCGATATTGCATGCGCAGGCGAACGACGTCAAAGGAGAACTTTATTAACAATAACGCACCCAATACGGCATAAAGCGCGCTTACCATACAAACTCCCTTTTAAAATGGCTGCTGGCACTGACTATGATAGGTGGCATTTTCAGAAAAGAGAAGATTGCTGTGGAATAGAGGGTGCTGATCCGATCTCTGGCAGAGCACTGTGTAAATCTGCCCATAGCGTATCAACAAGCTCCGGGGCTTGCGCGATGTCCGGCGTATGCAAAAACAGATACGGCGTCGTGGTGCGTTGCCATAGCGGCAGCTTGGTCAGCCAGACGGCAAAAAGGGCGCTGTTTTGTGCCATATCATCGCTACCGATAAAGCGTACCATCGGATGGTTTGCCGTCACCACAGCATGCACCGGAACCTTCGGTTTTTTGCGCTGAGCGTCACGTATTGCTTCAGTATGTGGGATTGCGGCATGCACCGGGCGGCTGTCCAGAATCACCCGGTTTACTCCACGCTCGTGTAAACCGCGATTAAATAGCTGTTCGGCTTCGCCTTTGGCAAAGAAGTCTGGATGGCGAACTTCCACACCGTAGGTAAAGGGTTTCGGGAGCGCATCGAGAAACTGCCACAGGGCAGGCAGGTCGCGTGGGCTAAAGGTCGCGGGTAATTGCAGCCAGTATTGTCCAATGCGCGATTCCAGCGGCGACATACGCGTAAAAAATTCCTGTACCAGGTCATCACAATTACGCAGCGCGGCCTGGTGCGAGATGGTCGCCGGAAACTTAAAACAAAATCGAAACGCATCGGTGGTCTGCGCCTGCCAGCGGGCAACAATATCGGCTTTAGGCAGCGCATACAGCGTGGTATTGCCCTCCACGCAGTTAACATGACGGGCGTTAGGGGTTAACTTACTGATTTTAATAATCCTCCCGTACTGTTCTCGTGGCTATGGGGCATCAATGGGGCAAAATCTGCCAGCTTCTGATTCAGCATTGCGATCTGCTCTGCGCTGCTGTCAGCCATCCATGCACCGTAAACATTGAACACCATCTGCGCGCTCGCATGCCCCATCTGACTGGCAATAAAACTCGGGTTTGCACCAGCAGATAATGACCAGCACGCATAGGTATGTCGTGACTGGTACGCCTTTCTGTGTCTGATCCCCGCGCGCTTTAGTGCCGCTTCCCATGAGTCGCCTACTGAATCGACCCGGTAGATAAATCCGACCTGCTTACTGCGTCTGACTACATGCGGGTTAAAGACGAATGTACACTCATGGTTCACCGAACGGCCGTACTCACGTAACTGCACTTCAATGTGATATTGCCTGCCCAGCCTTGTCATTTCAGCCTGATTTTTCAGGATACTGATTGCGGGCTGGATAAGATGCACTACTCGATCTGTGCTTGCCTCGGTTTTCGGTAGAGTGAACTCACCAAGTTTCGTATAATTACGCCTGACGGTAATTGTTCCCGCCTTCAGGTCGATATCTTCCCAGGCCAGGGAGACCAGTTCCCCGTGACGCATTCCTGTGTACACTGCTAATGACCACAGGTTTTTCGTCTGCTGATGCCGGCATGCATCTATCAGGCGAATAAATTCATCACGAGACAGAGGATCTGGTTCTGCCCTGGCTTTTTTCAGAGGCTTAATTCCCTCGAATGGGTTCACCTCTAAGTAACCGTGATCCGCAGCAAACTGAAACATTCCGGCCATTGTCGTCATGTAATAGTTCACGGTAACAACGCTTCGCCCTTTTGCCGGGACTTTGTTTTTCGTCGGATTCTGGTAACCAGTTAGCAAATCTTTCCTGAGATACAGCAATTCCTCTTTGGTTACTGCTGATACCAAGCGATTACCTCCGATCCTCGGCACCATATTCCTTGCGACAGACTCATAGCGATTGAATGCGTTCGCGCAGATTTCCATCCGTTTCAGATCCAGCCATTTTTCTTCAAGTTCTTTCACTGTAATGTCTTTTTTACTTACACCAAAAGCCTTGAGGTTAGGGGAGTCAGGAAACTGGGTTGCATAATCAAAGGTTCCTGTGCGGATGGCAAAACATACTGATGTCCGCAGTTCCCCGGCTATCTTCCTGTTCTTAGCGGTGTCAGGGACACCGAGACTTTCCCTGACACGCTTACCTTTAAAATTAAACCAGATGCGTAAAGTGCCACCGTGGTTTTCGACGCCTGTTGGATATGTGACTTTATCCATTGGTGTTACCTCCAGACGCCCAAGAGCGATACGAGCTTACCTTTTTCATGGCATCAAATCACCCTGGCTGCTTGCTTTTCATTGAAGCGACCCAGGCATCTACAGCCTTTCTGTTATACATGCACTCACTGGAAGGTTTAGGATTTCCGTCAGGCGATACGTGGATATACTCCCTCCCAATCATCCAGCATTCTTTTCTGGCACGGAGGATGGTTCCGGGTTTGAGCCCGGTAACCGCGATCAGAACGCTTTCACAAACCCAATCGTTGGGAGCTAACTGGAAAATATTGCTCATAGTTATTTCTCCATTATCCCGGCTGCACCCGGGGAAACTTTAGCTGTTGCTGGTGGTTGGTATTAGTTTCTGCCAAATCGCTGAAACATATTTCGCCTGGTGGCGGGCATCAGCCAGTGCGTTATGTGCTACCCCATCAAATGGCATATCACGCTTAGGATCGAAACCTACAACTCTGCCTAATGTGACGATGGTTCTGACGTCGTGATCATTCCAAAATTGCCATGGGCAAACCTGGCCGGCACGCTCATATGCGCCGCGCAATATAACGTTGTCGAAAGTAGCTCCATTGCCCCAAACTTTTAAATATTTCGGGTTATCAGAATGCCGGTTAATGAAATGGCTCAGTTCAGATAGGGCAGACGATATCGGCATCGCATCATCAACACAGATTGCTGATCGTGCTTCTGAGCTTTGTCTTAACCACCACAGAATAGTGTCACCATCCGGCACCGCTCCCTGCTCCATAGTGCTTTCAAGGTTAACGGCGGTGTAAAACTCCTGACCCAGTTCACCGCTTTGCGGATCGAAGAACACGGCACCAATGGAGACGATAGGGGCATTCGGTTTTTTGCCCATGGATTCGAGGTCGATCATTAAATTGTTCACGTTATACATTCTCCTGCTGCGGTGCTGCTGCGAAATGCTCGACACCTTTAGCCCAAATAGCCTTGATATTCGTCCAACTGACTGGCACTGTTATCTCAATTCGACCGCTGCCGTCGCATGTTTCGCAATCATCATCACCAAAACACTCTGGGCAGTTTATAAATTTCGTTTCTGAAAACTCACCGGACAGCACTCTTTTTGCGCCGTTCTCAGCGGTTAGTTTCTTCGGGACCAGCACGTAACCATCCTGAGTTACCGGAGAGTTGCCAGCCTGAGCAGTAGGCGTGTTCATGTGGTTATTCCATGAGCCAATTTCGTCAGTCGCTTGGCGGTGAACGTAAAGCGGAATCACAGCATCTCCCATTGGCTGAGACAGGCACTTAAGATGAAGTTCACCCATCTTGGCATAAGCCAGAGTTTCCTCAGCGGCATAAAGCACAGGCTCAGCACCAAACACTGCTATAGCCCCATCAATCACCTTCACAGCATCAGCCATTGCGTATCCGAGATTACCGCCGTCGCTTTGTGCTGCTGCTTTGCTGAGTATTTCGCTTATCTGGTGCAGGCGATCGAGTGATACAGGACCGTGCGCCGGGTGGTTGTTAGTTGTCATGGGTTAGTCCTCACGGTTCTAAACAATACTGATTGCTGAAAGCCGGTAAGAAACCATAGCCCATCGACTCGCTGGCTCATCTCGTACCAGTCTTCCGGGTTAAGGTCGGACACGAGGTTGTCACCACAAATACAAATATCAGGTCCGCGTTTCTCGGAATCATAAATATCACCTGGTGAAAACCACTCAGGATTAGTGGAATGAACGCACTCCATTTTGGTTACGTCAGCCATCTCACTCCCCCTTCACGCCAATGCCAGCGAGCCAGTTACGAACGCTGATAAACTCGGCATTCCTAAATCCGCTTTTGACGTAGATGAATGGCAGTCGTAGGTTGTGGCCATTACATGCCAGGTAGTCATTGCATCCCTGTTCGGTGAAACAGCAGGTAACGAAATCATCAATTTCTTTCACGGCAACTCTGCGCCATTTTTCAGGTGGTTCACGGAAGTTTTCATGGAGCAATTCAAGGCGCATTCGTTGGCGCTCATTAGCTTCGTTACCATCTTCATCAATCCAAACGATGCGGTCATAGTCGTAATCAGCATCAACAACGATTTCGCGCTTTTGGTAAACGCAAAACATCGGGTCGGATGTAATACGGTTATCCTGCGATAAAATGTTTTTGCCGATGACACTGAACGATTCTGGCGCGGATTTTGCCTCCAGTTCTGTGATAAGTGCCATGGCTTCACTTTCCTTCAAAATTACGGAGTCATAGCTTTCAATCTGCTTTTTGATTTTGGCAATTAGCACTTCAAGTGATTTGCTCATTGTGCAGTTCCCTGTCTTGCTCTATTCAACAGCTGGTTAAACATCATGGTTAGGCTGTTACTGCATCCAAACGGCATATCGTTAACACGGTATGTTGGAATGCCCTTGCGAACACCAGACTTCACGATCCTGCCAGTGGTAAAGAGTTGCGATAACGAACCAGCGATCGAAGCTGTTTTTTTGTTTAAACCCTTAGCTATTTCAGCGCTGGTGGCGTTGGGGTGAGCCTGGAGATATTCAAATACGGTCATGGCGTTTTACCTTTACGTTCCTGTTCCAGTTGCACCAGAGACTCTTTTAATGCTGCGAACGTAGCTTCCAGTCTGGTGGCGACTTCGCGCATAAGCGGTGCATGCTTTGGTGGCAATTCAGCAACGGAGGCAAAAGCCTCCGCTACGAGTTCTTTTACCTTCATGCGGCGCATTGGCGCAGCTCCACCAGTTCGTTAAAGCGATTCATGAACAGGCCATAGGCTTGACCAGGACGGAGAGGAATAACCTGAACGAGATCAGAGCAGGGAATACCTTCGAGAATTTCCCACTTCGAACCGTCATCGATTTCCAGATCACGGCGCTCGGTAGCTAACATGGTTAGATCGGCATATTTCACGACGGCAGCTTGCTCAAGCTGGATACCGAATTTAAAGCGGATAAGACCATCAATATAAGTTTCCATGCGCTGGTAGTCAGGCAGCAAGGCTTTGAGCGGGGCTGGAATATCCTGGCAATATGCCTCCGCAGCGTCGTGCATCAGCGCTTCAAAGGCGAACTCTGGCGGAACAATCTGGCTTACAAGCACAGAGTGCTGGGCCACGCTGTAGAACTCTGGCAGATGCCCAGCGAATCGACAGATGTTGGAAAGAGCAGTCGCGATATCCTCAACATCGATATCGTCGATAGTGGCGGTCAGGTAGTTAAATTTTTTACCGGATAATGTCTGAATGTAGCTCATGGTTTTCTCCATATTGGCGCGCTGCACCGCGCAAACTTATTGGCCTGAATATTTAAAACAGACCACCTTGGTTTTTAGGTTGATTGCGTTTACTTTTCGTGACTTCAGTTTTCGAAACCTGTTTATCTGCCCATGCTTTCGCATGCCTCATCACGTCATCAAAAATTGCACCCTTTTTACTGGCTTGTGACATGCGCTTATATAAATCAATCGCTTGCCATGCCCCCCCTGCGCTACTGAAGAAGAAAAGCCTTGTTTTATAAGGATTTCCCTGACATTCTTCTCAATAAATTCGATATGATTCATCTGCCCTCCGAACCAACCTTCGCCAGATTTGGAGTGCAGCAACCCAACCCATGCTTATGGGGTAATTGCTGCCTGGTGTTTATCGCTTGGCTTCGCCGCCGAGAGAGGTTGTTAATCCGTTAATGAGAGAGATAAGCTCGCCGGTCATTAGAACAAAGTCAGCGTCGAACCGCTGAGCCGCATCCTCACGGTCGATATCGTCGTTTTGTTCTGTAATCTCATTAGAGAACTTAAGGCGTTTGATGCTGCCGTCATCGCAAAGAACGAACTGAATGCGCTGTTGCCAGTCGATAGACAGCTTTGTAACTACTTTGCCAGCTTCCAGATGCACATGAATTTCGTCGCTGACCAGAGCCTGTTTTTTAAAGCGTCCGATACCGCCATTTTCAAGAATGGCTTTCAGTTCGGCTTCATCACCCAGGCCAAAGCCAGCAGGCGCACTACCGGAACGAACCCATTCGGTCATAGTTAGTTCGATCGGCGTTTCCATAGTCAGCGGTACCACCGGGAGAGAACCGAGAGTTTTACGAAGCAGGGCCAGTGAGTCTTCGGCACGTTTAGCGCTGGCTGCATCAACCATGATCAGACCGTCGGTGACGTTGATCCACAAACTAACAGTCGAGTTTTTGGAGAACGCCCGAGGAAGCAGGGAGTGCAACACTTCATCACGCAGCGAATCTTTCTCAGTTTTTTTGAGGCGACGCCCCTGATCGGATTCCAGACGCGACACACGCTTGCGCAGTTCTTCAGCAATGACAGGAGATGGCAGTATTTTTTCTTCCCGGCGAATAACCAACAACACTTGATTATTGACAGTGTGATGCAAGCGATCTGACAGCTGACCAAGTGGTGATACCCAACCGGTTTTTGCCATATCCTGGCTACCGCAAGGAGTGAAGCGAAATAGTTCAAGCTGCTGTTCCAGCTCTTCCTGGTTGATGGTGAAATCGCGACTAATGCGATACACCAACATATTTTTGAAAAACGGATTGTTCATTCTCGGTTCCTCAACGCCTCTGCACCGGCGCTAAAAAGTTAGTTTCTCCATACACAACAGAGAAGGGCACCTGCATTGGTCGGCGGCTTGCAGAGACCGCTTTCTTTTTGCCCGGGTGGATTGGGTTATGAGCCCGTCGCCCGGTGATGCCCTTTTCTGTTGTGCCCTGAAAAAGGCTGGCGGTTACCGGACAAACGGGAAAACACCGGGCCGCCAGAACAGGGAGTTAATTGTTATTGCTTTGGCCTGCTTTTAACCACATCAGGCGCGGTGGATCCTGCTATTCCCCAACAGTCAGGAATGCGATAATCTGGATACCCCCAATAGTCATAAGGAACTGAGATGCAATATCTTGATTACGAAGAGAAGCACATGCCGGTTCAGCAAAGGCCACCGGCTCCACCAAAAGAAGACTGAGGTGTTATATGAACCGGGACGATTTGGAGTTTGATATCAACTATTCGTATTTCATTGAAAAAATGAATTACACCCTTCTGAACCGAATAGATAAAAGCATTACCCTTATCCTTATCGTCTTGGGCTTTTCTGTCTTTGCTCCATTCAGCAATATGTTTATTTTTGGTGTTTCTGTTGCCGTTCTGTCTGTACTTCAGCTGGTTTATCAATTTGGGCAAGAAGCGGGGTTATCTAAGGAGCAAATGAGGCAATACAAGCGTTTACTTGTTGAATTCTCAATTCTTCCTGATGATGAACTAAGAGCCAGATATCTGAAGATCCAGGATGCCGACAGTAACCCTTGGCGGTCGCTGCAAGATGCTGCATTTAAGCGAACCTGCATCGCTCTGGGACGTAATGATGATTCTGAAATATCATTCATACACAGCGTGATTGCCTGGATTGCGGGTGACCTGCCCCGAACAAAAAAGGTGAAAAAAGATGTCAAAACCCGTGCCGATAATTCCTAACCATCGTCCCCCGAAACCCAGACCACCAGCACCTAAAGGATGAGATTTTACTGATGGACCACTCATCTCCTCATCCAGACAGGCATGGACACGTACCTACACAACCGCGTCCTCCTGCGCCACCAAGTAAATAAACAATTACTTTGGTTGGGGTATCCAGATTGTTAAAGAGCTAAGCGTCCGATGGGCGCTTTTTTGTTGCCTGCGAATCATCCGGTTATTCATACGCCACCGGCGGCTACTTCGTGGGCGTCCTGCCTGTTCGCTTTCGATGCAATGACTATAGCTACTTTAAGTAGATAATTGCAACAACAAAAAGTAGAAAAATGAAATTTTTAGTAGTGTAGTGTTATGAGGTGAGGAATTGGAGGCGTAAAAAAACCGGCTTTCGCCGGTTTCTTGATGAATTAATTATTAGCCAAACTCTATCATTTTTAGAGGTAAGCATCTGATTAGCTTGCCGAATATGTATAGTTCATTCATTTCATGCTCCTCTATGAAGAAGGGCGGGTAATGTTCATTGTCTGAAAGAACTGCCAGTCGGCGCCCTTTTACCTTCTGCAAACGTTTAACGAACGTACTGTCTTCAAAATTGAACACATAAACGCCGTCGCCGCTGAATTGTTCAACCTTGCTGTCTATGAAAAGCAGGTCCTTTGGGCAAAGCGTGGGCATCATGCTATCGCCATCAACATTTATCATGACGATGCCATCAAGGCTTCTACGACCAAACAACTCGAAGATCCTCTCTTCTGGAATCTCTATTGAGCTCACTATTGTAGGGAATGGTTGGTTTATATATCCGGAACCGGCTGAAGCATGAACATCCAATTGCTCTATTCTGACCGTGCCTTTGGCTGGCGCGTCGCCACCATTAACAGGCACACCATAATCAAGATAAGCCGGTGAGACGGCAAGTCTTTCTGCAATTCGAATCATCTTCTCATCTCTCGGCTTTGCAGTACCAAGAGTGTAGCGCCGCGCCATCTCATACGAGACACCACTGAACTCTGACAATTCTTTAACTCCAATAGATTGCTCTTGGAGAGACCTGTTTAGCCTTTCGGCAAAGTCTTTGTATTTAGCATTTTCCACCATAAGTAGAAGATTAAGCGCACAAGGCATAGTTGTCATTTCTATTTTAAGTTGCTAATAATTGCTACTATAAGTAGTATTGATGCAGGCTTAGTCATAGGAGAACACATGTCATCTCAACACAAGAATGTAACAGCTAAAGCTGTGAAGGCGATCGGGTCGATTTCAGAGGTATCAAGGCGGTTTGAATTCCAATCAGTTCAATCTGTTGCGAACTGGATTGCAAAGAACCGAGTACCTTCTGAAAGAGTTATTCAACTCTGCCAATGGGGCGGATGGGTAGTAACTCCCCATCAATTACGACCTGATATTTATCCGAACAAAAATGACGGCATACCTTCCGCTAACAACAATAGTCAACTTTAAGTTGATTATTAACTACCAGAGGGAAATCAACATGGTAGACAGCATAAATACAGCAATCCGCCTGATGTGTAAGGCACACAAGCATGGTCGCTTAGGTATGGCTTCCGATTTAGGGATGACTATCGACCAGTTCCACAACCACCTGTACCAGAAGTGTGGCAGTCGGTTCTTTACCTTGGCAGAACTGGAACGGATGGAGGACCTGTCTGGTTCTTGTTACTTGGCCGAGTACCAGGCGAACCGCAAAGGGAAATGGCTGGTGGATGTTCCAACTGCTGAGAGCCTGGATAACGTTGAGCTGTACAGCATTGAGATGAAAGCGGCAGCAGCATCTGGTGAGCTGGCTAATGCCAAGATGGCAGCAGCGGCTGATGGGGTAATTGATTCATCAGAGCGCAAAACGCTTTCAGAATTATTCAGTAAGAAGCTCCGCCACCAGATTCACGGGTTCCTGGGATTTATGGCGCTTTATGGGGTTGGTGTTTCAGATCAGGCGATTGACGTATTCGTTTCAACAGGCAGAAAAGGTGACGCCCGCGAGTGTGCAGCTCCGGGCGCCTTGGCGTGTCGTATCAGTGGAGAAACTAACGCATGAACAGTGTAAACCGATTCAGACCAGCTAAGCAATTCAGATGTTTGCCGCCGGTGGGTAAAGATGCCCAGTTCGGCTATGTGGAAATCATAAATAACGCGGCTGATGGAGGCAACTACCAGCCAGCAGACTTGATGGTAGAAGCATTTGTTCAGATGAACGAGAAGGGGCGCGAGGAATGGCTGAAGTTAACCGGCGGTTCAGAGATCACTACGGAGTTCCCGTCAGAGTTGTCCGCTGGGAGCCAGATACACAGCGCGTTATATACCTTCGCGAAGGGTACGATCATGAGTGCTTCAGCCCTCTTGAACAATTCCAGCGTAAATTTACAGAATTAAAGGACGACCATGAGCACTAAATTAACCGGTTACGTATGGGATGCATGCGCTTCGTCAGGCATGAAGTTATCCAGCGTTGCCATCATGGCGCGTCTGGCCGACTTCAGTAGTGATGAGGGTGTTAGCTGGCCGTCTATTGGCACGATCGCACGTCAAATCGGTGCTGGAGAAAGTACGGTAAGGACGGCCCTTGCTCAGCTTGAGAAGGATGGCTGGCTTTCCCGTAAGCAGCGCCGTAATGGGAACCGTAACGCATCGAACGTATATCAGCTTAACGTCGTTAAGTTGCGAGAGGCTGCTTTTTCTCACCTGTCAGAATCTGACGCATCAAAATCTGACCCGTCAAAATCTGATGCATCAAAATCCGACCCGTCAAAATTTGAGGCGTCGAAATCCAGCAAAAAAGGCGGTTTTGACCCGTCAGAATCTGGTGGGGATCCGTCAGTAAAATCAAAACAAGAACCACAAGTAAATTCAAAACCTATTAGTCCGGTTGCGAGGCAACCAGACCAGGTCGATTCAGAATCTCTGGTCCTGGATCATTTCAATCGGGTAACGAACTCAAACTACGGGAAGGGTGGCAGAACAAAATCCACGTTGGGTTATATCCGTGGACGCCTGGCTGAAGATTACAGCCCTGAAGACCTGATACTGGTGGTCGATTACCTGAACGAGAAATGGGCGAACGACCCAAAAATGTCGGATTACCTGCGTCCGAAGACGCTCTTTGCTCCTGAGAACTGCGTTGAGTATTTCGAGAAAGCCAAGAAATGGGATTCAGCTGGACGCCCATCCTGGATGAACGGGAAGTGGGAACGCGAAGCCGCAGGCTTCAAATCCAAATACGAATGTGATACCCGCATTCCTGATGGATTCAGGGGGTAATGATGAGCATTCTGAAAACGGTACAGATGTTTATTGCCATGAACCCCGGCTCCACGACCAGGGACATCATCGAAGGTCTGACCCAGTTCAGCCAGGACAGGCTCCAACTCGCCGTTTGCCGCCTGCATGGTTCTGGAATGGCAACGCGCAAACGCGACGGGCGACAATTCCGTTACTACGCGGAACCGCCAGCAGATTGCCACTTCGAAGTGTTTGAACCAACTCCTGAAGTCAGCGCCCTGATGGAAACGGCAAAAGGTCTGGAGTCGAAAGGTCTTTTTCACCGTGCCGCGACAATTTACATGGAGGCGTTCAGCGCATCAGCCATTGAATCAGAGCGAGCAGCAATACTGGCAGAACGTCAGCGCTGTCTTGGCCTGGCTAAGCCTGTAGTTATTGCCGACGACGGATGTTATCTGGCTGGTCGATTTTCGGGAGGTCGCTAATGGTCTACTCACTGATTTACGCCGATCCGCCGTGGGAATACGGAAACACCATCAGCAATGGTGCAGCGGAAAACCATTACGGCACGATGAAACTCATCGACATAAAACGCCTGCCTGTCTGGGAGCTGGCTGCGGAAGATTCCGTTCTGGCCATGTGGTTCACTGGTACACATACACGTGAAGCGATCGAACTTGCTGAGGCATGGGGTTTTAAGGTTCGGACCATGAAGGGATTCACCTGGGTGAAGTTTAACTCACTGGCTGAGCAGCACATCAACAAAGCGCTTCAGGCTGGTGGAGTAGAGGACTTTTACGACTTCCTCGACCTGTTGAACGCTCAGACACGAATGAACGGTGGTAACCATACTCGCGCCAATACCGAGGATCTGCTAATTGCCACCAGAGGGAAGGGTCTTGAGCGTCAGAACGCCAGCATAAAACAGGTTATCTACAGTCCACTCGGCGAGCACAGCCAGAAGCCTGCAGAAGCGCGTTACCGTCTGGAGCAATTATACGGCGATGTTCCACGCATTGAGCTGTTCAGCCGTTGCAGTGCACCTGGCTGGCACCACTGGGGAAATCAGGCAGAAAACCCTGATGTAATCATGTCTCCTGGTTACGTTGGTAAACCTGCTCCGCTGCTGGAGGTGGCTTATGCAGGACGTTGAAGCACGTAACGCCCTTCGTAACATCGCCAGAAGATGCAACGAGGAAATAACCGCTAAACGCAAGGCTAACCCTGGTATGAATTGTGACGAAATAGCCAGGCCAATTTTTAACGATGCCATGGGGATGGTTAAGCAGCTCGGCTTTACGCCATCTCATTTGTATCTCGAAGTCGGGATTCTGAACAAGCGGATTAAGGAGCGCTGAAGTGAACAAACTTACCGTGAGACAAAGTGAAGTACTTGGTTCGATCGTGAACTATCAGCGCCGGTTTGGATTCCCACCAACGATATGTGAGCTGGCAGGGCTAATTGGTTGCTCATCACCAAACGCGGCAGCGGAGCATGTGAAGGCCATAGCGAAGAAGGGATATATCTCAGTAGCGCCTGGAGTTTCCAGGGGGATTACCGTTATTTCAGCAAACGATGAGGTAGACGCGATATCGATCATCAAGTCACTCATTAACGGTGATAGCGATTCAAGAGAACGCGCCTTGTCATGGCTGGAAGCGAGAGGTGTTCAGCAATGAAATTAACGTTGCCATTCCCGCCAACAGTTAACACCTATTACCGGGCCCCTGATCGTGGGGCGTTAAAGGGTAAGCATCTGATCAGTGAGATGGGGAGGAAGTTCAAGAAGAACGTTTATGCCTCTGTTGTTGAGCAGTACGGCGGCATACCGAAACCAGTTAACGTCAACGTTGAGATAAACATAGTTCTTTTCCCGCCAGATAACAGACGGCGGGATCTGGACAACTACAACAAAGCACTGTTCGACGCACTGACGAATGCCAGAGTCTGGGAAGACGACAGTCAGGTTAAACGGATGGCTATCGAGTGGGGGCCGGCAGTAAAGCCTGGAAGGGTAGAGATAACGATCAGTCGATTTGAAACCGTGGCGGGTGCAGCCGCCTGATAAGTGGAGACAGAGCATGCAACAGATGAGCATAACAGTAACATGTCCGACCCATCATGCAGCGACAGTAGGGCAGCAGATCACCATGTCCAGCCGTGAGATTGCGAAACTGGTTGATTCCCGTCACAGCAATGTCTGCGTAACGATAGAGCGCCTCATGAATTCCGGTGTGATTGGAGGGTATGCTGCATTGCAGTACACCCATCCCCAGAACGGTCAGACCTACCATCACTACGAAGTGAACAAACGAGACAGCTATGTGATCGTTGCCCAGTTATCGCCGGAGTTTACCGCCAGACTTGTTGACCGTTGGCAGGAACTGGAGAGCAGCGGTGGAATGATTGTTCCACGGTCACTTCCTGAAGCTTTGCGCCTTGCTGCTGATCTGGCAGAACAGAAACAGCGCCTGAGTGAAGAACTGGCAGTAGCGGCACCGAAGGCCGAGTTCGTTGATCGGTATGTGACGGCTACTGGTTCAATGACTTTCCGACAGGTGGCCAAGCTGCTTAACGCCAAAGAGCAAGCATATCGAAGCAGGGCGCTTCGAGGTGAAGACGGGCACGACAAACCAGACAAATTACGCGTTCAATCAGTCCCGCTTCACCGCCAAGGGTGTTCGTTGGATTGGTGGTCTGTGGGCAGAGCATATTGCTAAGGGGCAGGTAGCGTGAGGGCATTACTGACACCTGAAGTGGCACCGATGACCGGGGTAGTGTTATTTCGCCCAGGCAGTGAACTGATGCATCTGTTCAGACGTGGGCGTGTTCTTATCGAGCCACAGGCAGAGTCAATGGCTGAGTTACCGTCTGGTCTGCTGCCTGAGACAACTCAGGAGCTTCAGAATGATCCGTTAATGCGTGATGTCTTCGAAAATCAGAAGGTCATACATCGTGCAGGTGGACTCAATTCACTGGATGTTTGGCTCGAAAGAAAACTGGAATGTCAGTACCCACACAGCGAGTGGCACGATCGCAACTACACCATAACCCGGCATGCACCTGGCTCAATCCGCACGTGCTGGGGCTGTGACTTAAAAATTCGTGATCAGTTCACTGAAGGTCTGGCGGGTATAGCCCGTGAAAACCTGGTATCCTGGCTACTGAAGGTTGTAAACGGCCAATTAGGTTTCAGTGAGGACCACATTCTGACGCTGCCGGAGTTTTGCTGGTGGATGGTCAGGAACGACCTGGCTGACGAAATACCTGAAGCCTTAGCCCATAAAGCTCTTCGTCTGAATGAAGAGACTCACCAGTCGGTAACACGTGAAAGCGATATTGTTCCGGCATTACCCGCCAAACAACTGGTACAGGAGAAAGCGAAAAAGATAGTGGCAATGAAGGTTGACCCAGAGACGCCGGAATCCTTCATGCTTAAACCCAAGCGTCGCCGCTGGGTGAATGAGAAATACACGAGATGGGTTAAGGCCCAGCCGTGCGTCTGCTGTAACAAGCAAGCTGACGACCCCCACCATCTGATTGGCCACGGGCAGGGTGGAATGGGTACAAAGGCACACGACCTGTTTGTGATTCCTCTGTGCAGAGAGCATCACGACGAGTTGCATGCTGATCCTGTGGCATTTGAATCGAAATACGGTGACCAACTGGCCCTGGTGTTTCGGGTTATAGATCGTGCGCTGGCAATCGGCGTACTGGCGTAAGTGGAGAACTCTAAATGATTAATCCTTCTGAAGTTGGTAAATCTGGTGAAATGGTTCGTCTTCGTACTCTGGAAAGCATCTGGATACAGGGTAAGTTGCGCATGTGGGGCCGCTGGTCTTATATCGGCGGTGGTAGTGGCGGGAATATGTTTAACCAGCTACTGGCATCAGGAAAAATCACCAAGACAGCTATCAATGATGCTCTGCGCAGAATGAAGAAATCAGGAATCACCAAGCCTGAACTTGAAGCGTACCTGCGTGAAATCCTCAACAGCAAAAATAAAAGCGGCCTGGCGTTCTGTTCGGACGAAGAAGGGTTGTTAGTGGACGGTGTCATTGCTTCTGTACTGATGAATGATGACTACCGATCGCTCTATAGCGTGATTGTCGACCGCCATCGCCTACGTAAGAGCAAGTTGCAGATGGCCAATGAACTGCAGGCTAAACATCCTGATTGGCCACTGATCACCTGCCGTCGTCGCATTGACACTTGGCTAAGTCTGGCAGAATCGATCCTGTACGCTCCAGTTTGTGACGCATTCGGCACAAATAGCGACAGATTTAAGTTGCAGAGTGAGCAAGAAAGTGCTTAAATTGTGGTAGGCTCGGGACGTTAAAGCGAACTGAGCAACAGAACAAAAAATAAACCCGCCATCGTGCGGGTTTTTGCTTTTCGCACTCAGTGTAAGTGAAATATAACCATGTGCTTTCAGGGTGAGTTACTATGCAGATTCCTTTCAAAAGTTGTCTGGAGAGTGGCATGGAATTAACATTTAAGGATCTGAAAGAAAAACGCACTAAACTGGTCGAGGCGCAATGGAAGTTACAGGATAAACTTCAGGAGAAGGCGAGCGAACTACTACGAGAGTATTCAGGTTCTCTTGATCTTACATCTCGTGAGTGGACTGGTTCTGACGGAACAAGATGGCCTTATGTGGACATTGGTATTTGGGAGGAGGAGGGGAAGTTCTTTCCTGTCTTAATCCCCCAACTCAATATGGACAGCCGTTACCACTTGAATTTCGTGATTGCAACCACTCTTGATGATTCTCCGCTAACAGGTGGCTACAGGCAGGGCGTAAGCATCTCACTCTGGTATGAGAACTCATCATTTTATGCTGAAGTAGGCTCAGGAGACGACGTCTCCCGTTTTTCTGTCTCATCTCAGCAGGGTGGATTTTATCAGGTATGCAACGCTATTAAGGCGTTAATTAGCTCTTCTATGGATCGCGCCATGCCAGATATTCCAGCGAATTAATAAAGCATAAACATCTTTCAGGGCTATGCAAATGCATGGCCTTTTCTATATCCCGTTGTGAAATGTTCGTGAGGCATGGGTTGTCAGCCAAAGGATCACCGGGAGACACCCGGCACCACGCATCCATTATTGCATAGCAAAAAGGCTCACAACGGTGGAACTTTTAGCAGGGCGAAAAAAAGCCCGCATTGGGTTGCGGGCATAACAGAGAACAAATAGCTAATATTCAAGTTGTCTTTCATCAACTTGTCAGAAGAATTTAACCTTAAGAAAAATTGATGTAAAGACAATATTGATTTCTGGTTACAGGCTGCGCATTTGCGTGGCCTTTTCTATTTCAGGCTCACGGGAATCATCCGCTACGTGCTTTGTTGATAAATCCAGCCCGTGAAGCCTGACCTTTTCATCACACACAGCGCCATCCGAAAAATCGGAGGTGAGGCTATGACCAGAATGAGCACCATTTACAGCAGACTTTCATATGGATCAGGAACCACGCTTGCCGGCTGCGGTGTATCAGCGAAGGCATATGCCGAAACAGCTAAAACAGCAAAAGAGGTGTCCTGGATGTTGGCCGACAGAATTGCAGGGTTAAGCCTGAGCGACTGGGCAATTATTGTCGGTATCGCATGCACCGTTATCACCTGTGCAGTGAACTGGTATTTCCGCTGGAAAGAACGGGAGGATCGGCGCAATGGCTATGCCACCAAAGCTGAAGAATAAACTGAGTGCAGCGGTCGTTGGTTTAATTCTTGCGGGGGCTTCCGCGCCCGTGATTCTCGATCAGTTTCTGGATGAGAAAGAAGGCAACAGTCTGACCGCATACAAGGATGGCTCCGGCATCTGGACTATTTGCCGTGGCGCCACGATGGTTGATGGTAAGCCAGTAGTTCAGGGCATGAAGCTGTCTGCTGAGAAATGCGATCAGGTAAACGCCATTGAGCGTGATAAGGCACTGGCGTGGGTTGACCGAAATATCAAAGTACCACTGACCGAACCACAGAAAGCCGGGATCGCGTCTTTCTGCCCATATAACATCGGTCCCGGAAAATGTTTCCCATCTACGTTCTATAAGCGAATAAATGCTGGCGACCGTGAAGGTGCCTGTGAAGCGATCCGCTGGTGGATAAAAGACGGTGGTCGCGATTGTCGTCTGACCAAAGGGCAGAAGAACGGTTGCTATGGTCAGGTTGAACGGCGAGACCAGGAAAGCGCGTTGACGTGCTGGGGGATAGACCAGTGAGCCTGCGCTATCAGTTCATTGTTATTTTGTTGCTGGTGGCCGTTGCATTCTTCGCGGGTAGTGTATGGAGCAGCCGCGGTTGGGAAAAGAAGTGGGCCGAGCGTGACAGCGTAGAATCATCGCAAACAGCGAACGCACAGACCGCCGCTCGCATGATTGAACAAGGGCGTATTATTGCCCGTGATGAGGCTGTAAAAGATGCACAAGCACAAGCCGCTAAATCCGCTGCCACTGCTGCTGGCCTGTCTGCCACTGTTAACCAGCTGCGTACCGAAGCAACAAAGCTTGCCACTCGCCTGGACGCCGCAAAGCACACCGCAGATCTTGCCACTGCCGTCAGAAGCAAAACAGCCGGAGCCGACGCCGCAGTGCTCGCCGACATGCTCGGACGCCTTGCAGAAGAAGCTCGATATTATGCTGAGCGATCTGACGAAAGCTACCGGGCAGGAATGACGTGTGAGCGCATTTACGACTCAGTGAGGCAGTCAAACAACAACAGGGTTAGAAGATGAACGCAGAAAACCTAAGTGAAGCGTATTACCTCAATAACGATATAAAAGAACTACAACTTCAGAAAAGCATACTGGAAAGTGGTGCCGGACTTGGTGTGACAATCCAGTCTACCTATCAGGATAACGCCTTTCTTGATGCCATACGCCCGCATGCAGTGGCTGAACTTGATCGCCGTATTGTGGAGAAGAAAAAAAACCTCTCCACTCTGGGTGTTACATTCTCTTAAATGAGAACAACAATAAAAGGTTATGTCTGCTTTGCCACATTCTGAGAGTATGAGTTTTATTTGGTAGTCAATCAGTTACTTTATTGGTTTGCTTTCCGATGGAAGATAGATGTTTCCACAGAAGGGGCAAATTAACGTTATATTGTTTTTTATTCTCGACAGACTGTGCTTTGACTGGCGGGAGCAATGAGGACAAGTACTTTTCACATGGCGTAAAGTACGCATCTTGATATCTTTGAGTATCGACATGTTGATTGTCCTGGTGGGCGGTTAACAACCATACACCACATGTTGGCTAATAGCTTCTTTTATAACCGTTACGATGTAGTCGTTAGCCATAATCAATCAAGCCTCGCAATAGCGGGGCTTTTTAACAACTGAGGAATGAGCATTACAGTAGTTCTTACAGCTAAGCAGATTGAAGACCTGGCTGCCTTCGCAAAAGAAGATGGCCAGCCACAATATACCATCACTACCGGAACAATCCCTGAGTTCGAAGCGGATGATGGCGAGGTTATCCCTGAGTACACCGGGCTGATTGCCTATTCCGAGTCGCTAGAGCATAGCGTTCTACAGCTCGATAACTAACGAATCAACATAACTTTCCATCCGCCATGACACCACAATGCTCGTAGACATGCCAGGAAGCCTGGCAGAAGAAGCTCGATACCATGCTGAACGCGCTGATGAAAACTACCGAGCAGGAATGACATGTGAGCGGATTTATGAGTCCGTAAAAATACTAACAATGAACCGTAGAGGAAAAATAATAGCTCTATAAATTAAGATGTTGACGGTTTTCGTGGATAAATTTGTGAATTTTTACTATGAAGGAAATACGACTCTTCCTTGAGTCAAAATCCCTGACAACTTAGGGTGATAGATAAAGGTCTTACGCAGCATGACATAATTTTCGATTTAAGCTATTTAAATTAATTTTTAAGATCAAAACCCACTGAGATTTACTTACAAAACTAAACCTTGCTATGTCTGGTTAATCATGCGTTAATGAATGTCTGGTTTGTAACGAATTTATCTGAAGCAGTCGCTGTAATAATTTTATTCCTTGTTCCTGTTGAGATTTCCTTGTTAGCTTTTCTCTCTGATAATTTTTTTTCGGACCATTCTGCCCAAGGGCTTACTCAATAAAGGTAATGTTTATGTCTAATAAAATGACTGGTTTAGTTAAATGGTTTAATCCTGAAAAAGGTTTTGGTTTTATCACTCCAAAAGATGGTAGTAAAGATGTGTTTGTTCACTTCTCTGCTATCCAGAGTAATGATTTCAAGACGTTGAATGAGAATCAGGAAGTTGAATTTAGTGTTGAACAGGGACCTAAAGGCCCCACGGCAGTTAATGTCGTGGCTGTATAAGGTAACTGTTATTACTAATAATATTCACTTCAGATGTCCGTGTTGCCACGGATCTCAGTACCGAACGTCAAACTTTGATGTTACTGAAAAAAATCCTTTCGGAGCAAAATGTATTTTTTGCAAATCAACAATGATTACATTTGATAATATTGCACTGTACATTCGTTCTGGTCAGTCTTCGTTAGAATTCAGAAAATAAATTTCAGGCTCCTTATGGAGCCTTTTTTGTATGCTGAACCGACAATCTCTGTAAGAGACATCACGGTAAAATTATGAAAAAAGTCATCGTTTTTTTTAATGCAGAACCAGCAGTTGTTGTAACCGTAATGAAAGGTATTACTACGATAATGCGTGAGTTTCCCAATGGGGAAAAAGCACACCTAGCCGTGATGTCAGCGGGATTTCCATCTCTGACAGGAGACCATAAAATAGTTTATGTAGCCTCTGATCGTGATGTCAGTTCAGAAGAGATCCTCGAGGCAGCCTCGAAGCTTTTGAAATGAGATCTGGTTGTTTCGTGACCGACCCGGATTTTAGTACAGTGGTTTGTGTGGTCGCGAGCTCTTTTGCATGAAGATTGTACTGCAAACTATTGATAATTGAGTCTTTCTATTCTATCTTTTAAACATATCAGCGCTTATACAAGTGCTCTACGGGGAATGTAACATGCCTGGCGTTGATACGTTAGAGATCAAGAGAGGTAAACAATGAACGTCGAAGATTTAAAAAGAAAAACTGAAGCGGATATTTCTGAATTCATCACAAAAAAAATTATTGAACTCAAAAAAAAGACAGGAAAAGAAGTTTCCGATATCCAGTTTAATGCTCGTGAAAAAATGACTGGGCTTGAAAGCTATGATATTAAAATCACATTAATCTAATTGTTATAAGACTCAGTTCGAGTGAAAAAGCATTATCTTGAAAGGTAATGCTTTTTTATTTCTGTCATAAAATTTAGAACGTTGTCAAAGCCTTCACTTCTAACCACAGATTTTCTGCTTACCTTTTAACGGGTCCTCCTTGACGATTCTGACCATCGAGGGGCAGCAGCGGCGCGGGATTTGGAGCATTTTTGATTCTTCACGCAACCATTTCAGCATTTGATGCTGATGACGGAACACTATCCCCGAATACACTGGGTTTGTTGCATTCTCTGATTCAAAAGAACACGGTGTGCTTCAACTTGGCTGAGCAGGCATTACAGCAGACATTCACTGAGTGCCTGCGACAAAGTTAAATGGCATCAAGCATGCGATGATGATTGATTAATAATTGAGCTATGCATGGTATAATAAGCCCCATTCATTGAAAGGTTAACCACCATGTCATTTTTCGATTATGCAATGCAGCGTGTTGGGCTTGCAGCCAATACGACTGTCATGTGCCCGATATGCGGACATAAATCCACACACTCGACCACGAAAGTACGCCAACAACAGGCGTTACTTTGCCCTAAATGTAAATCTCTGTTTGTCATTCACAGGTAGTGGGTCGCGATACAAATAACCCCAGGCCTCGCAATTGCGAGGCTTTTTTATGCGCATCGCACGCGCACATCAAATACAGGAGAAGACATGTCCGAGCCGCGTATCTATAACAGTCGCTGGGACAAAGCCAGGCTCTCATTTCTGAAATCTAATCCTCTATGTGTCATGTGTCGTCGCCAGGGCAGGGCAATCCCTGCAATGGTGGTTGACCACATAAAGCCACATAAGCTGAAGGAAGCACTTAAGGGTGGCAATCAGGAAGAGATAGCGAAGGCACGGAAGCTCTTCTGGGATAAGGGTAACTGGCAACCCCTCTGTAAACAGCACCACGACTCCACCAAACAACGTGAAGAGAAACGCGGTCACGTGATCGGATGTGATGAGAACGGGCTGCCACTCGACCCACAGTCGCACTGGCGAAGGTGAGATGACACGAGCGCGAAGGGGAGGGCGGGTAAAGAGTTCAGGAGACATCGCTTCCCTGACCGCCAGCCCCCCTTTTTGTGCACAACCGCGAAATGAAAAGTTTTTTTCCGGGAGGTTCCGATGGCAGGAAGACGCCCGAAACCATCCCACCTGAAGGTGGTAACTGGTAACCCGGGCAAACGTAAACTTAACAACAAAGAACCCACCCCGATCAGAGAAATTCCAAGCCCACCTGCACACCTCACAGACTGGGGGAAAGTCGCATGGGGAAAACTTACCGTACTGCTTGATGGTATGGGAGTCCTCACCGTCGCAGACGTGCTTGCGCTTGAACGCCTTTGCGATATTTACGCCGATATTCTGCAGTTGCGTTTGACGATCGCTGATGAGGGCAGAACTTATACCGTACAGACGGATGGCGGTTTTTTGATTAAGGCAAATCCTGCTGTAGCTATGCTGGCAGATGCAGATCGCCGCTTTAAAAGTTACCTGGTCGAATTCGGTCTTACCCCGGCCGCCAGAACGAAGGTGAAAGTTGATGGTGGAGAAAAAGAAGAAGACTCGCTCAACCAGTTCTTCGGTTGACCCAGCCACACAGTATGCGCTGGATGTCACAACCGGGAAGATACTTGCCGGGCCGGATATCCGTAATGCCTGCGCACGTCACCTCCGCGATCTGGAAAACGGGCCGGCGCGGGGACTTACCTGGGACATTGAATCCGCGCAACGAGGAATCGATTTTTTTGCAAAAGTTTTGAAGCTCAACGGCGGTGAGCATGAGGGGAAGCCCTTTATTCTACTACCCTGGCAGTGTTTCATTGTGGGTTCTATTTTTGGCTGGAAGGCCAGTGATGGATACCGACGCTTTCGCATGGTCTATGTTGAGTCTGGCAAGGGTTCCGGTAAATCCCCTCTCGCTGGTGGAGTCGGATTATATTGTCTGGTCGCCGACAAAGAACCACGCGCTGAAGTGTATGCCGCCGCCACCAAAAAAGACCAGGCGATGATCCTATTCCGGGATGCTGTGGCGATGGTGGATCAGTCTCCCGCTCTGTCTCAGCGAATTCATAAATCAGGTGGTACTGGGAAAGAATGGAATCTGGCGTTTGTTCAGACTGGTTCGTTTTTCCGGCCAATCAGTTCTGATGATGGTCAGTCAGGCCCCCGTCCACATTGTGCTCTGATTGATGAAGTTCACGAACATAAAAGCAATCAGGTCGTTGAGATGATGCGCGCTGGCACAAAGGGGCGCCGGCAGGCGTTGATGTTCCTTATTACCAACAGCGGTCACGATAAAACCAGTGTTTGTTTTGAGTATCACGAGTACGGACGCAAAGTTGCCTCCGGTGATCTGGAAGATGACAGCTTCTTCAGCTTCATCTGCTCGCTGGATGAAGGAGACGACCCGTTTAAAGATGAATCCTGCTGGGGTAAGGCTAATCCGTCACTGGGGCACACCTTCACTGAGAAATATTTGCGTGAGCAGGTGACGCAGGCGCGCGGGATGCCGTCGAAAGAGAGTATTGTCCGCCGCCTTAATTTCTGTCAGTGGGTGGAATCTGCTGATCCTTGGGTGGACAGCGAGACGTGGATGAAATGCGAGCAGGATTTCGACCCTGAAGAACTGACAGGTGAGGAGTGCTATGGAGGTCTGGATCTTTCCGGCTCCCGCGACCTTACCTCGCTGGCACTTTACTTTCCAAAATTTAAAAAATTGTTGGTCGAATTCTGGACGCCAAAAGACACACTGCTGGATCGCGCCAAAACTGACCATGTTCCCTATGACGCCTGGCTGCGTAACGGGTTTATTCATGCTCCACCGGGTAAGGCTGTTAACTACGGGTTTGTGGCTGACCGCCTCGGGGAGTTAACGCAAAAGCACAATATCAGGTGCATTGCCTGCGACCAGTACCGTATTAAATACCTTGAAGTTGAACTGGCGAACCAGTCCGTTGATGTTGAACTGGTTCCGCACGGCCAGGGTTTTTACAAGGCTCAGGAGTCTGGGTTGTGGATGCCGCGATCAATTGAGTTATTTGAAGAGCACCTTAACAGTGGCGAACTAATTATCCGTACTAACCCCTGTCTGCGCTGGAATGCGGCATCTGCAGTTCTGGAAGCCGATCAGAAAGACAACCGTATCTTTGCCAAGAAGAAGAGCACTGGCCGTATTGATGGCGTGGTGGCTTCCGCTATGGCTATTGGCGCGGCGGAGGATGCGGTTCTTGTAGAGACTGGCGACCCTGATGATTTTTTTGATGATCCGATCATGGTAGGTATCTGATGAAGGAAAAAAAACGGCCTGGCCGCATCAAAACCGCGATTGTTAACTGGCTTGGCGAAACAATTGGACTGAATGACGCAGCCTTTTGGCAGGAGTGGTATGGCACCAGTAGCAGTGGAAAAGTCGTTACAGCAGAAAAAGCGCTGGCACTGGCTTCTGTCTGGGCCTGTGTACGTCTGCTGAGTGAATCAGTTTCAACCCTGCCGATGAAGGTATACGAACGGGCGGCTGATGGTTCCCGCAAACTGGCACTTAATCATCCTGCTTATCAGGTGTTATGTCGCCGCCCCAACAGTGAAATGACGCCGTCGCGCTTTATGCTGATGGTGGTTGCCAGTATCTGCCTTCGGGGTAATGCCTACGTAGAAAAAAAGTTGATTGGTACCAAACTGGTTTCACTGGTGCCGTTGCTGCCTCAGTGCATGAAGGTGGATCGGCTGGAGATTGGCGAACTGCGTTATACATACACAGAGAAAGGCGTAGCGCGCATCATCCCGGTTAAAAACATGATGCACATCCGGGGCTTTGGCCTTGATGGTGTCTGCGGGATGATGCCGATGCGTACCGGGCGTGACGTGTTTGGTGCGGCGATGGCGGTTGAAGAGTCCGCAGCGAAAATTTTCGAAAACGGTATTCAGACATCCGGATTTTTCCTGTCAAAGAATCTTCTGACCAAAGAGCAGCGCCAGAAAAACCGTGAAAACCTTAACCGCTTCGTCGGCTCTAAAAACGCCGGAAAAGTGATGGTGCTGGAGGGGGATATGTCCTATCAGGGCATAACTCTGAATCCTGAAGATGCGCAGATGCTGGAATCACGCTCATTCAGCATCGAGGAAATCTGCCGCTGGTTCCGGGTACCTCCCTTTATGGTAGGACACACGACGAAGCAGAGCAGTTGGGCATCGAGCGTTGAAGGGATGAACCTCCTGTTCCTGACTAATACACTGCGCCCAATGCTGGTCAATATTGAGCAGGAGATTTCACGCTGTCTTCTTAACGGAGATGAGGATTTATTTGCGGAGTTCTCAGTAGAAGGCCTGCTCCGTGCCGACAGCGCAGGGCGTGCGGCGTACTACACTACCGCACTGCAAAACGGATGGATGTCGCGTAATGACGTGCGACGCCTTGAAAACCTTCCACCGATTGACGGTGGGGATATTTACACCGTTCAACTGAATCTCACCCCGCTTGAAGACTTGCGTAAAAACAGTACAGCCGAAAAAGCTAGACTGCTTCGTGAAGTCCATAATGCGGTTTTCCCTGATATTCCTTTCGAACAATCTCCACTGAAACAGGCCGCTTAGGAGCAATTTCCTGATGAGCAAAAAACAACTTCCGGTAGCACCGGCGGGTCGCCCCTGTGCGCGCGTTACCTGTGAAACCTTACCGTCTGCACTGGACCGCTGGGACGGCGGGATTAAAGCTGCGTCCACCGACGATAACAGCATTTCTGTTTTTGATGTTATCGGACAGGACTACTGGGGCGAAGGGGTGACAGCCAAACGTATTGCCGGTGCACTTCGGGCGATGAATGGTGCCGACGTTACGGTGAATGTCAACTCACCAGGCGGCGACATGTTCGAAGGCCTGGCAATTTATAACCTTCTCCGCGAGTACGAAGGCCGTGTAACTGTGAAGGTGCTGGGTATTGCCGCCAGTGCTGCCTCGATAATTGCGATGGCCGGGGATGATATTCAGATTGGTCGTGGAGCCTTCCTGATGATCCACAACTGCTGGGTATACGCGATGGGCAACCGCCATGACTTTGCTGAACTGGCACAGTCACTGGAGCCATTCGATACCGCAATGGCTGATATCTATGCAGCGCGCTCTGGCCTTGATATGGCCGCCGTGCATAAGCTGATGGATGCTGAAAGCTATATCGGTGGCAGTGATGCCGTGGCGAAAGGGCTGGCAGACAGCCTGCTTTCTGCTGATGCAGTAAGCGATGGCGATGAATCACCCGCCGCCGCGCTTCGAAAGCTTGATGCATTGCTGGCTAAAACCAACACCCCGCGCTCTGAGCGACGAAAACTCATTAAATCCTTATCCGGTGGCATGCCTGGCGCTGTCACCCACAACGACGGTACGCCGGGCGCTGCCGAAGATATCAAACCTGAAACCATCAATTCACTTGAAAGCGCTCTGGCGGCGTTAGTCAAATAAGGACCCTTTATGTCTGAAGTAAACGATATTCTGAAAAAAGTCACTGCCAGCATTGAAGAGGCAACCAGTAAGTTCAACGCGAAAGCAGAAGACGCACTCAAAGAAGCGACAAAGTCCGGCCAGCTTTCAGAAGAAACGAAGGCGGCTGTCGACAAAATGGCGTCTGAATTTAACGCCCTTCGCGAAGCTGAAAAAACACTAAAAGCAGCCGTTGGTGACCTTGAACAACATGTAGCGCAGATGCCACTGGCAAATGCAAAACAGGTTGTCGAGACTGTTGGGCAGCAGGTTATTTCTGCTGAAGCGTTGAAAACGTTTGCTGCCAGTGTTGAAGGCAACAAGCGCCTGAGCATTCCTGTTAGTGCAGCTCTGTTGTCAGTGAATGTCCCTGGTCAGATTGTTGCGCCAGACCGTCTTCCTGGCATTGATACACAGCCGAAGCAGCGCCTTTTTATTCGCGATCTGATCGCGCCTGGGCGCACCGAGTCCAATACCATTTACTGGGTGCAGCAGACCGGATTTACCAATAATGCTAAAGCGGTGGCGGAAAATACTACCAAGCCGTACAGCGATATTGCGTTTGCTGAAAAAATTACGCCGGTTCGCACCGTTGCCCACCTGTTCAAAGCGGCGAAACAGATCCTCGACGATATGCCACAGCTTCAGTCCACTATTGATGCTGAGCTTCGTTATGGACTGAAGTATGTCGAAGAGCAGGAAATCCTCTTTGGGGATGGCACTGGAGCTCACCTTGATGGCATCGTTCCTCAGGCTTCAGCTTTTGCTGCGGCGTTTGCTGTTGCACAGCAGAACGGTATTGATGATCTTCGCCTGGCGATGCTGCAGGCGCAACTGGCACGCTTCCCGGCTTCCGGTCACGTTCTGCACTTCATTGACTGGGCGAAGATTGAGCTGACTAAAGACAGTCTGGGTCGCTATATCCTGGCGAACCCTGCGGCACTGGCGGGACCGACACTTTGGGGACTGCCGGTTGTTGCCACCGAAGCTGCTGCCTTCCAGGGTAAATTCCTGACAGGCGCATTCAACGCTGGAGCGCAGATCTTCGACCGTGAAGATGCGAACGTGGTTATCTCCACAGAGAACGCCGACGACTTCGAGAAAAACATGATTTCGATCCGCTGTGAAGAGCGTCTGGCGCTGGCGGTAAAACGCCCGGAGGCGTTTATCTATGGCTCCTTTACAGCACCTGCGCCTGGCGGCGTGTAATTCATAACAGCGGCCTTCTGGCCGCTTTCACCCTGAGGAAACCGAAATGAAAATGCGATCCCTTAAACCGGTTTATTTCAACGGTACTGTACAGACTGAAGGTAGCGAGTTTGAAACGCTGGAGCAGCATGGCCGGGAGCTGATCAGAAAAGGTTATGCGGAATGTGTGAGCGAGGATACTCCTGCAGAGCAGGCAGAGCAGGCAGAGCAGGCAGAGCAGGCAGAGCAGGCAGAGCAGGCAGAGCAGGCAGAGCAGGCAGAGCAGGCAGAGCAGGCAGAGCAGGCAGAGCAGGCCAAAAAACGAACGGATAAAAAATAAGGGGGCAGGATGTTACTTACGCTTCCAGAAATAAAAGAACAGTGCCGTCTTGAGGTGGATTTTACGGACGAGGATATGCTACTGACCCTGCTTGGTGAAGCTGCGGAAGCAAAGGCTACAACCTATCTGAATCGTAATCTTTACCCAACAAAAGACGTAATTCCTGACACTGATGATGACGGCATAACCCTTACCAATGATATCAAGCTGGGGATGCTGATGCTAATCAGTCACTGGTATGAAAATAGAAGTTCAGTATCAGAACTGGAAATGTCAGAGACTCCTCAGGCTTTTGAATTTCTGTTATACCCACGGCGGTTACCAGTATCGGGTTTTTAGTATGAAGAGACGGTCAACTAATACCAGCGCCCTCTATACCATGCCTGATCCCGGGGAACTTGATCAGCGAGTGGTTCTCAGGGAAAGAGTGGATGTTCCTGCTGATGATTTCGGTACCGAGCCTGAATACCCGGTTTCATTCAACGCATGGGCAAAGGTGCTGCAAACCAGTGCCACCACATACCAGGAAACGGCGCAGACGGATAACGCTATCACACATTACATCACCATTCGCTGGCGTCGTGGGATTACCACTGATTTTGAGGTGGCTAATGGTGACGAGGTGTACCGCGTGAAACGTGTTCGCGATCTAAACAGTAAACGGCGATTTCTGCTTCTTGAGTGCACCGAACTGGGGTCATTTACAGAAAATAGCGGAGGTATTTCCAGTGACGGGACCCTTTTTTCACGTTGATTTTCAGCAGCCGAACGAAATGCGCTTTAACCGCTCGCGTGTCCGGCGGGCATTTATCACTATTGGTCAGCGTCATATGCGCGATGCACGCCGTCTGGTCATGCGGCGCGGTCGCTCTGAGCCCGGGGAAAACCCCGGATATCAGACGGGGCGGCTGGCAAAATCCATTGGTTATATGGTGCCAAAGGCCAGTAAGAAGCGTCCTGGCTTTATGACTAAAATTGCACCAAACCAGCGGAACGGACACGGAAACCGGCTGATTAAGGGCGATTTCTATCCGGCTTTCCTGTTTTTCGGTGTACGCGGTGGCGCAAAACGTCGGCGCAGTCATCACCGTGGCGCTTCTGGTGGTAGCGGCTGGCGGCTGGCTCCGCGTAATAATTTTATGGTTGAGACACTCAACAAAAACAACCCGTGGACGCGCTATTACCTTGCGCGTGAATTGCGGCTCTCACTCAAACCGGAGAAACGACGCTGATGAAACTGGCCCCAATTATTGCTGCACTGCGGGCACGTTGCCCCATCTTTGAAAACCGTGTTGCTGGCGCAGCCCAGTTTAAGGATTTACCGGAAGTCGGAAAGATGAAACTGCCGGCGGCTTATGTTGTTCCCGGAGATGATTCGCCAGGGGAACAGAAGAGCCAGACTGACTACTGGCAGGATTTAACCGAAGGGTTTGCCGTCATTGTGTTTGTCAGCAATGGCAGGGATGAGCGCGGTCAGTTTGCCTCATATGATGTTGTTCACGATGTACGACAGTCACTGTTTAAAGCGCTCCTGGGCTGGAATCCTGAAGAGCGTGGAAACCCGATCACCTATGCAGGCGGCACGCTGCTTGATGTGAACCGGCATGAACTGAGCTACCAGTTCGACTTCTCTGTGTTGAAAGAGCTTTCAGAAGATGACACTCGCCAGCAGGATGAACTGAACGATCTGGATGATTTTAAAACGCTGGCGATTGATGTTGATTTTATCGATCCGGGACATGGCCCCGACGGGAAGCCCGAACATCACACAGAGATAACTCTCCCCTCCTGAGGAAAACCATGTTTGTAAAACCCCAAAAAGGGCGGTCAGTACATGACCCTGCCCGAGGTGACCTTTTGCCTGTTGAAGGGCGAAATGTTGAAGAAAGCAGCTACTGGCTGCGCCGGGAAGCCGCTGGCGATATCAGGCGCGTGAACAAAGTTAAACAAAAAAAGGTGGAAACCAATGACCGTTAGTTTCAGCACTATCCCGGCAAATACGCTGGTGCCACTGTTTTATGCTGAGATGGATAATTCGGCGGCAAATACAAGTCAGGAATCAGCGCCGTCGTTGCTGCTGGGGCACGCAAATACCGGTGCGGCAATTGAGCCTGATTCGCTGGTACTGATGCCCTCCGCTGATTACGCAAAGCAGATTTGTGGCCCCGGTAGTCAGCTTGCGCGCATGGTTGCTGCGTACCGCAAAACCGATCCTTTTGGTGAGCTTTACATCATTGCTGTCCCTGAGCCAGCAGCAGGAGTGGCGGCCACGTATACCCTGACCGTAACAGGCGCAGCAACTGAGAGCGGCACGGTGAATGTTTATGTCGGGCGTACTCGTATTCAGGCAGCAGTTGTAAGCGGTGATGATGTTGAGGCTGTGGCATCGGGCATTAAAGATGCAATCAATGCTGATCCGACATTGCCGGTTATCGCTTCGTCTGCTGCTGGCGTGGTCACTCTGACAGCGCGTCACAAAGGTCTGAGCGGGAATGACATCCCCGTGGTTCTGAATTATTACGGGTACGGTGGCGGGGAAGTTTTGCCCGCAGGCATAGCTGTAGCCGTCGCTGCAGACACTGCCGGAACGGGGGCTCCGGTACTCAACGGTGCTATTGCCGCCATGGCCGATGAGCCGTTTGATTATATTGGTCATCCGTTCAGCGATTTGGCTTCGGTGAATGCATTTGTCAGCGAAATGAACGATACCAGCGGTCGCTGGAGCTATGCGCGCCAGCTTTATGGCCACGTTTATACCGCAAAACTCGGAACGCTTTCTGATCTGGTTGCCGCAGGTGATCAGCTTAACCAACAGCACATCACCCTGGCCGGGTACGAGAAAGAAACTCAGACCCCGGCGGACGAACTTGCATCCAGCCGAACAGCGCGCAATGCCGTCTTTATCCGTAACGATCCAGCGCGTCCAACGCAAACGGGTGAACTCGTAGATATGCTGCCAGCGCCGAAGGGCAAACGCTTCACGATGACCGAACAGCAGTCTCTGCTATCGCATGGTATTGCAACGTCATACGTTGAAAGCGGTACGCTGCGCATTCAGCGCGACGTTACTACGTACAAGAAAAACGCCTACGGCGTTGCAGATAACAGCTATCTCGATAGTGAGACGCTGCATACCAGCGCATACGTTCTGCGTAAGCTGAAGTCAGTTATAACCAGCAAATATGGTCGCCACAAACTGGCAAACGATGGTACCCGTTTTGGCCCCGGTCAGGCGATTGTTACTCCGGCGGTTATCAAAGGTGAGCTTCTGGCAACCTACCGCCAAATGGAGCGCGCCGGGATCGTTGAAAATTACGACCTGTTCAAGCAATACCTGAAGGTTGAACGCGACGCGACAAACCCAAACCGTATCAACACTCTGTTCCCGCCTGACTATGTTAACCAGCTGCGAGTGTTTGCGGTCGTTAACCAGTTCCGCCTTCAGTATCAAGAGGAGTCCGCATAATGGCGCGCATTGCAGGTACCTGTTATTTCAGAATTGATGGTCAGCAATTATCCATGACCGGAGGTATTGAGGTGCCGATGAACACGAAGGTCAATGATGATGTCATTGGCCTTGATGGCTCGGTGGATCGTAAAGAAACCCACCGCGCGCCCTATATCAAAGGCACCTTTAAAGTGCCGAAAGATTTTCCGGTCAACAAGGTCACTACCTCAGACCAGATGACCATTACAGCCGAACTGGCAAACGGTCAGGTTTATGTCCTGTCGTCAGCCTGGCTGCACGGTGAAGCAAACCACAACGCCGAAGAAGGTACGGCGGATCTTGAATTCCACGGTGAAGAAGGGGATTACCAGTAATGAAAGAACTCAAACTCAGCAAACCGGTTAAAGCTCATGGTGAAGATCTCCATGTACTGGAGTTACGGGAACCCACATATGACGAAATAGAGGGCGTGGGATTTCCGTTTACAGTATCTGCGGATGGTGGTGTCAGACTGGACAGCGCTGTTTCGCTGAAATACATCCCTTTACTTGCCGGGATCCCCCGTTCTTCTGCAGCGCAGATGGCTAAGCTTGATATTTTTAAAGCCTGCATGTTGATCCTGAATTTTTTTACCCGATCGGGGACGGAGCAAACCTCCGACAACGCTTCTACAACACCGCTTACTTCTGGCGAATAAACCCTCTTGATCTCCGGCGGACGGCGATTTCTGAGTTCCTGACGCTGGAGTCAGAGGCTGTTCGCATCAACGAGGAAATAAAACATGGCTGATGACTTTCAACTAAAAGCGATTATTACCGCCGTTGACCGGTTGTCTGGGCCAATGAAGGGAATGCAGAAAAAGTTAAAGGGATTTCAGAAGGAAATGGCCGGACTGTCAGTGGCCGCTACCGCTGCCGGGGCGGCCATTCTCGGTGCGCTGGCTATGCCTGTTACTGCGGCGATGGGTTTTGAGTCGAAGATGGCTGACATCCGCAAGGTTGTTGACGGTCTGGACGACAGGAACGCATTTGCCGCAATGAGCGATGATATCCTGACGCTCTCCACTCAGTTACCGATGGCAGCGGAAGGGATTGCAGAGATCGTCGCGGCAGGTGGTCAGGCGGGCATCGCGCGAAGCGATCTAATGCAGTTTGCCAGCGACGCGGTAAAAATGGGCGTGGCGTTTGACACCACCGCTGAAGAGTCTGGTCAGATGATGGCGCAGTGGCGAACGGCGTTTAAACTGACCCAGGATGATGTGGTTGTTCTGGCTGATAAAATTAACTATCTGGGGAATACCGGGCCAGCAAATGCCGGAAAAATATCAGAGATTGTGACCCGAATTGGACCTCTTGGTGAGATTGCGGGAGTTGCTTCGGGGGAAATTGCAGCATTAGGTGCAACGATTGCCGGTATGGGTGTGGAGCCAGAAATTGCTGCAACGGGCATCAAAAACTTCATGAAAGCCTTAACGTCAGGCGGCGCGGCAACCAAAGCGCAGAGGACGGTTCTTGCTGCGCTGAAGATTGACCCGAAAAAGCTGGCTGCAGATATGCAGAAAGATTCGAAAGGCACGATGCTGAAGGTGCTTGACGGGATATCAAAAATCCCGAAAGAAAAGCAGGCTGCGGCAATGAATATGTTGTTTGGCAGTGAGTCTGCTGGTGCGATAGCACCGCTTCTCACCAATATGGACCTGCTGCGTATCAACTTTGAGCGAGTGGCAGACGCCCAGCAGTACGGTGGCTCGATGCAAAAGGAATATGCTTCTCGTGCGGCTACCACTGAAAACCAGTTAACCCTCCTGAGAAACAGTGTTAACGCCATTTCTGTCACGCTGGGGGATACCTTTCTTCCGGTTATCAACGAGGCCGCCGAAGCTGTGATGCCGTGGCTGGAGCATGTCCGCGAACTGGTAAGAGAAAACCCAGAGATGGTGAAGTCAGTCGCGAAATTCGGTGCGGCACTCATTGTGGCTGGCGGGGCCGTTGGCGTTCTTTCTCGTGCCTTCCGGATACTGAATAGCGTTATCAATCTTTCGCCCGCAAAACTGGCAATTGCGGCACTGGCAGGAGGCGCTCTGCTCATTATCGAGAACTGGGATGATGTCGCACCGGTGATCAAATCTGTCTGGCTGGAGGTGGATAATGTCGCACAGGTAATGGGAGGGTGGGAAACTGTACTGGGTGGTATTGGGATGTACATGACTGGTGCATTTGCAGTGAAAACCATCGGTTCGCTGCGTACAGCCTTTGCTCTCGCCAGTCAGCTATCGGGTGTTCTTGGGAAAATCGCCATGCTGGGAGCCACGACAGTTCAGATAGGGGTTGCCATTTATATGTTTGAGCAACTCAAGGAAATCGCCGATGCGGCAAAAGAGGCCGATCATACCGACTCATTCTGGGATTCCCTGAAGAATCGCTGGAATTCAGGCGGCTGGTATAACAACAAGCAGCAAAGGGAAATGTTTGGCGGACAGACGACCAGGGATAACTATCAACCCGCGGTTCCACTACTGAGGCCCGGTGCCGTTATGGATCGGGCGCAATCCCCACAGACGCAGCGTAGCGAACTTAACGTGTCTTTCGATAATGCGCCTCCAGGAATGCGCGTTGCGACACCTGCCGGAAGTGCGACACCGTGGCTTTCTTATGATGTGGGATACAGTCGCTTTAGCAGAGATAGTTAACCCATCTGTCATGTTCAGTGTAACCCGCCAGAGTGGGTTTTCCACACCCTAACGGGTATGCTATTTTTTATGCAATCAGAGCGATGATCAGGATGCCGCTGGGGAGAACATGGATTCAACGCACGACGAAGAAAAACGCACAGAATTTGAAAAATTCATCATTGAAAGGTTTGGCGATGCAGTTGATCTCCGCCGGGCGACAAATGGCGATAACGGATATATATCATGGGAGGCAGCGGTTGCCTGGATTGTCTGGCAGGAACGCTCGTTGCATCATGAAATAACTTCTGCCGTGGACTGAGCGGGACGTGAGTTAGGTATAAGCATCGTTTCCGGTTTTGGCTACCATACAGGCGATATGTGAATTCCCATATCGATAATTTAACCCGCTTCGGCGGGTTTTTTAATGCCCGGAGTTTATATGGCGTGGAAAGACAGACTTCAGGATGCGTCATTCCGTGGCGTACCATTTAAGTTCGAAGGTGAAGGGGCGGCGGTTGGCCGTCGAGTTGAAGCACACGAATACCCCAACCGCGATAAACCCTACACCGAAGATCTCGGTAAGGTCACCTTCCGGCCAAATATCACCGCCTATGTCGTCGGCGACGATTGTTTCGAACAGCGTGACAGACTAATTGAAGCACTGAATAAACCAGGACCTGGCACTCTGGTACATCCAACATATGGTGAGCTTAACGTCTGTGTTGATGGTGAGATCCGTGTTGGCACGACCAGTAGTGAAGGGCGGATGGTGCGCTTTGATCTGCAGTTCGTCGAAGCGGGTGAACTTGAATATCCAACGGCTGGCGCAGCAACAGCTAACACGCTGGTATCTTCCTGTTCAGCACTTGATGATTGTATCAGCGACAACTTTGAACAGTTCGGCATGGATGGTTTGCCTGACTTCGCTCAGGGAGATGTGCTTGAGCGTGCCACTGGCATCCTGGACTTTGTTTCTGATTCTATGGCGATGGTCGACAGCTATGTCGCAGACGCAGCGAGACTTATGCAGGGTGATATTTCTGTTCTTCTTCCTCCTCCGTCATCAGGAAAAGGATATGTCGAAGCTATTCAGAAAGTGTGGCGCACGGCGAACAGACTATCCGGAAATGCTTCTGACGTTATGAAAATGATTAAGGGGTTCGCCGGGATTTCGTTGGGATCAGATATGGCCCCGCGAGGTATATGGAAAACGGACAGCAAAAGCACACAGCTCAGTAAGGAACAGGGGAATTATGTTGCCAGTGCAGTACGCACAACAGCCATAAGCGAAGCGGTTTACGCTGTCACAACGTTACCCGCGCCAGTTATCACCACAAGCGAACAAAGCCAGCAGTCCACTGGCTGGCCTTCTGTTACTCATCCTGAGCTGAATAACGCACCAGATGAAACGGCGGCGGTTGATGTGCCGACGTGGGATGACCTCGTTGATATCCGCGACACGCTGAATACTGCTATTGATAAAGAACTATCCCGCACGACCGATGACCGTTTGTTTCTGGCTTTGCGCCGGGTGAAATCTGACCTTAACAACGACATAAAACACCGCCTGGTGCAGACCCAAAAGACCGTCATCAGAACGCCTGATGAGGTAACTCCGGCACTGGTTCTGGCAGCAACCTGGTTCGATAACGCTTCACGGGAGTCTGACATTGTCAGGCGCAATGCTGTGGCTCACCCCGGCTTTGTGCCGGTATCTCCGCTGAGGGTTCCTGTACGATGAGCGATAACGTAACTCTCCGTGTTAACGGTCGTGAGTGGGGGGGCTGGACGTCAATTCGTATCGGTTCCGGGATTGAGCGTCTGGCTCGAGATTTTAGTGTAGAGATCACCCGACAGTGGCCCGGTGGTGATGGTGTTGCGTCACTTCAGCCCAGGGTTAAAAACGGCGACAAAGTCGAGGTTCTAATCGGTGATGATCTGGTGGTCACTGGCTGGATTGAAGCAACGCCGGTTCGCTACGATGCTCGTTCAATTAGTGTCGGAATTAGCGGGCGCAGCCTGACTGCTGATCTGATTGATTGCGCTGCTGAGCCGACACAATTCAATGGGCAATCACTCGTTCAGGTGGCCTCAGCGCTTGCCAGACCTTTCGGTATAGCGGTTGTAAACGCTGGTGCACCGGGTGGCGCTATTCCCGGTGTACAACCCGATCACGGTGAAACGGTTATTGAAGTCCTGAACAAGATGCTTGGACAGCAGCAGGCGCTTGCCTACGACGATCCGCGCGGAAGGTTGGTTATCGGCGGCATTGGTAGCACGCGTGCTCATACAGCTCTGGTGCTGGGGAAAAACATTATTTCCTGCGACACCGAGAAAAGCATCCGTGAACGTTTTTCAACGTACCAGGTATCGGGGCAGCGCGCAGGAAATGATGATGATTTTGGTGCTGCTACCACAACGGCTCTTCGTGCAAAAACAACAGATGCCTCAATTGGCCGCTATCGTCCCATGGCAGTACAGCAGACGGGGCAGTCCACTGGAGCCAGTTGCATTGCGCGTGCTGAATTCGAGGCGCGCCAGCGAGCTGCACGTACCGATGAAACCACGTACACGGTGTGGGGTTGGCGACAGGGGGATGGTTCTCTTTGGCAGCCAAACCAGCGGGTTATTGTTTTCGATCCGGTCTGCGGATTCAACAACCGCGAACTCCTCATCTCTGAAGTCTCATTCACTAAAGACAATAACGGCACCCTGACAGAGTTACGAGTCGGGCCGCCGGATGCCTATCTTCCTGAGCCCGAAGAGAGCAGTCAGAAGCGTGCTAAAAAACGCAAAGTTAAAGAGGACCCGTTCTAATGGGAGTAATGCAAAGCCTTCAGAGACAGGTTCTGGGACTCATTGGCCGCGCTGTGGTGAAGAGTATCAACGCGGCTTCTAAGTGCCAGATGATAGATGTTGAGTTACTGGCTGGGCAGCAAAAGGCGGACATTGAGCACCTTGAACCCTATGGCTTCACTTCTTGTGCAATAGCGGGTGCTGAGGCTGTTGTTCTTTTTCCTGATGGCGACCGTTCTCACGCCGTTGCGATCAACGTGTCTGATCGTCGCTATCGCATGAAGGGACTCAAAACGGGGGAGGTCGCTCTCTACGATGACCAGGGACAGTCAGTCACGCTGACGCGCTCCGGGATTGTTGTTGATGGTGGTGGCAAGGTGATTACGTTTAAAAACGCGCCTAAAGCCCGCTTTGAAATGGATATTGAGTCAACGGGCCAGATCAAAGACCTCTGTGATACTTCTGGCCAGACAATATCGGCGATGCGTGTTGCTTATAACGGGCATAAACACAGAGAAAACGGGCAGGGCAATAACACGGATAAACCTGATAAACAAATGGGGGGTGATGGAACTTTGGCTTACGGTAAATGGGAAACGGGTAAGCGCCGGTTCTCAACTTGATCCGCTCACCCGCGCTGTAGTGATTTCTTTATTCACCCACCGCCGCGCCGATCCTGATGATAACGCTGATGTTCCGATGGGGTGGTGGGGCGATACCTGGCCGGTTGTCGCGAACGACCGTTATGGTTCGAAATTGTGGCTACTCCAGCGGAGCAAGCTCACGAACGCCCTGGTGAATACCGTACGCAACTATCTGCGTGAAGCTCTTCAATGGATGTTGGATGACGGTGTGGTATCTCGTATCGACATTGATATCCAGCGAACCGGTATTAATGAACTGGGGAATAAGATTGTTCTCTGGCGACGGGATGGTCCGGTAACGATTTCTTTTAATGATCTGTGGAGTGTAATCACCAATGGCGGACAGTGAATTTCAGCGGCCAACATTGGCCGAAAACATCAGCATGATCCGCACAGACCTTTTTGCACGCCTTGACATCAATGATGAGCTTCGCCGCATGGATGAAGATGTCAGGGCCAAGGTTTATGCCGGGGCGCTGCATACGGTTTATGGCTATATCGATTATCTGGCGATGAATATGCTGCCTGACCTGTGCGATGAGTCATGGCTTTATCGGCATGCTGCTATGAAGCGATGCCCGAGAAAAGATGCCGTAGCCGCATCAGGTTTTATGCGCTGGGATGGCGTAACGAACGGGCTGAAGGTGAGCGCCGGCTCGGTAATTCAGCGTGACGATCTCGTCCAGTACATCGTTCAGGCAGACGCAACAAGTGCCGGTGGCGTGCTTCGTGTACCCGTTGTCTGCAGCATGACAGGTATGACCGGAAACATGGATGATGGTGAGGCGCTCTCACTGGTTACGCCGGTTAACGGACTTCCTTCCGGCGGCATGGCCGATACGGTCACTGGCGGTTTTGATATTGAAGACCTTGATGTCTGGCGTGCCCGTGTCCTGGAACGCTACTACTGGACCCCGCAAGGCGGCGCTGACGGAGATTATGTTGTCTGGGCAAAAGAAGTGCCCGGCGTAACACGCGCGTGGACTTACCGGCACTGGATGGGGACGGGAACGGTCGGCGTTATGATTGCCAGTAGCGACCTGATTAACCCGATTCTTGATGATGCAACAGTTGCTGCGGCTCAGGCACATATTGAACCGTTGGCGCCCGTAGCGGGTTCAAACCTCTATGTATTTAAGGGGACGCCAAAAACGGTCAACTACACCATTGACCTGAACCCGGATACTCCTGAAATACGTGCCGCAGTTGAGGCCGAGCTTCGTTCATTCCTGCTGCGTGACGGCTATCCGGAAGGGACGCTTGAGCTGTCCCGTACAAGCGAGGCGATTTCTATAGCTGCCGGTGAGCACAGCCATAAGCTACTTTCTCCAACAGTTGATACGCCAGTTGCAAAAAATGAACTGGCTGTACTGGGGGTAATAACGTGGGCGTGAGTAATGACGATTATGTCCAGTTACTGAGTGCGCTGCTTCCACCAGGACCTGCATGGTCAGTTGACGATGTTGCAATAAGTGGCGTAGCTCCTTCTTTGTTCAGGGCGCATCAGCGTGTTGATGAACTCATGCTGGAGCTTGATCCGCGTACCACAGCAGAACTTATTGACCGATGGGAGCGGTGCTGCGGTCTGCCTGATGAATGCATTCCTCCAGGAACCCAGACGTTACGGCAGAGACAGCAGCGGCTGGATGCAAAAGTTAATCTTACTGGAGGAATCAACGAAGATTTCTACCTTCGCCAACTGGCTGCACTGGGAAAACCCGACGCCACTATCACGCGCTATAACAAGGGACCTTTCAATTGTACGTCGCCGTGTGTGGAGGCGACCTATTCAATTGAATGGCGTTATTACTGGCAGGTGAATATGCCTGCTTCAACAGATGCCACCTGGATGACCTGCTCGGACAATTGTGAAACACCGATTCGTTACTGGGGTGATACGGTAGCTGAATGCGTGATCAATAAACTCTGCCCGTCCCATACCTACGTAATCTTCAAATATCCGTAACCGGAGACATTATGCATCGTATTGACACACCTACTGCGCAGAAAGATAAATTCGGCGCGGGCAAGAACGGCTTTACCCGTGGAAACCCGCAAACAGGAACGCCTGCCACTGATTTGGATGACGACTATTTCGACATGTTGCAGGAAGAACTGGCGGGAGTGGTCGAAGCAAGCGGCGTTAACCTGGAAAAATCAAAACATAACCAGTTACTGACTGCCATGAAAGCACTGCTGCTAAGCCGCGCACATCCTTTTGCAGATATTAAAGCAGACGGAGCTGCAGCAATTGCAGAGGCTCTCTCAAACCTTGGATTGCCGACACTGGGAATCGCGGGGACTGGGGATATACTGACTGCACTTGACTGGCAGCAGTTTAATTTTGTCCCCGGAGCAAGATATTTCATAAAATCGTCTGACATGAGTAATGTACCGGCTCAGATTGTTATTACTCAGCCAACATTTAATGCTGTCATGGATGTTATTGGATATGACGGTATAACCCGACATGTGGACATCTGGTTCTCATCGACACCGGATGAGTATTTTAGTCGTTATCAGGTCATGATTGCAGGGCATCAGGGCTCAAGAACATTCTCTGTGCGCAGAATCTGGACCTCATCTGAGCCTGTCCCTTTATCTGGAGGTGGAACCGGGGCATCTACACCTGCTGGAGCTCGATCCAATTTAGAGCTTGGCGGTCTTTCCGTTGAAGACATCGCCCCAATAAATAAGGGAGGTACCGGGGCAGACAACGTCAGTTCCGCTCTTAATAATTTTGGTATTGGCCCAATAGCAAACGCCTCAGAAGTTACTGCGGGTACGTCGAAAAAGCTGATAGACGCCGCATTGCTGAAAGCATTTCTTCCGAAGCGGAGTTTTCAGGCTAATGATGTCATAAGAATACCAGACCAACCTGGTGGGCTGATGGTTCAGTTTGGGACGCTGACAGGTGTCAGTGGCTCAGATGTTATTTCTTCAACTCTCACTTTCCCTGAATTATTTCCCAACGCATGCCTTGCCGTCATCCCTGTTGCAGTTTCTTCGGATACGGGGGGAGGAATGGTCGGTGTTCAGGTAAAGACACCGACACGCTCAAATGCTGATATTTTTATTTACGAAAGAAACGGTGGAGCCATTGCTGCTCACAGCGTTCAATATATAGCTATCGGATGGTGATAATATGAACTTTTACTATACGGCCGAATTTAATTCATTTATCAGTGAAAAATATAAAACTGATGGTACATATACGGATAAGTCATGGCCCGCAGATGCTGTGCTCTGCACTGCTGAAGAAGTGAATATATATCGGGGAACAACGCCGCCAGCAGGTATGAAACTTGGTTCTGTTGCGGGTAGGCCTGCATGGGTTGACGTTCCTCCATTAACGCGGGCTGAGATGATCGCTATCGCTGAAAATGAGCGGCAGCGATTAATTGTTAATGCTGACGCTATTATGCTCGACTGGCGCACAGAACTAATGCTCGGTGAAATCAGCGACGCCAACAGAGCGAAGTTGTCGGCGTGGCTGGCCTATAAAAATAAAGTGAAATCCATCCCGGCGGAAGAGGCTATTACCGCTGAATTTAGTTGGCCAGACCAACCTGCATAGGAACGTTTACGAAAATGAATATCCGCCACAGCGTAATCAAACGTAACTGTGGCGGGCATTGAAAATCTTTACTCACTCACTAACCAGAATTCAGCCTCTTCAAACATTTCCTGAACCACACGGCTAATCTGCTCCTTCTCATGCTTGCTGGCGTCAGTATTGATCGCCGGCAACGTCATCATAGGTTTCACCCTCACATCAGCATCAGGGAAGATACGGTGAACCCTCCTGGTCAACTCGCCCAGAATGATATCTTTTGCACCGGGCAGACCATCAAAATTCCTTTTGTCATAAACGAGTTCCACGAACATTGCTCATTGCTCCTTTACTGTATGGGTATACAGTATTTATACTGTGTTTTTATCCAGCATTCAAGAGAGGGCGTAAACATGGGCTTTCCTTCACCATCTACCGACTATATAGAGCAGCGGGTTACGCCAGCCAGTGTCTGCATGACTCCCGACAGTCGCATCCTCGAGACGTCGGCGGGTTATGCGATCATCGTCCCGGTCACGCGCCCACAGCAGGGTGATGCGCTGTTGATTCTGTCCGGAGGTCGGACGCAGTTTGCGAAGCTTAGGGGGAAAGCGTTAATCACGGATGACGGCGAAGCGATCGAAGGTGATGCAGCTGAAGAGGCTGAGGTTATGAGGCGGGTGACGCACTTTATCAACAGCACTGATGCTGCGATATTTCTTGAGGCGGCATTGGCGCAGTTTTGAGACATATGTACGATAGAAAAATTCCGAAGATTGGCAATAGATCTCTTTATATTTGCATTCAAATTTTGTTTATTATGTATTTACATAACGTAAATTTATAAAATTTAATAAAAACAACTCAGATTGCTTATTTTTAAAGATGCATTTAATATATATGTTATAAATTGCAAAGCTCATTAAGGGATTCCCCAGTGAATATTGATAAAATGAAGATCCAGCATGCCGAGATTATCCATAAAATTAGCCGCCTCAGGGAGCTTAGCCGGGCGGGTGTGACGGCTCATGCGCAAGAAATCGCTCAAACCGTTATCAGTATGAGTTCTGTGATTAAAGTACACCTTTCTACCGAAGATCAGTTTTTATATCCTTATCTGGAAAAGGTGAACGATCAAAAGCTAAAAACAATGAGCGTAAATTTTCAGCGCGAGATGGCTGATATTGTTGCCGAGTATGAAAAGTTTTCCCGTCGCTGGAATACGGCAAATAAGCTTATCAATTGTGACGAGGCATTTCGCCGCGACGCGAATGTAGTGTTGCGCAAGGTGCATGAACGAATGCAGCGCGAGGATCATAATTTTTATCCGCTGGTAGAGCAGCTTTAAAAAAGGGCGGCAATGGTTCATCCAATACGGGAATTTGGTTTCCCGTATCCAGAAAGGTATGAAAAGGACTTGGTAAAAGCTGGCACTACTCCGAAACTAACCACATATCGGATTCTTCAAACATTTCCTCCAGCATGCGGTTCAGCTTCTCCCGATCGCTTTTGCTGGCATCGCTGTTTAAGCCGTTCGCCTGCATCGGCTTAACCTTCACTTCTGCATCCGGAAAGATCCGGTGCACTCGCTTTGTTAACTCATTCAGAATTATTTCTCTGGCACCTGTTAATCCTTCAACATTCCGTTTGTCGTACACCAACTCAACGAACATACCGCCTCCAAAGCAACAATGATTTTGCACGCAATTTATACTGTTTATTTATACAGCGTCAACGGTTGGGCACGTAGCTTTTTAAGGAAGGTTTTTGGGGCATGTATGGGGCATAAATGCCAGTTTTGGGGCATGGTTGGGACATTTTAACTCATATGAACTTAACCGAATTTCATATGGAGGCGTCTTATAATGCACTGATTAACCTAAAGAAAACACATGCTCTTGGGCGTTCTTTAGTGATTTTAAAAATTACCGCGTCACGCAGTTAAAGTGGCGGGCATATTCTTCAAGGCTGGTGATCCCCAGACGCACCCATTTTGGATGCGACCACTGGGGTAAACCGATATAGATCATAGCGCTTGCAGAATCTCCTCCACGCTGCGAACGCGCGCAATGCGCGGGAAAATGTGAGTCATGCTGCCCTGGTGTTGTTCAGCACTGGCGGCGCTACAGGCATCCTCTGCAATGATCAGACTGAAACCCAGCTCCCACGCATTTCTCGCCGTTGACTCCACGCCAATGTTAGTTGAGATGCCGCACAGGACGATGGTATCGATGCCCCGGCGACGCAGCTGCAATTCCAGATCGGTGCCATAGAAGGCTCCCCACTGGCGTTTAGTCACTTCGATATCGCTGGCGCATTTCCCCAAAGCAGCCGGGTAATGCCACCAGTTTTCGGGCAACGCTTTTGCCGGAGTATGAGTATCTACCGGTTGTTTCAGCGCTTCGGCGTAATCGTCAGACCAGCCAACGCGCACCATTACCACCGGGGAACCGTGGGCACGGAATTTTTCCGCCAACTGCGCGGCGCGGGTAACCACATCCTGTGCCGTATGAGGTCCGCCAGCGAAAGGCAGGATCCCTTCCTGTAAATCAATCACGACAAGGGCGGTTGTTTTAGCGTTCAATTCCAGCATGGTCACTCCAGTAATAAAAGAATTCCGTTACACCTTAATCGCGAATCAGTGTGAAAGGGGCGACAATTTTTGTTATTTTTTGTGAGATTACGCAATGCCCGTCCAGGAAACAGGCGTACAGTCAGTACCGGACTGAGAGTCTATCCCAGTAGGCTCTTATCGTGCGGCAGAATTTCCAGTATAATAGCCGCCTTTTTTCATTCAGTTGTGACATTCAGCTAAAGCTGCGACTTCGTCATCTGCGAGACAGGTGACAATCCGCCTGCGGCAAAGTTAAGGGATATCTCATGCGTACAGAATATTGCGGACAGCTACGTCTGTCCCACGAGGGGCAGCAGGTGACTCTGTGTGGTTGGGTCAACCGTCGTCGTGATCTTGGTAGCCTGATCTTTATCGATATGCGCGACCGCGAAGGTATCGTGCAGGTATTTTTCGATCCGGACCGTGCGGACGCGTTAAAGCTGGCCTCCGAACTGCGTAATGAGTTCTGCATCCAGGTTACGGGCACTGTGCGTGCGCGTGACGCGAAAAACGTCAACGCCGATATGGCGACGGGCGAAATTGAAGTACTGGCCTCCGATCTGACCATCATCAACCGTTCAGACTCGCTGCCGTTGGACTCTAACCACGTCAACACCGAAGAAGCGCGACTGAAGTATCGCTATTTAGATCTGCGTCGCCCTGAAATGGCGCAGCGCCTGAAAACGCGTGCTAAAATCACCAGCCTGGTGCGTCGTTTTATGGACGACCACGGCTTCCTCGACATCGAAACACCGATGCTGACCAAAGCAACGCCGGAAGGCGCGCGCGATTACCTGGTACCTTCTCGCGTACATAAAGGTAAATTCTACGCGCTGCCGCAATCACCTCAGTTGTTTAAACAGCTGCTGATGATGTCTGGCTTTGACCGCTACTATCAGATCGTAAAATGCTTCCGTGATGAAGACTTACGAGCTGACCGTCAGCCTGAATTTACCCAGATCGACGTTGAGACTTCCTTCATGACCGCACCGCAGGTGCGTGAAGTGATGGAAGCGCTGGTACGTAACCTGTGGCTGGAAGTTAAAGGCGTGGATCTGGGTGATTTCCCGATCATGACCTTTGCCGAAGCTGAGCGTCGCTACGGTTCCGATAAACCAGACCTGCGTAACCCGATGGAGCTGGTGGACGTTGCCGATCTGGTGAAAGACGTTGAGTTTGCAGTGTTCTCTGGTCCGGCAAACGATGCGAAAGGTCGCGTAGCTGCTCTGCGTGTACCGGGCGGTGCTGCACTGAGTCGTAAGCAGATCGACGATTACGGTAACTTTATCAAGATTTACGGCGCGAAAGGCCTGGCTTACATCAAAGTCACCGAACGTGCGAAAGGTCTGGAAGGTATTACCAGCCCAGTTGCTAAGTTCCTGAACGCAGAAATTGTGGAAGCGATTCTGGCACGTACCGGTGCACAGGACGGCGACATGATTTTCTTCGGTGCCGACAACAAGAAAGTAGTTGCCGACGCGATGGGCGCGCTGCGTCTGAAACTGGGTAAAGACCTGAACATCACCGACGAAGCCAAATGGGCGCCGCTGTGGGTTATCGACTTCCCAATGTTTGAAGACGATGGTGAAGGCGGCCTGACCGCAATGCACCACCCGTTCACCGCGCCGAAAGATATGACGGCTGCTGAGCTGAAAGCTGCGCCGGAAGACGCGGTTGCCAACGCGTACGATATGGTCATCAACGGCTACGAAGTAGGCGGCGGTTCCGTGCGTATTCACAACGGCGACATGCAGCAAACCGTATTCGGTATTCTGGGCATTAATGAGCAAGAACAGCGTGAGAAATTCGGCTTCCTGCTGGATGCGCTAAAATATGGTACACCGCCGCATGCGGGCCTGGCGTTTGGTCTGGACCGTCTGACTATGCTGTTGACCGGTACTGACAACATTCGTGACGTTATTGCTTTCCCGAAAACCACGGCTGCAGCGTGTCTGATGACTGAAGCGCCAAGCTTTGCCAACGCAGCTGCGCTGGCGGAACTGAGCATTCAGGTTGTTAAGAAGGCCGAGAATAACTGATATGACATATAAACAGCCTGTCTCGGTGTTAGTCGTGATTTATGCAAAGGACACCGGGAGAGTGCTGATGTTACAGCGACGCGACGATCCTGATTTCTGGCAGTCGGTCACCGGCAGCCTTGAAGAAGGTGAAACCGCGTCGCAAGCCGCTATGCGCGAAGTAAAGGAAGAGGTCGCCATTGATGTTGCATCTGAGCAACTGACCTTAATTGACTGTCAGCGCACGGTGGAGTTTGAGATTTTTAGCCATTTACGTCATCGCTATGCACCGGGAATTGAACGTAATACTGAATCCTGGTTTTGCCTGGCACTTCCCTCAGAACGAAAGATCGTGTTCACCGAACATCTGACCTATCGTTGGGTTAATGCGGTTGAAGCCGCCCAATTAACCAAGTCGTGGAGTAACCGGCAGGCGATTGAAGAGTTTGTAATTAACGTCGCCTGAAAAGGCGCGCTTTTTGGAGATATTATTTATGGCAGGTCATAGTAAATGGGCCAACACCAGACACCGTAAAGCAGCGCAGGATGCTAAACGCGGTAAAATTTTCACCAAAATAATTCGTGAGCTGGTGACGGCGGCTAAACTGGGCGGCGGCGATCCGGATGCTAACCCGCGTCTGCGTGCAGCGGTTGATAAAGCGCTGGCTAACAACATGACCCGTGACACCCTGAACCGTGCAATCGCGCGCGGTGTGGGTGGTGATGAAGATTCCAACATGGAAACCATCATCTATGAAGGTTACGGTCCTGGCGGTACAGCCGTTATGATTGAATGTCTGTCTGACAACCGTAACCGTACCGTTGCGGAAGTGCGTCACGCGTTCACGAAAACGGGTGGTAACCTCGGTACCGACGGTTCCGTGGCTTATCTGTTCAGCAAAAAAGGCGTAATCTCCTTTGAACAGGGCGACGAAGACGCCATCATGGAAGCGGCGCTGGAAGCAGGTGCTGAAGACGTTGTGACCTTCGACGACGGCGCAATTGACGTTTACACCGCGTGGGAAGAGATGGGCAAAGTACGTGACGCGCTGGAAGCGGCTGGTCTGAAAGCGGACGCAGCTGAAGTGTCTATGATCCCATCCACCAAAGCGGATATGGATGCAGAAACAGCGCCGAAGCTGATGCGTCTGATCGATATGCTAGAAGACTGCGACGACGTGCAGGAAGTTTACCACAACGGTGAAATCTCCGATGAGGTTGCTGCCACCTTAGAATGATGTGGTTAAGCCATAAAATAACAGGAGATGCGTGATGTCTATTATTCTCGGCATTGACCCGGGGTCGCGCATCACCGGTTATGGTGTTATTCGTCAGGTCGGCAGGCAGCTGACCTACCTCGGCAGCGGCTGCATTCGCACCAAAGTCGACGATCTACCGTCACGTCTGAAGTTGATTTACGCGGGCGTGACGGAAATCATCACCCAGTTTCAGCCGGACTATTTTGCCATTGAGCAGGTTTTTATGGCGAAGAACGCCGACTCGGCGCTAAAGCTGGGACAGGCTCGCGGCGTGGCAATCGTTGCGGCGACCAATCAGGATCTACCGGTCTTTGAATACGCGGCCCGCCAGGTAAAACAGACCGTGGTGGGGATCGGTAGCGCGGAAAAAAGCCAGGTCCAGCATATGGTACGCACGCTGCTAAAACTCCCGGCGAATCCGCAAGCGGATGCTGCGGATGCACTGGCGATTGCCATTACCCACTGCCATGTCAGTCAGAACGCCATGCAAATGAGCGAGTCGAGGCTGAATTTGGCGCGAGGTCGATTACGTTAGTGACAAATGAGGCTGGATATCTATCCAGCCTTTTTTTATGATAGCGCATTACCTTTTAGCCCTTAACGCAGGAGCGTCACGTGATAGGCAGACTCAGAGGCATCATTATTGAAAAACAACCCCCGCTGGTCCTTCTGGAAACGGGCGGGGTAGGCTATGAAGTGCATATGCCGATGACCTGTTTCTACGAGTTGCCGGAAGCCGGGCAAGAAGCGATTATTTTCACCCATTTTGTGGTGCGAGAAGATGCTCAGCTATTGTATGGCTTTAACAACAAGCAAGAGCGCACGCTGTTTAAAGAGTTAATCAAAACCAATGGCGTGGGACCGAAGCTGGCGCTGGCGATCCTCTCCGGTATGTCTGCTCAGCAGTTCGTTAATGCCGTGGAGCGCGAAGAGCTGGGCGCGCTGGTGAAATTACCGGGTATTGGTAAAAAAACCGCAGAACGCCTGATTGTAGAAATGAAAGACCGCTTTAAAGGTTTACATGGTGATCTCTTTACGCCAGCAGCGGATCTGGTCCTGACGTCTCCGGCAAGTCCGACAACGGACGACGCCGAGCAGGAAGCGGTTGCTGCGCTGGTGGCGTTGGGCTATAAACCACAGGAAGCCAGCCGCATGGTGAGCAAAATTGCCCGCCCTGATGCCAGCAGTGAAACCCTGATTCGTGAAGCGCTTCGCGCGGCATTGTGAGGTAACGGATGATTGAAGCAGATCGCCTGATTTCGGCTGTCAGCACTACCCCTGAAGATCTGGTGGATCGTGCGATTCGCCCAAAATTGCTGGAAGAGTATATTGGCCAGCCTCAGGTCCGTTCGCAAATGGAGATTTTTATCCAGGCGGCGAAGCTGCGCGGTGATGCTCTCGATCACCTGCTGATTTTCGGTCCTCCTGGTCTGGGTAAAACTACGCTTGCCAATATTGTCGCTAATGAAATGGGTGTTAACCTGCGCACCACGTCCGGTCCGGTACTGGAAAAAGCAGGGGACCTGGCGGCAATGCTTACCAACCTTGAACCCCACGATGTGCTGTTTATCGATGAAATTCATCGTCTGTCACCAGTGGTGGAAGAGGTGCTGTATCCGGCGATGGAAGATTATCAGCTGGATATCATGATTGGTGAAGGGCCGGCTGCCCGTTCGATTAAGATCGATCTGCCGCCGTTCACGCTAATCGGGGCGACGACGCGCGCCGGGTCGTTAACCTCTCCGCTGCGTGACCGTTTTGGTATTGTGCAGCGCCTGGAGTTCTATCAGGTGGCAGACCTGCAGCACATTGTTGGGCGTAGCGCACGCTTTATGGGCCTGGAAATGAGCGATGAAGGCGCGCTGGAAGTGGCACGCCGCGCCCGCGGTACGCCGCGTATCGCCAACCGTTTATTACGCCGGGTACGCGATTTCGCTGAAGTGAAGCATGACGGCACGATTTCGGCTGATATTGCCGCCCAGGCGCTGGATATGCTCAATGTGGATGCGGAAGGATTCGATTATATGGACCGTAAGCTGCTGCTGGCGGTTATCGATAAATTCTTTGGCGGACCGGTAGGACTGGATAACCTGGCAGCGGCGATTGGGGAAGAGCGTGAAACCATTGAGGACGTGCTGGAGCCGTATCTGATTCAGCAAGGTTTTCTGCAGCGTACGCCGCGTGGACGTATGGCAACCGTGCGCGCCTGGAACCATTTTGGCATTACACCGCCACAGATGCCTTAGTGCCTGATGTCGTGACGCTCATCAGGCCTGGGCGATTTTGTAGGCCCGGTAAGCGCAGCGCCACCGGGCAACGCATGCTTAGTTCGCCTGCTTTTTCATCATGCTGAAAATAAACAGCAGCGCGGCGCACAGCACCACGGAGGGACCTGCCGGGGTGTCATAGAAGGCCGAGAAGGTCAGCCCGCCTGTAACCGCTATCATTCCCACTCCAACGGCAACCCCTGCCATCTGCTCCGGCGTACGGGCAAAGCGACGGGCGGTCGCCGCAGGGATGATAAGCAGTGAGGTGATAATCAGCGCCCCGACAAACTTCATCGCCACACCAATCGTTAACGCCGTAACTAGCATCAGCAGCAGCTTCACGCGTTGCAGCTTCACACCATCGACAAATGCCAGATCAGGACTGATGGTCATCGACAGCAGGTTGCGCCACTGCCAGAACAGAATCGCCAGAACAATAACCACGCCGATGGCGATGGAGATAAGATCTTCTGGCGTCACGGCGAGCAAATCACCAAACAGGTAAGCCATCAGATCCACACGGATGTTGGACATCAGGCTGACAACAACCAGCCCCAATGACAACGCGCTGTGCGCCATAATACCCAGCAAGGTATCGATCGCAAGGTGAGGGCGCTTCTCCAGCCATACCAGACCGCCAGCCAGCAACAGGGTGACGGCGATAACCGCATAGAAAGGGTTTACATCCAGCAGCAGGCCAAAGGCGACCCCCAGCAGCGAAGCGTGGGCCAGCGTATCACCGAAATAAGACATTCGACGCCAGACTACAAACGAGCCGAGTGGGCCAGCGGCACAGGCCAGCATGATCCCGGCTAACCAACCGGGTAATAACAATTCAATCATGAGTGACCATTTCCCCGGCGTAAGACGATACGACCCTGTAAATCGTGGCGGTGATTGTGATTATGACGGTAAATTCCGAGTTGTTCGGCGCCGCGTTGCCCGAACATTGAGATGAATTCCGGGTGCATAGAAACCACTTCCGGCGCACCGGAACAGCAAATATGATGGTTCAGGCACAGTACCTCATCGGTTTTGGCCATCACCAGATGCAGGTCATGGGAAACCATCAGTACGGCGCAATCCAGTTCACGTCGCAACTGGTCGATAAGGTCGTACAGTGCGACCTGCCCATTGACATCCACGCCCTGGGTTGGTTCATCGAGCACCAGTAGCTGAGGTTTATTCAATAAAGCACGGGCCAACAGGACGCGTTGTGTTTCCCCGCCAGAGAGCTTTTGCATCGGCGCATCCATCAGATGCCCGGCCTGAACGCGCTTCAGTGCCGGAAGGATATCCTCTTTTTTGGTACCGGGACGTAAGCGCATAAACCGACTTACCGTCAGTGGCAGCGTAGTATCGAGGTACATTTTTTGCGGTACATAGCCAATCCGCAATTGACCATTACGCTTGATTACTCCCTCATCAGCCGCTACCAGCCCTAATACAACGCGCACCAGCGTAGACTTCCCGGCGCCATTTGGGCCGAGAAGCGTTAAAATTTTACCGGGTCGAAGTTCAAGCGATACGTCAGACAGGACGCGGCGTTGACCATAAGAGACCGAGACATTTTCCAGTGAAACCAAAGTCGTCATATCAATTTTAGTCTTGCAGAAGTTATAGAATGTTATAATATCACATTTCTTACATTCATTACGATGATTGGTCGCATTATGTTACATAAAAATACGCTTCTTTTCGCAGCATTATCCGCTGCTCTTTGGGGTAGTGCAACACAGGCAGCAAATGCCGCTGTGGTGGCCTCGCTCAAGCCGCTGGGGTTTATTGCTTCAGCCATTGCAGACGGGGTAACAGACACTGAGGTTCTGTTGCCTGATGGGGCTTCCGAACATGACTATTCACTGCGTCCATCAGACGTAAAACGCTTACAGGGCGCGGACTTAGTTGTTTGGATTGGGCCTGAGATGGAAGCGTTTATGGAAAAGTCAGTCAAGAATATTCCTAACGCGAAACAGGTAACGATTGCGCAGCTCAATGACGTGAAACCGTTACTCATGAAAGGTGCTGATGACGACGATGACGATCATGGACACAATGATGCTGGCAGTGAAAAAAGTGACGAGCATCACCATCATGGCGATTACAACATGCATCTTTGGCTTTCCCCAGAGATAGCGCGGGCCTCAGCGGTTGCAATCCATGAAAAATTAGTGGAACTTATGCCGCAAAGTCGAGCCAAACTTGACGCCAACCTGAAGGATTTTGAGGCACAATTAGCCGCAACCGATAAGCAGGTAGGTAACGAGCTCGCACCGCTCAAGGGAAAAGGTTATTTCGTTTTTCATGACGCCTATGGCTACTACGAAAAACACTACGGACTAACACCGCTTGGTCACTTTACCGTGAACCCTGAGATTCAACCTGGTGCGCAGCGTTTACATGAAATAAGAACACAGTTGGTTGAGCAAAAAGCAACCTGCGTTTTTGCTGAGCCACAGTTCAGGCCAGCGGTCGTTGAAGCCGTCGCGAGAGGGACATCCGTTCGAATGGGAACGCTGGATCCGCTCGGAACGAATATCAAACTGGGTAAAACAAGCTATTCAGCGTTTTTGAACCAATTAGCCAACCAGTATGCGAGCTGCCTGAAAGGAGATTAATGAGGAAGTGAATACGTGCAACAGATAGCCCGCTCTGTCGCTCTGGCATTTAATAATCTGCCGCGACCCCATCGCGTTATGCTGGGGTCGCTTACCGTACTGACATTGGCCGTCGCCGTCTGGCGGCCTTATGTTTACCATCCCGATTCTGCACCCATCGTTAAAACTATCGAGCTGGAAAAAAGCGAGATTCGTTCGCTGTTGCCTGAGGCCAGTGAACCTATCGATCAGGCCGCGCAGGAAGACGAAGCCATTCCGCAGGATGAACTGGATGACAAAACGTCTGGTGAAGCCGGCGTGCATGAGTATGTCGTCTCCACAGGCGATACGCTGAGCAGTATTCTTAATCAGTACGGCATCGATATGGGCGACATCAGTCAGCTCGCTGCTTCCGATAAAGAACTGCGCAATCTGAAAATTGGTCAACAGTTATCCTGGACGTTAAGCGCGGAAGGTGACCTGCAGCGCCTGACCTGGGAAGTGTCCCGCCGTGAAACCCGCACTTACGATCGCACCGCGACGGGTTTCAAGATGAGCAGCGAAATGCAGCAGGGAGATTGGGTTAACAGCCGAATCAAAGGCACCGTGGGCGGAAGCTTCGTCGCCAGCGCCAAAGAAGCCGGACTCACCAGCTCTGAAATCAGCGCGGTGATTAAGGCCATGCAGTGGCAGATGGATTTCCGCAAACTGAAAAAAGGCGATGAGTTCTCAGTGCTGATGTCTCGCGAAATGCTGGACGGTAAGCGCGAGCAAAGCCAGCTGCTGGGCGTGCGTTTACGTTCTGAAGGCAAAGACTATTACGCCATCCGTGCTGAAGACGGTAAGTTCTATGACCGTAACGGTACCGGGCTGGCGAAAGGCTTCATGCGTTTCCCGACGGCGAAACAGTTCCGTATCTCCTCGAACTTTAACCCGCGTCGCCTGAATCCGGTGACTGGACGCGTAGCACCGCACAAAGGTGTCGACTTTGCGATGCCGCAGGGGACGCCAGTACTGTCGGTAGGCGATGGTGAAGTGGTCGTAGCGAAGCGTAGCGGCGCTGCCGGATACTATGTTGCGGTACGTCATGGTCGCACCTACACCACCCGTTATATGCACCTGCGTAAGCTATTGGTGAAACCAGGTCAAAAAGTGAAACGTGGCGATCGTATCGCGCTGTCAGGTAACACCGGGCGTTCAACCGGTCCGCACCTGCACTACGAAGTGTGGATCAACCAGCAGGCCGTGAACCCTCTGACGGCGAAACTGCCGCGTACAGAAGGTCTGACCGGCTCGGATCGCACCGATTATCTGGCGCAGGTGAAAGAAGTTATGCCTCAGCTACGTTTTGATTAATTAGCACACTGATAAAGCCGGTACGCGATGCGTGCCGGCTTTTTTTATTTTGTACGGCGCATCGTGCGCCGCTACACTATCAGCAGATCTACTTTTCGCCGCACCAGACACTGGAAGAGCATGGAAACGAAAAAAAAGAATATTGAGTATATCCCTGAGTTTGATAAATCATTTCGCTATCCGCGCTACTGGGGCGCCTGGCTGGGTGTAGCGGCGATAGCTGGGATTGCGTTAACGCCGGCGTCATTTCGCGATCCTATTCTGGCAAAGCTCGGACGGATGGTTGGACGTTTGGGAAAAAGCTCTCGTCGCAGAGCACTGATCAATTTATCCCTTTGTTTTCCTGAACGCAGCGAAGCTGAGCGCGAAGCCATTGTCGATGAGATGTTCGCGACAGCCCCTCAGGCGATGGTCATGATGGCGGAACTGGCCCTGCGCGGTCCGGAGAAAATTCAGAATCGGGTTGACTGGCAGGGCCTTGAAATCATCGAAGAGATGCGCCGCAACGATGAAAAAGTGATTTTTCTCGTTCCTCATGGCTGGGGTGTAGATATCCCGGCGATGCTGATGGCTTCCCAGGGACAGAAAATGGCAGCAATGTTTCACAATCAGGGGAACCCGGTATTTGATTACGTCTGGAACACGGTGCGCCGTCGTTTCGGAGGCCGATTACATGCACGTAATGATGGCATCAAACCGTTTATTCAGTCTGTACGTCAGGGATATTGGGGATACTACCTGCCGGATCAGGACCATGGGCCTGAGCACAGCGAGTTTGTCGATTTTTTTGCTACCTATAAAGCAACGTTACCGGCAATTGGTCGCTTGATGAAGGTTTGCCACGCGCGTGTAGTGCCGCTGTTTCCGGTGTATGACGGTAAAACGCACCGCCTGACGATTAAGGTCCGTCCTCCGATGGATGACATCCTGACAGCGGATGACCACACCATTGCCAGACGAATGAACGAAGAGGTGGAAATTTTTGTCACGCCTCATGTCGAACAATACACCTGGATACTGAAACTGCTTAAGACGCGTAAACCCGGCGAGATTGAGCCCTATAAGCGCAAAGATCTCTATCCGAAGAAATAAAAAAAAGCCTCTCAAACGAGAGGCTTTTTTACATCAAACGCTGGCGTTACTCGACGGTCAGAATACGCGTGGTGTTAGTTGAGCCAATAGTGCTCATCACATCGCCCTGTGTCACAATCACCAGATCGCCGGAAACCAGATAGCCTTTATCGCGCAGCAGGTTCACTGCTTCATTGGCGGCAACGACGCCATCTGTTTCGCTGTCAAAGTGAACCGGGGTGACACCGCGATACAGAGAGGTCAGATTCAGCGTACGTTCATGACGAGACATCGCGAAAATTGGCAGACCGGAACTGATACGAGAAGTCATCAGCGCAGTACGACCAGACTCCGTCATAGCGATAATAGCGGTGACCCCTTTCAGGTGGTTAGCAGCGTACATCGCTGACATCGCAATCGCTTCTTCAACGTTATCAAACTGCACGTCAAGGCGGTGTTTAGAGACGTTGATGCTTGGGATCTTCTCTGCACCCAGGCAAACGCGCGCCATTGCCGTGACGGTTTCCGCCGGGTACTGACCTGCTGCTGTTTCGGCAGAGAGCATCACGGCATCGGTACCGTCGAGGACGGCGTTAGCCACGTCCATCACTTCCGCACGAGTCGGCATTGGGTTGGTGATCATCGACTCCATCATCTGTGTGGCGGTGATGACCGCACGGTTCAGCTGACGCGCACGGCGAATCAACGCTTTCTGAATACCTACCAGCTCAGGGTCACCGATTTCAACACCCAAGTCGCCACGGGCTACCATCACTACGTCAGAAGCCAGGATGATGTCATCCATCGCATTCTGGTCGCAGACGGCTTCTGCACGTTCTACCTTGGCGACAATTTTCGCATCGCAACCGGCGTCGCGCGCCAGACGGCGGGCATAGTTTAGATCTTCGCCGCAGCGCGGGAAGGAGACAGCCAAATAGTCAACGCTGATTTGCGCTGCGGTAATGATGTCGGCTTTGTCTTTTTCGGTGAGGGCTTCAGCAGAGAGACCGCCGCCCAGTTTGTTGATGCCCTTGTTATTGGACAGCGGGCCACCGACAGTGACTTCGGTGAAGACTTTCATGCCCTGAACTTCCAGCACTTTAAGCTGTACGCGACCGTCGTCGAGCAGCAGGATATCGCCAGGCACGACGTCTGCAGGCAGTCCCTTATAATCAATGCCGACTTTTTCTTTGTCGCCTTCGCCTTTACCGAGGTTGGCGTCTAACAGGAACTTGTCGCCAACATTAAGAAAAACTTTACCTTCTTTAAAGGTAGATACGCGGATTTTAGGTCCCTGCAGGTCACCCAAAATAGCTACATGACGTCCCAGTTTTGCGGCAATTTCACGGACCTTATCCGCCCGCAGTTTGTGATCTTCTGGAGAGCCGTGGGAAAAGTTCATACGTACGACGTTCGCACCCGCGGCGATAATCTTCTCAAGGTTGTTATCGCGGTCAGTTGCCGGGCCTAACGTGGTAACGATTTTGGTTCTGCGAAGCCTTCTGGACATGTAATACTCCGTTGACTGAAACAACTAGGTGTTGCGTGAACATTAATCCGGCCGTTCTCAAACATTAACGGTAAAATGAACGACCCGGATGATAAAAGGGTAGAACATTGTTATTGCTTTTAGCGGTCATCACTCTTGATGAGTAATTCTTTATCAAAACGCGATTCCTTGAGCGCTTCCTTGACACGCTTCAAGTTATCTCTAAATTTTGCCCCTCGGCGCAAAGTAAATCCTGTAGCCAGCACATCTATCACGGTCAGTTGAGCAAGTCGAGAGACCATGGGCATATAAATGTCAGTATCTTCCGGTACATCGAGGGTAATAGCCAGCGTGGCTTCACGCGCCAGTGGCGTGCCGGGAGAGGTGAGGGCGATAACCATAGCGTCGTTTTCCCTTGCTAACTGCGCCAGTTCAACCAGACTTTTGGTTCTTCCGGTATGAGAAATAAGCACAATGACGTCGTCGTCGCTACAATTCATACAACTCATCCGTTGCAGGACAATGTCGTCGGAATAGATTACCGGTACGTTAAAGCGGAAAAATTTGTTCATCGCGTCGTGCGCGACCGCGGCGGAAGAACCTAAACCAAAGAAGGCGATTTTCTTCGCCTGGGTTAACAAATCTACCGCCCGGTTTACCGCTGTGTTATCCAGCGACTGACGAACGTGGTCAAGGCTTGCCATCGCCGATTCGAAGATTTTCCCCGTATAAGATTCTACGCTGTCATCCTCATCCACATTGCGATTAACATAAGGGGTACCATTTGCCAGACTTTGTGCCAGATGCAGTTTAAAATCAGGGAAGCCGCGCGTATCCATGCTACGACAGAAACGGTTCACCGTCGGTTCGCTGACGTTGGCTTCTACAGCAAGCGTGGCGATGCTTGAGTGAATTGCCCGCTCGGGAGAGGCAAGAATAATGTCGGCGACTTTACGCTCTGACTTGCTCAAATGTTCCAGTTTTAACTGGATTTTTTCCAGCATATTCATGATGTAGGTAGACTCATGGGTCATGGGCAAAAACGATTTCAACGATAAGGGGAAATCGAGTGGTAACTCTGGTAGATAGTACCCCTGCTAGTGCAGCAACGGGGCAAAATGGACAAAATAGTTGTTGTTTTTTTTCATTACATGATCGGAGTCGGATTTTCATACTTCTTCATGGGTACGAAAAAGACGACTTTTTTATCCATTTTGATGGGTTATACGCCAATAAAGCGGCTGTTCGCGGTAACAGCACGGCTGGATAAGCGTTTACGGTTTCCGGATTCACGTAAAAGCAGTACAGTGCACTGTAATAAAATTACAACCAGTGTCTGGCAAAAGCACCAGGCACTTAATTGAGGAGAATGACATGGCGGTAACGCAAACAGCCCAGGCATGTGATCTGGTCATTTTCGGCGCGAAGGGCGACCTGGCGCGACGGAAATTGCTGCCTTCCCTGTATCAACTGGAAAAGGCCGGCCAGATTAACCCGGATACCCGCATCATTGGGGTTGGGCGTGCCGACTGGGACAAAGCAGCCTATACCAAGGTTGTGCGCGAAGCGCTCGAAACCTTCATGAAAGAAAAAATTGATGAAAGTTTGTGGGAAACCCTCAGCGGTCGTCTTGAGTTTTGTAACCTGGACGTCAACGACACCGCCGCGTTTAAGCGTCTGGGCAAAATGCTGGATCAAAAATCGCGTACCACCATCAACTATTTTGCAATGCCGCCGAGCACCTTTGGCGCGATCTGCAAAGGTCTGGGTGAAGCAAAGCTGAATGCTAAGCCTGCCCGCGTGGTGATGGAAAAACCGCTGGGTACATCACTGGCAACATCCCGTGAAATCAACGATCAGGTTGGCGAGTATTTCGAAGAGTGCCAGGTTTACCGCATCGACCACTATCTCGGCAAAGAGACGGTACTGAACCTGTTGGCACTGCGTTTTGCCAACTCCCTGTTTGTGAATAACTGGGATAACCGCACTATCGACCACGTAGAAATTACCGTGGCGGAAGAAGTGGGCATTGAAGGGCGCTGGGGCTACTTTGACCAGGCCGGTCAAATGCGCGACATGATCCAGAACCACCTGCTGCAGATCCTGTGCATGATCGCGATGTCTCCGCCGTCCGATCTGAGCGCCGACAGCATCCGTGATGAAAAAGTGAAAGTACTGAAATCACTGCGTCGTATCGATCGTTCGAACGTACGTGAAAAGACAGTTCGTGGTCAGTACACCGCCGGTTTTGCCCAGGGCAAAAAAGTTCCGGGATACCTGGAAGAAGAAGGCGCGAACAAGAGCAGCAACACGGAAACGTTTGTGGCGATCCGCGTGGATATCGATAACTGGCGCTGGGCGGGCGTACCGTTCTACCTGCGTACCGGTAAGCGTTTACCGACCAAATGCTCTGAAGTGGTGGTTTACTTCAAAACGCCTGAGCTGAACCTGTTCAGAGAATCCTGGCAGGACCTGCCGCAGAACAAGCTGACTATCCGTTTGCAGCCTGATGAAGGTGTCGATATCCAGGTACTAAACAAAGTGCCGGGGCTGGATCACAAGCATAACCTGCAAATTACCAAACTTGATCTGAGCTACTCCGAAACCTTCAACCAAACGCATCTGGCCGACGCTTATGAGCGCCTGCTGCTTGAAACGATGCGCGGCATTCAGGCGCTGTTTGTGCGTCGAGATGAAGTTGAAGAAGCATGGAAGTGGGTCGATTCTATTACTGAAGCCTGGGCAATGGACAACGACGCACCTAAACCGTATCAGGCCGGGACCTGGGGACCGGTTGCCTCTGTGGCCATGATTACCCGTGATGGTCGTTCCTGGAACGAATTCGAGTAAAATATCATCTAGCCCATAGGTGTTATTTTACCGGTAACATGATCTAACACAGATTGTAGAATAATTTTTGCACTTTTAAGCTCCGCGTGGATTCACCCGCGGGGCTTTTTTTATTACACTGCCTGAAACGATTTTGCCCCTGAGCTACGGCTAACAAGCGATTCAGCTGCTTTTAACCCAACTGAAACACATTGTTGATCCAACGCTCTGACAGATAAATTTTAGGAGCCTCTATGAATCCGAATTTGTTACGCGTAACAAAGCGTATTGTCGAACGTTCTCGCGACACGCGTTCCGCCTACCTTGCCCGTATTGAACAAGCGAAATCGACTACCGTTCATCGTTCACAACTGGCGTGCGGTAACCTGGCGCATGGTTTTGCTGCCTGCCAGCCAGATGACAAGGCCTCGCTGAAAAGCATGCTGCGTAACAATATCGCGATCATTACCTCCTATAACGACATGCTTTCCGCGCATCAGCCGTACGAACATTATCCGGACATCATTCGTAAAGCGCTGCATGAAGCCAATGCGGTAGGCCAGGTCGCTGGCGGTGTTCCTGCGATGTGCGACGGTGTGACCCAGGGACAGGATGGGATGGAGCTTTCGTTACTGAGTCGCGAAGTGATTGCGATGTCGGCTGCTGTCGGCCTCTCACACAATATGTTCGACGGCGCGTTATTCCTTGGCGTGTGCGACAAAATTGTCCCGGGTCTGGTGATGGCGGCACTGTCATTTGGTCATCTGCCTTCGATCTTTATTCCCTCCGGCCCGATGGCGAGTGGTCTGGCGAACAAAGAAAAAGTGCGTATCCGTCAGTTGTATGCTGAAGGCAAAGTCGATCGCATGGCGCTGCTTGAATCCGAAGCGGCGTCTTATCACGCACCGGGGACCTGTACGTTCTATGGTACGGCAAACACCAACCAGATGGTGGTGGAGTTTATGGGGATGCAACTGCCAGGGTCCTCATTCGTACACCCGGATGCCCCGCTGCGCGAAGCGTTGACCGCCGCGGCTGCTCGTCAGGTAACGCGTCTGACCGGTAACGGCAATGAATGGATGCCGATCGGTAAAATGATCGATGAAAAAGTAGTGGTGAACGGTATTGTCGCGCTGCTGGCGACCGGGGGGTCAACCAACCATACAATGCACCTGGTTGCGATGGCGCGCGCAGCCGGGATTCTGATTAACTGGGACGACTTCTCCGATCTGTCCGATATCGTGCCGTTGATGGCGCGTCTGTATCCGAATGGTCCGGCAGATATTAACCACTTCCAGGCAGCGGGTGGCGTGCCGGTGTTAATGCGCGAACTGCTGAATGCGGGTCTGCTGCATGAAGATGTGAACACCGTTGCTGGGTTTGGTTTGTCGCGTTACACCATGGAACCCTGGCTCAACGAGGGTGAACTGGACTGGCGCGAAGGGGCAGCGAAGTCGCTGGACAGCAATGTGATTGCTACCATCGATCAGCCATTCTCCCACCACGGCGGTACCAAAGTGCTGAGCGGTAACCTCGGACGTGCGGTGATGAAAACGTCGGCGGTTCCGGTAGAAAATCAGGTAATTGAAGCGCCCGCGGTTGTTTTTGAAAGTCAGCATGATGTATTGCCGGCCTTCGATGCGGGACTGCTCGACCGTGATTGCGTAGTCGTTGTGCGCCATCAGGGACCAAAAGCAAACGGAATGCCAGAATTACATAAACTCATGCCGCCACTTGGTGTATTATTGGACCGTTGTTTCAAAATTGCGTTAGTTACCGATGGACGACTTTCAGGTGCTTCAGGTAAAGTGCCTTCAGCAATCCATGTAACCCCAGAAGCCTACGATGGCGGGCTGCTGGCAAAAGTACGCGATGGCGACATCATTCGTGTGAATGGACAGACAGGTGAATTGACGCTGCTGGTTGATGAAGAGGAACTTGCTTCTCGTCAGCCTCACATTCCTGACCTCAGCGCATCGCGCGTGGGCACAGGCCGTGAAATGTTCAGCGCGTTGCGTGAAAAGCTGTCCGGTGCGGAACAGGGCGCAACCTGTATCACTTTTTAAGACTTATTTTGTAATCAGGCGAGAGAAAACTCTGATGAAAAACTGGAAGACAAGTGCAGAAGCAATCCTGACCACTGGCCCGGTTGTACCGGTTATCGTGGTTAATAAACTGGAACACGCAGTGCCGATGGCAAAAGCGCTGGTTGCAGGCGGCGTGCGCGTTCTGGAAGTGACCTTACGTACAGCATGTGCGATGGATGCCATTCGCGCGATCGCAAAAGAAGTTCCGGACGCTATCGTTGGTGCAGGTACTGTACTGAATCCACAACAGCTGGCTGAAGTTACCGAAGCCGGTGCACAGTTTGCTATCAGTCCGGGTCTGACCGAGCCGCTGCTGAAAGCCGCGACGGAAGGTACTATTCCGCTGATCCCTGGTATCAGCACCGTGTCTGAACTGATGCTGGGTATGGACTACGGTTTGAAAGAGTTCAAATTCTTCCCTGCTGAAGCAAATGGCGGTACCAAAGCGCTGCAGGCAATTGCGGGTCCGTTCTCTCAGGTGCGTTTCTGCCCAACCGGCGGTATCTCTCCGGCGAACTACCGTGACTACCTGGCACTGAAAAGCGTGCTGTGCATCGGTGGTTCCTGGCTGGTTCCGGCGGATGCGCTGGAAGCGGGTGATTACGATCGTATTACCAAGCTGGCTCGTGAAGCAGTAGAAGGCGCGAAGCAGTAAGCCGTTAATGCGTAAACCGTAGGTCGGATACGGCATCAATGTTTTATCCGGCCTACGGGTCTGGTTTTTATCCTGCGACTTTCACCTGTGCGGCTGCGTCTTTCGCGCGTATCACCGCATCTTCAATGCTCTGTGCTGTGGCCAGCACAACGCCCAGACGACGGCTCCCGTCGATTTCCGGCTTGCCAAAGAAACGCACTTGCATACCCGCACCTACAGCGGCTTGTACGTTATCAAATGTGATATTCTGGCTGGTAAGTTGCGGCAGAATAACGGCGGAAGCAGAAGGTCCATACTGGCGGATTTCGCCAACGGGCAGACCGAGAAATGCACGTACGTGCAGGGCAAACTCAGATAGATCCTGCGAAATTAAGGTCACCATACCCGTGTCGTGAGGGCGAGGGGAGACTTCGCTGAAAATCACCTCATCACCGCAGACAAACAGCTCCACGCCAAACAGTCCGTGACCGCCCAGCGCCAGTACCACCTTGCGGGCTATTTCCTGCGCGCGCGCCAGCGCCAGGTCACTCATCTGCTGCGGCTGCCAGGACTCGCGATAATCGCCATCTTCCTGGCGATGACCTACCGGCGCGCAGAAATGCACACCATCAACGGCGCTGACGGTTAGCAGGGTGATTTCAAAATCAAAATTCACTACGCCTTCGACGATAACGCGTCCGGCGCCTGCCCGGCCTCCCTGTTGAGCATAGTTCCACGCCTCGGTGAGCTGATCGGCTGAACGGATAAAGCTCTGCCCCTTGCCGGAAGAACTCATGACCGGCTTCACAATGCAGGGATAGCCGATTTCGGCAACGGCCTCACGAAAGCGTGTTTCGGTGTCTGCAAAACGGAAAGATGATGTAGGTAAAGACAATTCTTCGGCGGCGAGACGACGGATTCCTTCCCGGTTCATGGTCAGTTGGGTCGCTCGTGCGCAAGGCACAACGTGTTGACCTTCCTGTTCCAGTTTGACCAGCATATCCGTGGCAATCGCCTCTATTTCCGGCACGATGTAATGTGGTTTTTCACGCTCGACAAGCTGGCGTAATGCCTCGCCATCCAGCATGTTAATTACGTAGGAGCGATGGGCAACGTGCATGGCTGGCGCGTCGGGGTAACGATCCACGGCAATGACTTCCACACCCAGGCGTTGGCATTCAATCGCCACTTCTTTACCCAGTTCACCTGAACCTAATAACATCACTCGCGTTGCTGCGGGACGCAGCGCTGTGCCTAATAGCGTCATAAATTAATCCCCTGTTTTATCTGGGCGCAGTATATACGAAAACGTTTGCGTCTGTCTTTATTACCAGGTTGATTTCAGAGCTTAAAAAGAATATACTGTACATAAATACAGTTAATTTAAGAGGCTGCAAAAATGGCGGTTGAAGTTAAATACGTAGTCATTCGAGAAGGTGAGGAAAAAATGTCGTTTACCAGCAAAAAGGAAGCCGATGCGTATGACAAAATGCTGGATACAGCAGATCTGCTCGACACATGGCTGGAGCAATCGCCGGTAGCGCTCGAAGACGAGCAGCGTGAAGCTCTCTCCCTGTGGCTGGCTGAGCAAAAAGATGTGCTGAGCGCCATTCTGAAAAACGGCAAGCTGCCTTCGCCACAGGCTGTCGAAAACGATGCGCACGCTGAGGATGATACTCAGGCTGCCTGAAACGACTTGCGCTCCTGACGTTTTGTACCATGCTTTTCCCTGAATCATTGTGCAATTCCTGACGTTATTTCACGTTGCCGCAGGCAACCTGAAGGACGAAGGGGAGATTAAGGAGAAAAGAATGTATAAAAAAAGAGCGTTATTGAGCCTGCTGTTATTGTCTGCCAGCGTATCGGTATTTGCGGCAAATATGGAAAGCAAGAATGTTCAGTTCCCCAAGTGCGAAGGACTGGATGCTGACGGTATTGCGGCAAGCGTGAAACGTGACTATCAGCAAAATCGCATCGCGCGCTGGGCTGACGATCAAAAACGCGTCGGTCAAGCCGACCCTGTCGCCTGGGTTAGCACGCCCGATATTACGGGCAAAGACGCGAAATGGTCAGTTCCCCTGACGGTTCGTGGTAAAAGCGCAGATATTCACTACCTGGTGAAAGTCGACTGCAAAGCCGGAACGGCCGAGTATCAGCCGCAGTAACGCAGGTATTTGCACATCTTTTGATGACCTGAACACTTCCTGACATCCCCTCGGGTACGCTTTGATGATTATTCGTCTGTACTTGAGGGGCAAAATGGCTAATTGGCTGAATCAACTACAATCTCTTCTTGGGCAAAAAGGATCCTCCGCGTCATCTTCTGGCGAGCAAGGGCTGAGTAAACTTCTGGTTCCAGGCGCGTTAGGCGGTCTGGCAGGATTACTGGTTGCCAACAAATCTTCACGAAAATTGCTGAGCAAATACGGCACCAGCGCGCTTCTGGTGGGCGGCGGTGCGGTTGCCGGTACCGTGTTATGGAACAAATACAAGGATAAGGTTCGCGCTGCGCATCAGGATGAGCCGCAGTTTGGCGCACAAAGTTCACCGCTGGATGAGCGCACCGAGCGTCTGATCCTGGCGCTGGTTTTTGCGGCGAAAAGCGATGGACATATTGATGCCAAAGAACGAGCGGCCATTGAACAGCAGCTCCGTGAAGCGGGCGTGGAAGAGCAGGGCCGCGTTCTTATTGAACGTGCTATTGAACAACCGTTAGATCCTCAGCGTCTGGCGCAAGGGATCCGTAACGAAGAAGAAGCACTGGAAATTTACTTCCTGAGCTGTGCGGCGATTGATATCGACCACTTTATGGAGCGTAGCTATCTCAATGCGCTGGGCGATGCGTTGAAGATCCCGCAGGATGTTCGTGAAGGCATTGAACAGGATCTCAAAGAACAAAAACAGGCTTTACCGGGTTAATTACTTACCGCTAAGGCGCATGTTTCGCTTGCATCATTGCTGTCTTTTGCCACCCTTATAGGATGTTTAAGCAAAAGAACAATGACATGCTACCAAAAGCTTCTCGTATTCCTCACGCCATGACGCAGCATGGCGATACTCGTGTTGATAATTACTACTGGCTGCGAGATGACACCCGCTCGCAGCCAGAAGTGCTGGATTATCTGCAACAAGAAAATGCGTATGGCCGCCAGGTTATGGCCTCGCAGCAGGCTTTGCAGGATCGCGTCCTGAAAGAGATTATCGACCGTATCCCGCCTCAGGATGCATCAGCCCCCTATGTGAAGAATGGTTATCGCTACCGGCATATTTATGAACCGGGGTGCGAATATGCTATTTATCAGCGTCAGTCTGCCCTCAGTGAAGAGTGGGATGATTGGGATACTCTATTGGATGGGAACCAGCGCGCGGCACACAGCGAGTTTTATACGCTGGGTGGACTGGCGATATCTCCGGATAACACCATCATGGCGCTGGCGGAAGATTATCTCTCTCGCCGGCAATATGGCGTGCGTTTTCGCAACTTGCAAAGCGGCAACTGGTATCCGGAAGTGCTGGAAAACGTCGAAGCGGATCTGGTCTGGGCGAATGATTCTCAGACTTTCTATTACGTGCGCAAGCACGAAACAACGTTATTGCCGTATCAGGTGTGGCGACATACGGTCGGCTCGCCATCGTCATTGGATGAGCTGGTGTATGAAGAAGCCGATGATATGTTTTATGTCAGCCTGCATAAAACCACCTCGCTACACTATGTGGTTATTCATATCGCCAGTGCGACCACCAGTGAGGTTTTACTGCTTGACGCAGAACTGGCGGATGCCGAACCGTTGGTCTTTTTAGCGCGACGCAAAGACCATGAATACAGTCTCGATCACTATCAACACAATTTTTATCTGCGCTCCAACCGTCAGGGGAAAAATTTCGGCCTGTATCGTACCCGCGTTCGTGATGAGCAAGCCTGGGAGACGCTGATCCCAGCGCGCGACAACGTGATGCTGGAGGGCTTTACGCTATTCACTGACTGGCTGGTGGTAGAAGAGCGTCAGCGGGGCTTAACCAGCCTACGACAGATTAATCGTAAAACGCGCGAAGTGGTCGGGATCGCCTTTGACGATCCGGCTTATGTGACCTGGCTTGCCTATAATCCAGAGCCTGAGACATCGCGCCTGCGCTATGGTTATTCCTCCATGACCACCCCGGACACGTTGTTTGAACTGGATATGGACACCGGGGAACGTCGTGTGCTTAAGCAGACGGAGGTCCCCGGATTTGATGCGGCGAATTACCGTAGCGAACACCTATGGATAACTGCGCGTGATGGCACCGAGGTTCCGGTTTCGCTGGTTTATCATCAAAAGTATCTCCTGAAAGGAAAAAATCCGTTACTCGTTTATGGCTATGGCTCATATGGCGCCAGCATGGATGCCGATTTCAGCAGCAGCCGTTTGAGCTTACTGGATCGCGGCTTTGTTTATGCTATTGCCCATGTGCGTGGTGGTGGTGAATTAGGACAACAGTGGTACGAGGACGGTAAGTTTCTGCACAAGAAAAATACTTTTAATGATTACCTCGACGTCTGTGATGCGCTGCTAAAAATGGGCTATGGCGCGCCTGAGTTATGTTATGGCATGGGCGGAAGCGCCGGAGGCATGTTAATGGGCGTCGCCATTAATGAACGCCCGGAACGCTTCCATGGTGTTATTGCTCAGGTGCCGTTTGTCGATGTGGTAACCACTATGCTCGATGAATCAATTCCCCTGACGACCGGTGAGTTTGAAGAGTGGGGTAATCCGCAGGACGAAGAGTATTACACCTATATGAAAAGCTACAGCCCGTATGACAATGTAACCGCGCAGGCATACCCACATCTGCTGGTCACGACGGGATTACACGATTCCCAGGTGCAATACTGGGAACCAGCAAAATGGGTGGCAAAACTGCGTGAGCTGAAAACGGACGATCGTTTGCTGCTACTTTGCACGGATATGGATTCCGGACACGGCGGTAAATCCGGGCGTTTTAAATCTTACGAAGGCGTGGCCCTTGAGTACGCTTTTTTGATTGGACTGGCGCAGGGAACACTGCCTGCTCAGGCGTGATCCAAATAGTGTTTTAGCGTTAATCGTAGTTCCGGGCTCATATTGTCAAGGTTATTAAATAACCAACGTAGATAGCCCGGATCGCGTTCAGCCACTTCTGATACCGGTTTTCCGCGGTACTTACCAAAAGTGAAAGTAGTGAGTAAGGCGGGACGGCCGGTAATATCGACCATTTGATCGGCTGTCCAGCCTGACGTCTGCATGATGTCGATCAGCAGTGCCGCAGTGATGTAGCAATCGTACAGGGCGCGGTGATGGTGGAGACCCGCTGGTGTCTGGACGCTCAGCTTGCGCGATTTATACAACGCCATGTTGCTGTATTTGATCCCCGGCCACAACCGACGGGAGAGCTTCATGGTGCAAATCCATTCCCCGGGCATATCGGGCAATACGCGGCGGTCAAAGCTGGCATTGTGCGCCACGTACCATTCGCTGCCGTAATACTGCGGGATGACGTCTTCAATCCATGGCTTATCGGCCACCATTGCTTCAGTAATGCGATGGATAGCCATTGCTTGTGGGCTGATGGGGCGGTCAGGGCGTACCAGGTGGCTCATGGGGTTGACTATTTTTCCGTCAACCACGTCGACAGAAGCAATTTCAACAATGCCTCCCTGTAGACCACAGGTTTCTGTATCTATTATGCGCAACATGCCATGCTCCTGACCCAAAACGACTAGCGTAATGGAATGATATCACCTTGCCAACCCCGTGGCGTGCGTTGGCCGGTTAACAGCAACGAACCGCTGTCTGCGCGAACAATCAATCGACCTCGTTCATCCCATAACGCACTGCTACCCCGCGCATTGGCCATTAATACCGCGATGGCGAATTTATGTGAGAAACTTTGTAGGCGAGATGTAGAGGAGAGCAGTTCCGGTTCACTGACCGACTGGCAGCTGGTGAACAGCGAAAAAGCCGGGTCGATATCAATGCCTTCCGGTTGGCTATCTACAACGCTGATGGCATTTCGCTGTCTGGCAATACAGGCCCCGTGGCTCTGATGGAAGGTTAATGGCGAAGTCATCCAGGGAGAGAAAAGCGCAATGCCTTTCACGAACCGGTTGTTATGTTCTACCGGTAGTCCCGCAATTATCGTCATGCGATAAGTCGCGGCGGCATGTGCGAGAGGTTCTAACAGCGCTTCATCGGGTGGGGCAGGAAGCGCGTCATTCTCATCAACACAACCCAGCAATGAGAGGGAAGGGAAGACCAGCAATTCACATTGGCATTGAGCTGCCGCATGAATGAATTGCAGGTGATGCGCGACATGTTCGGTAACTGAGGTGTGAAGAGGTTCGTATTGTGCTGCTGCGATTTTCCAGTATGACATAATGATTTCCTTTTCATAGTGTCTACAACCATCCTTAATGTGTGGATTAAGAATATGCTTATACTGTAGCAGGCGTCATGTAAGGAATCGTAACGTAATATAAGTTTTATTTAACTTTAGGCTCGTATGGTAAACGTGAAAGCGTAACGGATGCCAGACGGTGCGCGATGAGTCTTTCGCGGAACCAGTCGCGTAAATGCTCTGGCTGTTCGCGTTCAACAACTTCTGCAACAACGGGCATATTGTATCGCTCCTTAAATGCCACTCCAGCCGCAGCCAGATCGACATTGACCTTATCCATTTCCGCTTGCTCAAGTTTGGCCAGATTGATGTTCATGGGCTTTTCCTTTTCTCTGTCTTTCGGCGCGCAAAGTTACTAAGAGTGTGCGTTAATGGCAAGACAGAAATGATGATTCTCGACTCGACCATTGTAGAAGGTTATTCTCTACAGGTTAGACATAACAAAAAGGAATAGTTGAAATGGCTTCATCTGCATCTATGCTTCGCAACGCGCTCATCGTACTCGCCAGCGTTCTGGCAACACCTGCGGCATTGGCGCATGCCCACCTCACAAAACAAAGTCCGGCGGCTAACGCTGAAGTTGCGGCATCTCCTCAGGCGTTGACGCTGAATTTTTCTGAAGGCGTAGAGCCGGGATTCAGCGGTGCAACGCTGACCGGTCCTAACAAAGAACAGATCAAAACGGGCAAGGCATCGCGCAGTGAGCAGGACAAAACGCAGCTGATTGTTCCGCTTGATCAAACACTTGAAGCAGGAAAATATACGGTCGACTGGCACGTTGTCTCCGTGGATGGTCACAAGACGAAGGGGCAATATACCTTTAGCGTGAAATAACCAATGCTGGCATTTACCTGGGTTGCACTACGGTTTATCCATTTTACCGCTTTGATGCTGGTGTTTGGCTGTGCGCTTTACGGCGCATGGCTGGCTCCCGTTTCGGTTCGTCGTTTAATGATGCGTCGTTTTTTACGTCTGCAACGGCATGCTGCGACGTGGAGCTTTATCAGCGCGACGCTGATGCTGGCGATTCAGGGTGGGTTAATGGGCTCAGGCTGGCGGGATGTTGTCTCTACTGACGTTTGGCTCGCCGTGTTGCAAACGCAATTTGGTGGCGTCTGGTTATGGCAGATTATCCTCGCGTTGGTCACGCTGGTGGTGACCATCATGGTGCCGCGCAGTATGCCGCGACTACTGTTAATGCTGGCTATTGCGCAGTTTATTTTGCTGGCTGGCGTCGGACATGCGACGCTGCACAGCGGTATCCCTGGCGCAATCCAGCAGGTTAACCACGCTTTACATTTGGTATGCGCAGCCGCCTGGTTCGGCGGTTTGCTGCCCGTACTTTACTGTATGCGAATGGCGCAAGGTCGCTGGCGGGAACAGGCCATCAGTACCATGATGCGCTTCTCACGCTATGGACATCTTTTCGTTATCGGTGTTTTACTAACCGGTATTATGAATGCGCTGTTTATTGTCGGTTTTTCTGTTCCCTGGCACATGGCTTACGGGCGACTGCTTTTGTTAAAAGGTGCCCTGGTCATGCTAATGGTGGCGATTGCGCTGGTGAATCGGTATGTTCTGGTACCACGCATGCGGCAGGATAACCGCGGCATGACTCTCTATTTTATTTGGATGACCAAGCTGGAATGGGGTATAGGAGCCGTTGTTCTGGCGATTGTCAGCCTGTTTGCAACCCTCGAACCTTTCTGATTGATGGACTGGCGAAACGCATGAAAAAAATCATTATCTCTTTATTACTCCTGGCAAGCTCCGGAGCCGCGCTGGCTGCGCCGCAGGTCATTACCGTCAGCCGTTTTGAGGTTGGCAAAGATAAGTGGGCGTTTAATCGGGAAGAGGTGATGCTGACCTGCCGTCCAGGTAACGCGCTGTATGTCATCAATCCCAGTACGCTGGTGCAATACCCGTTGAATGATGTCGCCAGACAGCAGGTGGAGAGCGGAAAAACCACGGCAAAGCCGATAGAGATTATCCAGATTGATGATCCGGCGAAACCGGGCGAAAAAATGAGCCTGGCACCGTTTGTAGAGCGTGCAGAAAAGCTCTGTTAATTGTCAGATGTAGCGCTCTGATTTCCAATAAAAAACCGCAAGGATCTCGCAGGAGAACTTGCGGTTTTTGCGTTTGGATGCGTAACAAACGTCCTTTTTTTCCGGCCACTTTAGCCGCGGACTGGAAAACCTGGCGCTGTCATCTATTCTTAAATGGCAGGGTAACTTAGCCTGCATTAATGCCAACTTTTAGCGCACGGCTCTCTCCCAAGAGCCATTTCCCTGGACCGAATACAGGAATCGTATTCGGTCTCTTTTTATGTGGCGAATGCGATGCCATCCAGGGCAAAACACGGCGTATTGCATGCTGCATTCTCCATAAACCATACCATACTCCTGCCCACGATCGTCCAGGCTTTTTTACCATCATTGCTAAAATTATAATCAGGTACCCTTGTAATCTGGAGGCGACATGGGACGACCTGGCAATATCTATCAACGAATCGACGGTACGCAGTGGCGTCACGTCTGGGTGGTTGGGGATATCCACGGATGCTTCTCGATGCTGATGGCTAAACTGCGCCAGTACCGTTTTGATCCCTGGCAGGATCTGCTGGTTTCAGTGGGGGATGTTATCGACCGTGGACCAGACAGTTTGCGTTGTCTGAAACTACTGCGTAAACGCTGGATTGTCGCGGTCAGGGGGAACCATGAACAGATGGCGCTGGACGCGCTGGCGACGGGGGATCAATTCATGTGGTTTATGAATGGTGGCTCGTGGTTCGAGCAGGCGGAGCAACCGGCAGCGAAATTTGCTCTTGAAGGGTGTTGGCAGTTACCCTGGATTCTGGAGCTGCATTGTCAGAACGGTATACACGTTATTGCTCATGCCGATTACCCGGATGATGATTATCAGTGGCTAAAAGAGATCGATTTACAGCGCGTGCTGTGGGACCGCTCGAGACTGATGAACAGTGGTTGTGCGATTCGCGGCGCGGATCACTTCTGGTTTGGCCACACGCCGTTGCGCCATCGGCTGGATCGCGAGAATCTACACTATATTGATACCGGCGCTGTATTCGGCGGCGAGTTAACGCTGGTACAACTGCAATAATCAAAAATCGCTGTATTCCTGGGCCGGATGCCAGAAACTGTCGATGTAGTCGTCCGCAGGTAAACATCCGCCGTTACGAATACGTTGATCGTCCATCGATATCAGGCACTGCCGCTCAGTTTTGTAGACATCAACCACGATATCTTCACAACCGCCATCCAGATAGCACACAAAAAGAACCAGCGTGAACATTCCATCCTCAAATGGTAAAGCCATACCTGTAGTGTAGAAGATGTTGATAGGTGAGGGAAATTAACCAAGAAATAACCCGTCTGGCGACGGGTTCTTTTTGAATCAGGCAAGGCGCATGATCCAGGCATCTGACTTACGATCGTAGTGTTCGCGAAATAGTACTGAATGTTCTCCGTTCAACAGGGCCGGGACGCTGGTGTCGGCATCCCAGGCATCCAGTTGCATACATAAATCTGGATCGGATTTACACGGAATGGTTAACGTTCGGTCCCCCGGCGATTCGCCATGTAACTCGGCGTCGTCGATTTCAAAAGCGCCAATGCGCACACTGGTTTTCATCATCGTGCTCTCCGTTAATTTGCTGGTTGTGGTACGACCAGTTAGGCCGTCCATTTTTCAGCGTAGTCAACGTTAGCAAAAGCGCCAGTAAAAACGTGCGTTATCCCATAAAGAGTTTGCCATCCCGGACAAGATCGCGCGGATAGCTATTCTTCAGTCGCGATCCAATGCGTTTTGCCAGACCGATCGGCTGATGCTGGAACGTAACCAGTACGTCGTCACTCGTCGGTGCGGTTTGCGGGTAAACATCTCTACCGCGATACCACTCTTCCGCTTCGGCAAGGGTCAGCTCGAATGCATGGCTGTGGTTCGGATCGGCGAGGGCGATAACGGCCTCATGCTGCCAGCGATACCCTTTGTTGTGGGTTTCAGCCAGTTTGATCCCGAGTCGAGAAAAGCGAACCTTGCCAATCAGAGGTTCAATGTCAGTCGGGAACAGCCAGATCTCTTTATCGCGCTGCCACAGGCGCAAATTATCTTCCCACTGCAGTCCACAAGCGCTCGCGGCTTGCGTGACAAGCGCGGACTCGCGTCCTTTAAGCGGGCTAAACGGGAAGTTTCCGACTTTGTACTTCGGCGCAGGTAGTGCAGGGATTGCAGCTGTTTTGCGCAAACGCGCAACGAAGAAACCTTCGCAATCGTAAATCTGCGGGAATACATGCAGGAATCCTTCCGGCGTCAGGGCGCGTTCGGCCTGCGGAAATAAATCACCCAGAGGTAAAAACTCGACGGCATCAGGATAGGTCTCAATCAACCACTGCATGATATTTTCATTTTCGTCACGATTAAGCGTACAGGTCGAGTAAACCAATGTGCCACCGGGACGCAGGGCGTGGAAGGCGCTGTCGAGTAATTCGCGCTGGGTCGCGGCAATTTCCAGATTACTTTCTACAGACCAGTTTTTTAGCGCATCAGGGTCTTTACGCACCACGCCTTCACCGGAACACGGTGCGTCGAGCAATATGGCATCAAATGACTCCGGCAACGCAGCGCCAAATACGCGTCCGTCAAAATGGGTCAGGGCGACGTTGGCTATCCCGCAACGGCTGACATTGGCATGCAGGACTTTGACGCGACTGGCAGAAAACTCATTCGCCAGAATGGCGCCTCGATTATTCATTTTTGCGGCAATTTGCGTGGTTTTGGAGCCGGGGGCTGCCGCAACATCCATTACGCGTTCCGGGGTATTGCCTTCGGCGAACAGCGCGGAGACTGGCAGCATTGAGCTGGCTTCCTGAATATAAAACAGGCCGCTTAAATGTTCTGCGGTGCTGCCGAGCGGCACTGACTCTTCATCATCGCGTTCAATCCAGAAACCTTCCGTACACCAGGGAACCGGAGTGAGAGACCAGTTGTAAGGTGCTGTCAGCGCGAGGAAATCGGCAACGGAGATTTTCAGCGTATTGACGCGAATGCTGCGGCGCAACGGGCGCTGACAGGCAGCGAGAAATTCATCGAATGAGAGCGTGGAAGGCATTGCTTCACGCATTTGAGTCAGAAAGGCGTTGGGAAAATAAGCCACTTGGTACCACCGGCAAAAAAACAGGTGCGCAGTGTAGCATAACTGCTCCGGCGTACGTACTCGCGCCGGAGCAGTGGATACATTAACGTGGCAGGGCGGTGCCCCATTCACGCCACTCTTTCGGTTCGCTTTCCAGCAACAGGAAGTGTTTACCTGCCTGTGCTTTAGGTGCCAGCGGTGTACCTGGTGGAGTCGCGAAGGCGATGCCGCCGCGAATGAACTGGTTGAAGGTACCAGTCTTCACGACACCGCCGGTCAAACCGAAGTCGAGATTGTAGCCGGATGCCAGCCAGAACACGGAGTTGTTGCGTACCAGATGCTGATAGCGTTGGCTAATGCGCATGGCAACCATCACACGATCGGAAAGCGAGCCCAGCGTCAGCCCAGTGACGGTCCCCACTTCAATACCTCTGAACAACACCGGGGTTCCGATATTCAGCGAACCTGCTTCTGGTGCTTCAACCACAATACTCAGACCATCGAGGTAACGAGAGTCGGTAATGGTGGCTTCCTGCAGCTCAAAATCACGGCGCGGATTACCGCGTCCGGGTTCAACGTTGATATACGGCTGCAGGATTGTATCCAGATGCTCCACGCCCGCTGCCGAAATTTGTGGGGTGATCACAGAGAAACGGGTACCGCTTCGCGCAAAGGTCTGCACGTATTCCGGGTACAGAACCGCTTTTGCCTGAACTTCGTTACGGGCGGTGATCAGCTCAAGCGTTTGGATCTGGCCGATATCGATTCCCAGGTAGCGAATCGGCATGCCTGCAGCGAGTTTACCGGCATCGAACGCATGCAGCGTTATCTGGCCGCCGACCGCACGCGCGGCGGTTTCCGAAGCATACAGAATACGCTTGTCGCCTTTACGTTGGCTGGCGCTGGCACCGCTTAAATTATCGAAGCTAATCGCCCCTTTAAGCGCGCGTGAAAGGGGAGATGCCTGTACGGTTAATCCGCTGCCGTTAAGCTGAACTTTTGCTCCGCCTTCGGCCCAGAACACGCTGTTGCTGGTCAACAGGTTGCGATATTCCGGTTTGATATGCAGATCGATATCAAACGCATCGGCGCGAGGACGAACGCTAATCACTTCACCGACCTCGAATTTGCGGTAAAGCACCACCGAACCGGCCTGCACATCAGGTAGCGTTTCGGCGCTCAGGCTGACCGTGGTGGTTGGCAGATCGCTCAGGCTGTTTTCAATGGCTTTCTCCAGGTTAGCGTAAAGCGGGTAGCTTTTTTTCATTTCGCCCTTGGTTCCGGGCAAAATACGAATGCCGCCGCTGAGCCACTCACTGGCGCTGGCGCCAAGGAACTCCACGCCATCAAGTCCAACTTTGACATCCACGCGGCTGTTCACCACGAACTTACTGTCACCCTGCACCAGGTCACGATGCTGTGGTTCAACAGCAACGGTAAATGAGACGCCTTTGCTGGAAAGCGTACGCTCAATCACTTGACCGACCTGTACGCCGTGAAGAATTAGCGGCTGGCCAGCATCAATACCGTAACTCTCCGGCGCTGTCAGCGTAAACGTCATGACGCCTGGGTCGTGTAACAATGACTTCTCAGCGGGGATAACGACAAACTGGTTACGCGGCTCGCCTTCGCCAGGTACCAGCTCGAAAGTTTTACCTGTCAGCAGCGAACTGAGATTCACATCGCTTAACGATAATTTAGGGCTGTGTAACTCAATTCGTGTGTTGTCACGCAGTAGCGTTACGACGCTGGGATCGACCGTCATTTCGCCGGTGACTTTACCGCCTGGGTTTAAATCCAGTTTTGTGAGCTGACCGACTTCTAATCCTTGATACATCAGCGATGTTGAGCCTGCTTTGAGTCCATCTCCGCTGGGTAAATCAAGCTTGACGATTACTCCGCGCTGGCTATGCGCGAGATCCTGATATAGACCAAACGTGTCGTCTGCCGCAGCAGGTTTTGAGTCTTCGGGTGAATCAAAAGCAATGGCACCGTTGACCAGCGCCGCCAGACTCTCCAGTTTTACCTTCGCACCGCTAAGGCTGACATCCGCATTTACACCGGAGACGTTCCAGAAGCGGCTGCCTTTTTTCACCAGATTGGTGAAGCGACGTTCAATCAATACATCGATGGTTACGCCCTGATGGTTCGGGTTGATGGTGTAGTCATAGACCCTGCCCACCGGAATCTTACGGAAATAAACCAGTGAACCGCTATTAAGCGATCCGAGATCAGGGGCGCGCAGATGCAGCATTAAATCGCCATTATCCAGACGATACTTGGGCTGGGTGTCGAGGGCGACGAAATGATCCTCTGCCTCGCCAGTACCGGGCATCATGCCGATATAATTGCCGCCAACCAACGCATCCAGACCAGAAACCCCAGCCAGCGACGCCTTCGGCGTGACCAGCCAGAACTGGGTATCTTTGCGCAGAGCATCTTTCATGCTCGATTTGATGCTGACGCGGACTTCAATTTTGCGTAGATCTTTGCTGAGGTTGATATCCTGCACCGTGCCCACTTCAACGCCCTGATAGCGAACGGGAGTACGGCCTGGCACAATGCCGTCCGCAGACATAAAGTCAATGGTCACGGTATTGCCACGATCTTCATAGCTTCCCCAGATAAGCCATCCTGCGATCATCAGCGCGATGAACGGCAGCAGCCAGAAAGGGGAGATACGGCGTTTTGTTTTAATCTGCGCTTCAGTCTGCGAAGCGGGCGTTTCCTGACTCATGTGCATCCCAAAGTAAGCGGCTGTCCAGCCATTCCACAGCAAGAATAGTCAATATTACCGCTGCGCCGAAATAAAACGCAGCCGGTCCCATAGTAAAAGCAAGTATCTGATCGCGATTTATCAGCGACATGGTTAACGCGATAACAAAGAGATCCAGCATCGACCAGCGGCCAATCCAGGTCACCATACGCAGTAGTTTTATACGGGTGCGCAACCCTTGTTCACAATTAAAGTGGATGCTGAATAGCAACGTAAACATCACAATCACTTTGGTAAATGGCACTAATATACTGGCGATAAACACGATCGCCGCTACGCCGACATTACTGTTTGCCAAAGACATTATGCCTGACAGGATTGTGTCTTCCTGCCGGCCGCCGTTGACATAAATTACCGAGATGGGCAGCAGGTTAGCGGGTAAAAGCAGGACAATCGAGGCCAGCAGAGCCGCCCAACACTTTTGGATACTTTGATTTCTGCGCCAGCGCAACGGAATATGGCAGCGGGGGCAGCGACCGCGGGCGTCCGGATAACCTGTAAAATGGCAGCCAAGGCAGACGCGGAGCTTATCATCGGGCCGACGAGCCGGTCTTTGCGGGTAGAAACGGTCCCAAAGCTGTTCAACGTTAAGATGCGACAGCGTCAAAATACTGAGGATCACCAGCGCAATAAAAGCAAACAGCCCCACGCCAGGCTGCAAAAAAGCATAGTCCTGAACCTTGATTGATGCGACACCGATACCCACCAGGTAAATATCGAGCATCACCCACTCTTTGAGCCTTTCCAGCATCAGCAGCACCGGGCGCAGGTTCATCCCGAGAATATTACCAAACCACAGATAAGCGATTGAAGTCACAAGAATTAGCGGCGCACCAGCGACGCAAAAAAGCACGAAGGAGGCGGTAAGGGGGTCACCTTGTCGGGTCATTTGCCAGATGCCTTGCATCACATTGGCATCAATGCGCACGCCTAATAAATAGATGTGCAGGAGTGGCTCTCCCCAGGCAAAGGGCATCAGCAGCAACATGGTGAAAGCCATGGCCGCCAGTCGCGTTAACGACCAGTCGCGTCCGTCACGAATTTTTGCCTGGCAGCGTGGGCAAAAGGCACTTTGGTGCGAACGCATTTTAGGCAAGCTAAATATCAGGTCACATTCAGGGCAGCGGTGATAATGTGCACGAGGTAGTGCCTCACCGATGGACCTGATGGCTATTTTTTTAGTTGGCGTGATGCGTGCTGTCGTTAAGGCCATGTATCGCGAATCAAATTGTTGAAGTAATGTTATCTTAACTCATGACGGGAATGATCTTGAGCATTAACGCATTTAATGTTTATTTTAGTAGGCTGCAGTTTTAAGTAAGACAACTAAGTGATTATATAATGAACAAAATAGAGCTATACACGGATCTGAACCGTGATTTTCAGGCATTGATGGCAGGTGAAACCAGTTTTCTGGCAACGCTGGCGAATACCAGCGCATTGTTGTACGAGCGTCTTGCAGAAGTGAATTGGGCCGGTTTTTACCTGCTTGAGGACGATACGCTGGTGCTTGGTCCCTTCCAGGGCAAAATTGCCTGCGTGCGGATCCCGGTAGGGCGCGGTGTGTGCGGTACCGCAGTGGCGCAGAACCAGGTTCAGCGTATTGAGGACGTACATGCTTTTGATGGGCACATCGCCTGTGATGCCGCCAGCAATGCTGAAATCGTCCTGCCGATCGCTGTCGACAATCAGATAATAGGCGTGCTGGATATTGATAGCACGGCATTTGGCCGCTTTACTGAAGAAGATGAACAAGGTCTGCGTACGCTTGTGGCACAGCTTGAAACCGTGCTTGCAACGACGGATTACAAAAAATTCTTTGCGCGCGTCGCAGGATAATCAACGGATAACGTAGCAATTACTGATGACGTCATTATAATGTCGCCTGTTCATGCCTGCGCTTGTTGGCTACGTCCGTTGTAATCAGGAAATTTCATGGAAAATCAACCTAAGTTGAATAGCAGTAAAGAAGTCATCGCGTTTCTGGCCGAACGCTTCCCGCAGTGTTTTAGTGCGGAAGGCGAAGCGCGCCCACTGAAAATTGGCATTTTTCAGGATCTGGTAGAGCGTGTTGAGGGTGAAATGAACCTCAGCAAGACTCAGCTCCGTTCTGCCTTACGTCTCTATACTTCAAGCTGGCGCTATCTGTATGGCGTTAAATTGGGCGCAACGCGTGTTGATCTCGACGGCAACCCTTGTGGTGAGCTGGATGAACAACATGTTGAACATGCTCGCAAACAGCTGGAAGAAGCTAAAGCCCGTGTTCAGGCGCAACGCGCAGAGCAACAGGCGAAAAAACGCGAAGCGGCCGCTGCCGCCGGTGAAAAAGAAGACGCACCGCGTCGCGAGCGTAAGCCGCGTCCTGCACCGCGTCGTAAAGAAGGTGCTGAGCGTAAACCTCGCGCTGAAAAACCAGCAGCAAAAGCACCGCGTGCTCCTCGCGAAGAACAGCATACCCCGGTATCTGATATTTCAGTACTGACGGTAGGGCAGTCTCTGAAGGTGAAAGCAGGAAATAATGCGATGGATGCCACCGTATTAGAAATCACCAAAGATGGCGTCCGTGTACAGCTGAATTCGGGTATGTCTTTGATTGTACGCGCAGAACACCTGGTGTTCTGAAACGGAGGCCAGGCCTGGCATGAACACTTTTTTTAGGCTTACTGCGTTAGCTGGTCTGCTTGCATTAGCAGGCCAGGCACTTGCTGTGGAAGACATCACGCGTGCCGATCAAATCCCCGTTTTAAAGGAAGAAACCCAGCATGCGACGGTAAGCGAACGTGTGACGTCGCGTTTTACGCGATCACACTATCGCCAGTTCGATCTGGATCAGGCGTTTTCGGCAAAAATTTTTGACCGCTATTTGAATTTGCTCGACTACAGCCACAACGTGCTGTTGGCGAGCGATATCGAACAGTATGCAAAAAAGAAAACGGTCCTCGGCGATGAACTGCGCACCGGCAAGCTGGATGTCTTTTACGATCTCTATAATCTGGCGCAAAAACGCCGATTTGAACGTTATCAGTACGCATTAAGCGTACTGGCACGTCCAATGGATTTCACCGGTAACGACACCTTTAACCTCGACCGAAGCAAAGCGCCGTGGCCGAAGAGCGAAGCAGAGCTTAATGCGCTGTGGGACGGCAAGGTTAAATTTGACGAACTCAGCCTGAAGCTGACCGGTAAAACCGATGCGGAAATCCGCGAAACGCTGACGCGCCGCTACAAATTTGCGATTCGCCGTCTGGCACAGACCAACAGCGAAGATGTGTTCTCACTGGCGATGACAGCGTTCGCCCGTGAAATCGACCCGCATACTAACTATCTCTCTCCGCGCAATACCGAGCAGTTCAATACTGAAATGAGCTTGTCTTTGGAAGGTATTGGCGCGGTTCTGCAGATGGATGATGACTACACCGTCATTAACTCCATGGTGGCAGGTGGTCCGGCAGCCAAGAGCAAAGCGATCAGCGTTGGCGATCGTATTGTCGGCGTCGGACAGACGGGCAAGGGCATGGTCGATGTGATTGGCTGGCGTCTGGATGATGTCGTGGCACTGATCAAAGGGCCTAAAGGCAGCAAGGTACGCCTTGAAATTCTGCCTGCCGGCAAAGGTACCAAGACGCGCACCGTGACGCTAACGCGTGAACGTATCCGTCTCGAAGACCGCGCCGTTAAAATGTCCGTGAAAACCGTCGGCAAAGAAAAAGTTGGCGTACTGGATATTCCTGGCTTCTATGTAGGCCTGACTGATGATGTCAAAGTCCAGTTGCAGAAACTGGAAAAACAGAACGTCAGCAGCATCATCATAGATCTGCGTACCAACGGCGGTGGAGCGCTGACCGAAGCGGTTTCGCTTTCCGGTCTGTTCATTCCATCCGGCCCGGTGGTTCAGGTTCGTGACAATAACGGTAAAGTGCGTGAAGACAGCGATACCGACGGCGTTGTGTACTACAAAGGCCCGCTGGTGGTATTGGTCGATCGCTTCAGCGCCTCAGCATCAGAGATTTTCGCTGCGGCAATGCAGGATTATGGCCGAGCGCTGATCGTTGGTGAACCCACCTTCGGTAAAGGCACAGTTCAGCAGTATCGCTCCCTGAACCGTATTTACGATCAGATGCTGCGTCCGGAATGGCCAGCGCTGGGTTCTGTTCAGTACACGATCCAGAAATTCTACCGCGTAAACGGTGGCAGCACGCAGCGTAAGGGTGTTACGCCAGATATCATCATGCCGACAGGTAATGAAGAAACTGAAACCGGCGAGAAGTTTGAAGATAACGCGCTGCCGTGGGACAGCATTGATGCGGCGACCTACACCAAGTCAGATAATCTGACGCCGTTCGGACCTGAATTGCTGAAAGAGCACAATGCACGTATTGCGAACGATCCTGAGTTCCAGTACATCATGAAGGACATTGCGCGTTTCAATGCGATGAAGGATAAGCGCAACATCGCTTCTCTGAATTACGCTCAGCGTGAAAAAGAGAATAACGAAGATGACGCAATGCGTCTGGCGCGTATTAACGATCGGTTCAAGCGTGAAGGCAAACCGCTGCTGAAGAAACTGGACGATCTACCGAAGGATTACCAGGAGCCGGATCCATACCTGGATGAAACGGTAAAAATCGCGCTCGACCTGGCGCATCTTGAAAAAGAAAAGCCAGCGGAACAGCCCGCAACCAGTCAATAACCTCGAACAGGCACAAGAAATTGTGCCTGTTTTTTTAACAAGTGCATGAAGACGTCAGTCTGATACGATAAAATGTAAAGTTGTGTCTTTCTGGTGACTTAGCACCTATGGATGCTTGAAAATAGTCATAAGACCCATACGATATGGGTAATCGCATAGTGCGTTTTGTTAAATTGAGGTTAAAAGAAAATTATGATGCGAATCGCGCTCTTCCTGCTGACGAACCTGGCTGTGATGGTCGTTTTCGGGCTGGTATTGAGCCTGACAGGGATTCAGTCAAGCAGCGTTCAAGGCTTGTTGATCATGGCACTGCTGTTTGGTTTTGGTGGTTCCTTCATTTCGTTGCTGATGTCCAAATGGATGGCGTTAAAGTCCGTTGGCGGGGAAGTGATCGAACAGCCTCGCAATGAAAGAGAACGCTGGCTGATGAATACAGTTGCGAACCAGGCCCGCCAGGCCGGGATCGCTATGCCGCAGGTTGCAATCTACCATGCGCCAGATATTAACGCGTTTGCTACCGGTGCGCGCCGGGATGCCTCGCTGGTGGCTGTAAGTACTGGCCTGTTGCAAAACATGAGTCCGGATGAAGCCGAAGCGGTTATCGCGCATGAGATCAGCCACATTGCTAATGGCGATATGGTTACCATGACGCTAATTCAGGGTGTGGTGAACACCTTCGTTATCTTTATCTCACGTATTCTGGCGCAGATTGCCGCTGGGTTTATGGGCGGTAACCGCGATGAGGGAGAGGGTAGCAACGGTAACCCGTTAATCTACTTTGCGGTAGCGACGGTACTGGAGCTGGTATTTGGTATTCTGGCGAGCATTATTACGATGTGGTTCTCACGTCATCGTGAATTCCATGCGGATGCAGGCTCAGCGAAACTGGTGGGTCGTGAAAAAATGATCGCCGCGCTACAGCGCCTGAAAACCAGCTATGAGCCGCAGGAAGCGACCAGCATGATGGCGTTCTGCATCAACGGTAAATCCAAATCGTTGAGTGAGCTGTTTATGACTCACCCGCCGTTGGACAAACGTATTGAAGCGCTGCGCAGCGGTGAATACCTGAAATAATTGGCAGCAGACTAAAAATAAAAAGCGCGTCGACAGACGCGCTTTTTTTATGCCTGAACTCGCGGTTGTGTGATACGTAAGCCACTCACGATTGCGGCCAGCGAAGCCAGAATACCCGCTGTTATCAGCGAGGCGTGTGTTCCGTTGTCACCAAACTGATTTAGCATCAGCGCAACCAGTGCGGCCCCGGTACTCTGGCCCAGTAAACGCGCCGTTCCGAGCATACCGCTCGCGCCTCCGCTACGATCACGCGGCGCGGAGGTGATGATGGTGTGATTATTCGGTGACTGGAACAAGCCAAAACCCGCACCGCACAAAATCATTGGCCAGATGATATTAAAATCAGAAGGTGATGCGGGCAGCAACACCAGCGAAAACAGCCCACACGCCATTACTGCCATGCCCAGCGCGCCCAGCAGACCCGCATGAACACGTTCAATCAGATATCCCGCCAGTGGGGCCATCACCATGGTTGCCAGCGGCCACGGCGTCAGTAGCAGGCCCGTTTCAACCTCGCTGCGCCCGAGAACCGTTTGCATGAAAAAGGGGAGAGAAACCATTGCCAGCATTTGTGCGCTGAATGAACAGATTGAGGTGCAAATAGAGAGTGAAAACAGCGGAATGCGTAGCAGATCAACCGGCAATAACGGTACTGGCAATGCGAGTTGGCGGCGGATAAAGAAAAACCCTACCACGAGAAGCCCCACCAGTTCAGCACCAATCAATTTTAGCGACTGTCCCTGTGCAAACCCGCTGAGTGCCGTGATTAACAAACCGAATGTTAAGGCGTTCATTACTGCGCTGGGCAGATCAAAGCGCGGTTTATTGCTACGTGAAGAATTGGGGGGCAAAAAACGCATAGCCAGTAGCAGGGCGATGATCCCCAGCGGGACGTTAATCAGAAATAGCCATTTCCACGAGGCAATAGAGAGAATTGCCGCCGCAATAGTCGGACCCGCTGCCGAGGAGACTGCCACAATAAAGGAATTAATTCCCATTCCGCGGCCAAGCTGGCGCTGAGGATAAATGAGTCGGATCAATGCCGTATTAACGCTCATCAGCGCCGCGCCGCCAAACCCCTGAGCCACGCGCGCTAACGTCAGCATATGTAGCGAGTCTGACAAGGCACAAAACAGCGACGCCAACAGAAACACGACCAGACCACACTTATAAATGCGTCGGTAGCCAAACATATCACCTAAAAAAGAGAGCGATAACAGCGAAACAACGATCGCAATTTGGTAGGTGTTCACAATCCAGATTGAGCTGGCGGGTGAGGCCTGAAGATCGGTGGCGATAGTGGGGAGGGCAACGTTCGCTATTGCGCCATCGAGTACTGCCATAGAGATGCCAATAACAATGGTTAAAATTGCGCCATATCGCTGGGGCAATGGCAGACCATCGGTCTGAGTTTTTTCCATAGGAAGTCAATATTGTCGGAATTTATGATGAGAATAATAATTTTAGCATTGATATTCAGGCGTTAGGTCGCAGATTTGTAACTAAGTAAGCAAAGAGCGATTGCGAGGGCTGATACGTGAAATTATAATAAAAACCGGTTCTGATTTTTATAAAACACTCGAAAGGGGTGATAAATGGCAATCGCAGATCTGGATAAACAACCCGATTCTGTATCTTCCGTGCTGAAGGTTTTTGGCATCCTGCAGGCGCTGGGTGAAGAGCGCGAAATTGGTATTACCGAGTTGTCGCAACGCGTCATGATGTCAAAAAGCACCGTTTATCGCTTTTTGCAGACCATGAAAACGCTGGGTTATGTGGCACAAGAAGGGGAATCTGAGAAATACTCACTGACCCTGAAATTATTCGAGCTGGGTGCTCGCGCGTTGCAAAACGTCGATCTTATCCGTAGCGCTGATATTCAGATGCGCGAACTTTCGCGCCTGACCAAAGAGACAGTACACCTTGGCGCACTGGATGAAGACAGCATCGTCTACATTCATAAAATCGACTCCATGTACAATCTGCGCATGTATTCTCGCGTAGGTCGCCGTAATCCACTGTACAGCACGGCTATCGGTAAAGTTCTGCTGGCATGGCGTGACCGCGATGAAGTGAAGCAAATTCTGGACGGTATTGAGTACAAACGCAGCACCGACCGTACTATTACCAATACTGATGAACTGCTGGTACTGCTGGATAAAGTCCGTGAGCAGGGCTACGGTGAAGACAACGAAGAACAGGAAGAAGGTCTGCGCTGCATCGGTGTGCCGGTGTTTGACCGTTTCGGTGTGGTGATTGCAGGCTTGAGTATTTCATTTCCGACGCTGCGTTTCTCTGAGGAACGTTTGCACGAGTATGTGGCGATGCTGCATACGGCTGCGCGTAAAATTTCAGAACAAATGGGTTATAACGACTATCCGTTCTAATCTGGCGTAATAGCGTCAACGTTAAAACCCCAGGTATTTTTGTATCTGGGGTTTTTTATGAACAGTCATAAAGTTAGTTGGTGCAAATAACGTAGCGTATGTATTGTTGCTATATTAACCGTTATCAATAATGACCGTACTTTTTCTTAACAAAGGGCAATCCGACAGGCCAATGATACCGCTGTTTGTGTGGACGTATTGTGCGGTGCTGGTTCCGCGGGCGGTCAGATATTGGCATTGCAAGCCCAGACCCGCTGCATTCTCCTTACTTCCAATCAAAATTCCATAGCCGCTCAGTAATAAACCGATCCAAACCAGAGCTAACAACACAATAGCGCGGATTATCAGACGCATTACAACCTCTTATCTTTTCTCGTTATTATTAGATTAGCCTGTACATGGGATGAAACAAGTGAATCATTCCTAAAAAGATTGAATGCCGATACAGTTAACTCTGGGTTTAGGTAACGCATGATAATTTATAGACATAAGATGTAGATTCGAAGAGTGGAGCTGGAGTGAAAAAAATTCGCTGGGTAGTGCTGATAGTTGTCGTGCTGGTATGCATACTGATGTGGGCGCAAGTGTTCAACATCATGTGCGATCAGGATGTACAATTTTTCAGCGGTATTTGTGCCGTTAATAAATTTATTCCCTGGTAAGCGCATTTTTGCCACAGTTGATTACCTTCTTGTGCGGCAGTGGTAAACTACGCTGTCTACATTGAGGTGGTAAAATGAACGAAGTTTTGAATTCTGGCGCGTTGAGTTTGGCGTCTTTGGCTGTATCGGTGGTGATTCTGGTTGTCGGGCTTGTACTGTGGTTTTTCGTCAATCGGGCAAGTTCGCGTACTAATGAGCAGATTGAGCTGCTCGAAGCATTGTTAGATCAGCAAAAAAGACAGAACGCATTGCTCCGTCGCCTTTGCGAAGCGAACGAACCTGAAAAAGCGGCAGAGCCTGCTGCGGTCACAGCGAAGGATGAAGATGATGACATCATCCGCCTGGTAGCTGAGCGGTAAAAACGGTATGACAGGATGAGGATCTGTTGCTTTTGTTCTCAGATGTTTCATCCTGTCGCCAACGTGCCAGATTATTTTCTTCTGTACATGTCGTGTAATTAGCACTCTGATACGCGTCTAAACTCAGTATTTTCAGATGCTCCAACCAATTAATATCTTATCCCCGGTCTGATATAAATATAATTTCCCATACGATAAAAATATGATTATGTCATTTTTGTGATAGCGATCGTTTTATTAACAGCGAAACGTTTCTCTTACTTTTTTGTGCATTGTCATCATTCTTTCATTATTTTGGTGCAAAAGCAGAAGGCGGATCTCATTTTTACGCTTGTGACATTTTATGCATTACTAAGCATAAAAAATGATATCCGGCACACCCTGTAACAGCTAATCTGGAATAACCGAAGCTATTGAGCTATGGTAGAAATGTCCCGGCAATGGTGCAAGCCAGGCGGGGGATGGGGCGAGCGGCGGGAATATAACACTACTCGGTGTGGCGCATAACTGTGCAGTTGCTGTTTGATGAACGACGGGATTTGTGCGACCGATCGAGACACGTTTAAAAATGGCTTGCCATTATTAACGTTGTATGTGATAACACGTTTTGGGTTAAACGAGGTACAGTTCTGTTTATGTGTGGCATTTTCAGTAAAGAAGTCCTGAGTAAACACGTTGACGTTGAATACCGCTTCTCTGCCGAACCTTATATTAGTGCCTCAAGCAGTAATGTCTCAGTTTTATCTATGTTATGCCTGCGGGCGAAGAAAATACTCTAAGGAATTTTGCAAATGGCAAAGATTAAAGGTCAAGTTAAGTGGTTCAACGAGTCTAAAGGTTTTGGTTTCATTACTCCGGCTGATGGCAGCAAAGACGTGTTCGTACACTTCTCCGCTATCCAGGGTAACGGCTTCAAAACTCTGGCTGAAGGCCAGAACGTTGAGTTCGAAATTCAGGACGGCCAGAAAGGTCCGGCTGCTGTTAACGTAACAGCTATCTGATCGACACCACTGATTTGAAGCGCATATGCGCAACCATCTCAGATATAAAGCCTCGCCTATGCGGGGCTTTTTAATTCAAAATACGTCTAAATATTTCTAAATGCCCTTCCATTAGCGCTTTGTTGCAAAGGCGTGATGTTCGTAGCATAGTTTTCCCCGCTTTCTTACGACATTTCTCGTTAAATCAGACACCTGAAAAACTATCTTGCTGGAGACCAGGTGAAAAAGAAAAACGACGGCGACGCGCGCAATTTTACTCCCGTACGTTTTGCCCTGCTTTGTGTGGCAATATTATTGAGTCTGGGATTGCTGCTGGGTCGGGTTGCGTGGCTGCAAATTGTCACGCCGACGAGTCTGGTGAAACAGGAAGACATGCGTTCGTTACGTGAGGTAACTATTGCCTCGCCGCGCGGGATGATTACCGATAGAGAAGGGCGACCGCTGGCGGTAAGTGTTCCGGTTAACGCCGTATGGGCCGATCCTAAGACCATCATCAGCAAGGGAGGCGTGGGTTACAACGAACGCTGGCAGGCTCTGGCAAGGACTCTGCATTTGTCACTTAGTACGCTGGCGGAACGCGTTAACAGTAATCCTGGCGGACGTTTTATTTATCTGGCACGACAAATTTCCCCTCAGCAGGCTGAGTGGGTCGATGATCTTAATCTCCCGGGCATCAACCTGCGCGAGGAATCCCGCCGGTTCTATCCCGCAGGCCACGTAGCGGCGAATCTCATTGGTTTTACCAACATTGATGGACAAGGCATTGAAGGGCTGGAAAAGAGCTTTAATAACCAACTGATGGGTAAACCTGGCTCCCGTCTGGTACGTAAAGACAAATTTGGCCATGTCATCGAAAATATCACCGAAGTTACGCCTGTTCCTGCACACGAATTACAGCTCAGCATCGATGAGCGTCTGCAGACGGTCACCGAAGATGCGTTGGACAATGCCGTTACGTGGAATAAAGCGGAATCAGGAGCCGCAGTGCTGGTCAACATTGCTACCGGTGAAATACTGTCCATGGCGAGCTTTCCTGACTTCAACCCCAATAATCGTGATGGCGCTGTACTGGATGATTTTCGTAACCGTGCAATTAGCGATACGTTTGAACCCGGTTCAACCGTTAAACCGCTGGTGATCATGACTGCACTCCAGCAGGGGATAGTACAACCCGACAGCGTGATTGATACCCATCCTTTTTACCTTGATGGACATCGCATTCGCGACGTCGGATTTTACCCGGAACTGTCGCTGACCGGGATTTTACAGAAATCGAGCGATACCGGCGTGTCGCACCTTTCATTGGCTATGCCTGTCCAAAAATTGCTGGATACCTATAAAAGCTTTGGTTTTGGCGATCCAACCGGACTGGGATTAACCGGTGAAAGTAGCGGTTTAATGCCTCAACGCCGCTACTGGAGCGATTTGGATCGCGCGACCTTTGCATTTGGTTATGGATTAATGGTAACGCCGCTGCAGTTGGCGCACGTATATGCAACCATTGGTAGTTTTGGTATCTATCGGCCCCTTTCGATTACCCGTATTGACCCGCCGGTAATCGGTACCCGAGTGATGCCGGAGGCGCTGGTTCACCAGGTTGAACATATGATGGAAAGCGTTGCGTTACCCGGTGGTGGGGGAACTAAAGCCGCGGTCAGAGATTATCGCGTGGCGGTTAAAACAGGAACGGCAAAGAAAATTGGTGATGACGGTAAGTATGTCGATAAATACGTGGCCTACACGGCAGGTGTTGCGCCAGCGAGCGACCCGAAATTCGCATTGGTTGTCGTCATCAATAATCCGCAAAACGGTGCTTATTATGGTGGGGCTGTCTCTGCGCCTGTCTTCAGCCAGATAATGGGTGATGTCCTGCGTCTGGAGAACGTTAAACCGGATGGCATGCCTGCTGACTCCGATCATCTGCTGGTGATGCACGGCAGCAACGTATCCTCGCCGTCGTTGTAAGTTATTTTCCCAGGGCGCAATTCGAGTTACACTTGCGCCCTTAAGTCACCTGCCGGAGTTGTCATGTCGTTTTCCTGTCCTCTTTGCCACCAGCCTCTTACTCAAGCGAATAACAGTTTTGTCTGCCCCGGGCGGCACCAGTTTGACGTGGCGAAAGAAGGGTATGTCAACTTACTGCCGGTTCAGCATAAACGATCGCGCGATCCGGGTGACAGCGCTGAGATGATGCAGGCGCGACGGGCATTTCTTGATGCCGGGCACTATCAACCGTTGCGTGATGCGATTGTGAATGTGCTGAAAGAGAAGTCGACTTCAGAAGATGCAGCAATCCTGGATATTGGCTGTGGGGAAGGGTATTACACCCATGCGTTTGCCGACGCGCTGACGGGTTGTACAACCTTTGGTCTTGACGTCTCCAAAGTGGCAATTAAAGCTGCAGCCAGACGCTATCCGCAGGTGACCTTTTGCGTTGCCTCCAGCCATCGTCTGCCGTTCGCAGATGAGTCAATGGATGCCATCATCAGGATCTACGCGCCCTGTAAAGCGCAAGAGCTGGCACGCGTGGTTAAACCGGGGGGATGGGTTATCACCGCCACGCCGGGACCGCGTCATTTAATGGAACTGAAAGGGCTTATTTATGATGAGGTGCGTTTGCATGCGCCGCACACAGAGCAACTGGACGGTTTTGTTCTGCAACAGAGTATTGCGCTGGGGTATCAGATGCAGCTTCAGGGCAGCGAGGCCGTTGCGTTACTGCAAATGACGCCGTTCGCCTGGCGGGCAAAGCCGGAGGTGTGGGAAACGTTAGCGGAGAAAACGACGTTTGACTGCCAGACCGACTTTAGTATTCATGTCTGGCAGCGTCTGAATTAACTGTGGAAGTGTGCCCAGAGGATCTGGGCACCGATACCAATCAGCACCACCCCACCCAAAATTTCTGCTCGTTTGCCCAGCATCGGGCCAATGAAACGACCAATCATCATTCCGAGCGTGGACATAATCAATGTGGCGCAGCCGATGGCCAGCGCGGTGGCAATAATGTTGACCTGCAGGAAAGCCAGGCCCACCCCGACGGCCATTGCGTCGAGACTGGTGGCAATGGCGGTGGTGACCAGCAGCCAGAAACCATGACGGCGCTGCGGTTCTTCCTCTTCATCACCGTTGTCGCGAAAACCTTCGATTATCATTCGCCCGCCTAAAAAAATCAGCAGAATGAAGGCGATCCAGTGGTTCCACTCCAGCACGAATTTGCTGGCCAACATACCCATGCCCCAGCCAATCAGCGGCGTAAGCGTTTCAACTGCGCCGAATATCAGACCTGTGCGCAATGCTTCAGAAAATTTGGGTTTATGCAGTGTGGCGCCTTTGCCAATTGATGCAGCGAAAGCATCCATCGACATGCCGAAAGCGAGAAGAACGGTAGCGGTGAGATTCATAACAGCGTCCTGACCGGGGTATCCATAAAACACATCACTGCCCCCAGTAACCATGCATACAGGCCGGAATCACTGTAAATACAGCGCCATTCAGATATGCATTGCAGTTGATGTGCCTATGGTCTCGCCTGACTGAACCTGTAAATTCAGTCCGTACGCGCCACGTTTTTCAACGAGTATGTTGACACGTACATTTCCGGAGTCTGGAAATCGGCTACTCCCCAACGACGGGCGCAACCTTAACATATTTTGAGAATATAAAACAAGAAACGCAGAAATAATATTTGACTTCTAATTGAAAACGATTTTCATTTAGATTTATTTTTAAATAAAACGTTAAAATAAATAACATTGCGGACAGTGAAATATAGCCTTGGCTATGTTTATTTTTATGCTGATATATAAAAAACATAGTTCAGGCTATATTTATAACTTATTGATTTGAAATTAAAAGTTTATATATTCTCTCAAGATCGTCTATATTTCGTACGCGAATCAACAATCTTCGATGTTCTAATTGCATCACTAATACACCGTCTTCAGATAAATTCATCTCTTTAATGCGGTTATATTCAATCCAGACGTTGGCGAAGAAAAAACCTTTCTGCTTGAAGATGATTTTTGGCGTACGGATCCAGAACAGATACAACCCCATCAATACCAGTGCACATAATAACCATGTGGTAAATTGCGCGCCGTGGCTGGTGATGTTGTTGTAGATAAGAATAGCTACCAAGCCAAGGAAGATAACGCTGTCGACTCTGCTGCGGGGAAGCAGGGCGACAGTAAGCAGAGTAGGGCCATTACGGCGGGGCATGATGAACTGATCGTAAATGGCATACGCCAGCAGCGAAAAGATAAATAGAACCAGCACCAGGTCCGTGATAGTCATGAATCCTCAACCCTCTAAATAGAAAAACCGGGAGCAAGCCCCCGGTGATGTACAACAGTCTTACAGGCCGAGCAGTCCGACAGCGTAGCCTGCGATACCGATGACGAAGAAGCCAACGATGATCCACAGCGGGTTCACTTTCTTACGCAGCAGCCACATACAGGCGAATGTCAGCAGCAGAGGAACCAGACCCGGCATCAGCTGGTCAAGGATAGTCTGCACGGTGGTAACACGAGTCTGACCATCCTGACCGGTGATAGTAGAAACCACCAGTGGGATGTTTACGTGCGTCCACTTGTTAACCAATGCTCCCATGACAAACAGGCCGAGGATTGACGCCCCCTCAGTCAGTTTCTGCAGGAAGCCGCCGCCCATATCTTTAACGATATCGACACCTTTACGGTAGCCATATGCCACACCGTAATAACGGGTTGCCAGACGAACCAGGTTAAACAGGATGAAGAACAGCAGTGGCCCCAGCAGGCTGCCGCTCATCGCGATACCTGCGCCGAGTGCGGCGAAGACCGGACGTACGGTACCCCAGAAGATCGGGTCACCGACGCCTGCCAGCGGACCCATCAGACCAACTTTGATACCGTTGATGGCACCATCGTCAATCTCTGCGCCGTTTGCACGCTGTTCTTCCATTGCCAGCGTAACGCCCAGTACTGGAGCCGCTACGTACGGATGGGTGTTAAAGAATTCCAGGTGACGCTTAATCGCTTGCTTACGTGCATCGTTGTTTTCCGGGTACAAGCGGCGGATAGCCGGTACCATGGAGAAACAGAAACCCAGCGCCTGCATACGTTCGAAGTTCCATGAACCCTGAAACAGGTTAGAACGAATGAACACGCCACGAATGTCACTCGGAGTGAGTTTTTTCTCGGTGGTAGTTTTAGTCATATCAACCATTTCGCTCACCTGCTAGTCCAGTTCGTTATCGAGATCGTTATTGCCAGCCGCCGCAGCAGGTGCACCGGCTACGCGGTTATATTTCGGGCTCAGCTGAATGTAGAGGATGGCCATGACTGCGCCAATCACACCCAGAGCAACCAGGTTGAAGTTAGTAAATGCCGCGGTGACGAAGCCGAGGTAGAAGAATGGCATCAGATAGCCTGCGCGCATCATGTTGATGACCATCGCATAACCAACCACTACGATCATTCCGCCTGCGATGTTCAGACCACCGGTTACGACTTCCGGAATGGCGTTAAGCATGCTCTGAACTTCACTGGTACCAACAGAAATCGCTACGATTACCGCCGGGATAGCGATACGCATAGCCTGCAGGAACAGAGAGGATACGTGCAGCCAGGAGAGCGCCGTCAGGTTACCGTTTTCGGCCGCCTTATCCGCTGCGTGCTGGAATGCTACGGTGATAGTACGAACGATAATGGTCAGTACCTGGCCTGCTGCTGCCAGTGGGATAGCCAGCGCGATACCGGCACCAATGCTTTGGTGACCCGCGATAACCAGAACGGTAGAGATAATTGAGGCCAGCGCGGCATCTGGTGCAACCGCAGCACCGATGTTCATCCAGCCCAGGGCGATCATTTCCAGGGTACCACCGATGATGATACCGGTTTTCATATCCCCGAGAACGGCACCAATCAGCGTACAGGCCACCAACGGACGGTGGAACTGAAATTCATCGAGTACCGACTCCATACCCGCGATACATGCGACGATGAACACCAGCACAATCTGAAGAGTGGTAATCTCCATTGTACTTCTCCTATTGCTATACAGACTTAAGTGTGAAAACTAAGTAAATGCCAGGGAATTATTTCACCTTGGCAATCAAATCCATCATTTTCAGTTTCTGATCGGTAGAAACCTTACGGGCCTCAAGCTCAATACCGCGTTCGTTGAGTTTCTTGAAGGCTTCGATGTCTTTGTCATCGACAGAAATTGCGTTGTTTACCTGCGTTTTACCCTGACGGAAAGCCATACCGCCAATGTTTACGGAGGTAATTTTCACACCACCTTCAACGATACGTTCTACGTCGGTTGGGTTGGTGAACAACAGCATCACACGCTCACCTGCATATTTCGGGTTGTTGTAGACGCGGATCATTTTCGCGACATCAACCACATGCGCCGTCACACCCGGAGGTGCTACCTGAGTCAGCAGCGTTTTACGCACGGTATCGGCGGCAACTTCATCACTGACGACGATAATGCGCGTTACGTTGGTTTCTTTGGTCCAGCGAGTTGCCACCTGACCATGGATTAAGCGGTCATCAATACGCGCCAGGCCGATCTGCATATAATCGTTCGGCCCCATCGGTTTCGCGGGGGTTGCTGCTTTCGGTGCCGCGACGGGGGCAGGAGCGGCTTTTTCCACCGGTTTTGCTTTCAGCGCTTTCACGCCTTCACTACCGGTTTCAACGGCCAGTGCCACTAATTCATCAAAGCTTGGGTTGTCATCACGCGCCATGAAGGTCTCAACCAGCATGGGAATGTTCACACCGGCGATTACTTCGTAATGCTCTTTATCGACGACAATGCGGCTCGCAGCGTTAAACGGGCTGCCTCCCCATGTGTCAACGAGAAACAGCACGCCTTTACTGGTATCGAGTTTTGCCAACTGAGCGTTGTACTTTTCGATCAGCGTTTCAGCATTTTCGCCTGGAACGAAATCGATCCAGCCGACGTTTTCCTGCTCGCCTAACAGCATCTCTGCCGTCTTAAGTAACTGCTCTGCAGCCCAACCATGTGTGCCTATTACAATAGCAATGGTCACTTGCTACCTCCTTTATTATCGTTAACACATCAACGTGAAGATGTATTTGAATCGTCGTCCGCAATCGAATCGATTCAGATAAGGGTTACAAAGAAAAACCTATGATTTTCGTGAATTATTTTAGATATCGAAAAAAATATTTTATGTGATGAAGATCCGTAATTTAACTTCCGATAAAAAGAAATTTCGAAGGGTAAAATATCTCCGAAACAACTTATTGCAAAGGAAGGTAAATCTTTGCTAAAAACAGCTTCTCTCTGTTATGTTTAGCATCTGTTTAATTACTCAGGAGTATAGGGCAGTAGCCCACCATATGGATCGTCACCGACGTCATTTCACCTTCAGGCCGTATCAAGCCTGTCAGATTGGCACTTTTTGCCACAAATTTTCTCTGCATATCGCTTTAACGCCTGAGATCCTCAGCGCGCAGTTTGGTCATTCCTTAAGCAGGAGCTTGTCATGGAATTATTAATGGACCCGCAGATTTGGGTGGGTTTGCTCACGCTTGTCGTTCTCGAAATTGTTCTGGGTATTGATAACCTGGTCTTCATTGCGATCCTGGCTGATAAGCTGCCGCCGAAACAGCGTGATAAAGCGCGTTTAATCGGTTTGTCACTGGCACTGATTATGCGTCTGGGCTTGTTGTCCGTGATTTCGTGGATGGTGACGCTGACAAAGCCGCTGTTCACGGTAATGGACTATGCGTTCTCGGGGCGCGATCTGATTATGCTGCTGGGGGGTATCTTCCTCTTGTTCAAGGCTACGACAGAGCTGCATGAGCGGCTGGAAAACCGTGAACATGATACCGGGCAGACGAAAGGGTATGCGAGCTTTTGGGTTGTCGTAACGCAGATTGTCATCCTCGATGCGGTGTTCTCGCTGGATGCCGTGATTACGGCGGTCGGCATGGTCAACCATCTGCCAGTGATGATGGCGGCAGTAGTGATTGCCATGGCCGTGATGCTGCTGGCCTCTAAGCCGCTGACACGATTTGTGAACCAACACCCGACGGTGGTGGTGCTGTGTCTGAGCTTCCTGTTGATGATTGGTCTGAGCCTGGTTGCCGAAGGGTTTGGCTTCCATATTCCGAAGGGCTATCTGTATGCGGCGATTGGTTTCTCGATCATCATCGAGCTGTTTAACCAGATTGCCCGTCGTAATTTTATTCGCCACCAGTCGACGCTGCCGCTGCGTGCACGTACTGCCGATGCAATCCTGCGTCTGATGGGCGGTAAACGTCAGGCCAGCGTGCAGATGGAATCCGATAACCCGGTGCCGGTTCCTGTCCCGGAAGGCGCGTTTGTGGAAGAAGAACGCTATATGATCAACGGCGTCCTCTCCCTGGCGTCGCGTTCGTTACGCGGCATTATGACGCCACGTGGTGAAATCAGCTGGGTTGATGCCGACCTGAGCGTGGCGGAAATTCGCGAGCAGTTGCTCTCTTCACCTCACAGCCTGTTCCCGGTGTGTCGTGGCGAACTGGATGAGATCATCGGTATCGTGCGTGCTAAAGAGCTGCTGGTGGCGCTGGAAGACGGTGTGGATGTGGCGGCGATTGCCTCTGCTTCTCCGGCTATTGTTGTTCCGGAGACGCTGGACCCGATCAATCTGTTAGGCGTACTGCGTCGTGCCCGCGGTAGCTTCGTTATCGTCACTAACGAGTTTGGCGTAGTACAGGGTCTGGTCACGCCGCTGGACGTATTAGAAGCCATTGCTGGTGAATTCCCTGATGCCGATGAAACACCTGAAATTATTGCTGATGCAGGTGGTTGGTTGGTCAAAGGCGGTACCGATCTGCATGCGTTGCAACAGGCGCTCGACGTGGATACGTTAGTGAATGAAGACGAAGACATCGCCACGGTGGCAGGTTTAGTCATTGCGGCTAACGGCCATATTCCACGTGTAGGTGATGTTATCGAAGTCGCACCGCTGAGCATTACGATTGTCGAAGCGAATGACTATCGTGTGGATTTAGTTCGCATTGTTAAAGAACAACCCGCTCACGACGAAGACGAGTAACCGGGTTTAGCGAAACGGCATGACGGGCATACTGTGTCGCCCGTTATGTCGGGTGGGCGGCGGCGTGCTGCCCGCCAGCCATTTTGGGAAATCACGCAGCGGCATTGGCTTTGCGTACAAAAAACCTTGCAACAAATGTACGCCGTGTCGGCGCAAATGCTGAGCCTGCGCCTGGGTTTCAACGCCTTCCGCCACCAGTTCTATATTCAATTTTTTCCCCAAAGCGATAATGATGTCTGTGACGGTTGAGTTCACGGCGTCTGTTCCTATGGCCGAAGTAAATGATTTATCGATCTTCAGCACATCCGGGCGGAGTTTTTCCAGCCAGGAGAGCGAGCTGTTACCGGTACCGAAATCATCAATCGCCAGTTTTACGCCAAGCCGATTTAATTCGCGTACGACCCGATAATCCACATCCAGTAACGCATCGCGTTCGGTCAGTTCGATAACCAACTGCTGGATTGGGTGCTGGCTGAACCAGTACTGATTAAGATCTTTTAGCAGCGTGCCGTTACGAAAATGGCTGGCGGCGACATTAATCCCAATATGAAACTGACTGCTCATCGGGAAAACGTGTCTTTGCTGAATGGTTTCTGCGATGACATGACGGGTTAGCGGCACAATCAGGTTGTGCTCCTCAGCGATGGGAATAAACACTTCCGGAGAGATCCAACCCTGGCGTGGGTTATTCCAGCGTAGAAGAATCTCCACGCCCATGCCTTGCTGGGTTTGCGCATTAAGCAGCGGCTGGCAAAATAGCTCGAATTCCCGAGCAGCAAGGGCCAGATTAATCTCCCAGGAAAAACTCATTCTGCTGGCGGTCGCCAGCCATGCCAGGTAACCCACTAATAAACTTAGGATCACCGCCAGCGGCAGCTGTGTTGGCAGATGTTTAATCGCCAGTTCACTGGGACCGGGGCCGGTGACGCTAATGGTAAACGGGAAATGTTGAGATGACAGCTGGTAGCGTTTTTCATCATTTAGCTTAGGCAGAGTATCGACCACACCCTGATCATACAGTAGATGCCGATTACCAACGGTTAAGCTGGCATCGGTGATCTGCGGCGGCTGGGGTTCAAGCAACATAGACGACAATAAATCAATATTGACGATTTCCAGCACGCCATCTTCACCATCAGCAGAGGACGGGTACCACTGCGTCAAAATCGGACTCCCTTTAATCAGCGAATGGTCAGTAGATAGCAGCAGTTGCGGTTCCCGGCTGGGTAATTCGGGCTGTAGTTGACGAATGGGGACATTGCGATACCCAAAAATGCTGGAGCAATAGAGGATCCCGCTTTGAATCAGATTAATAGAACGCACCGTTTGCAGTCTTGCGGCATGTTTGCTTAAGGGTAAACGCGCCACTGAGCAGGGGAGGCCAATTAACGGCAGCAATACATCACGTCCGGTCTGCAAGGGTAAAAGCACGTCATCCAGTTCTTCTACAGCATGGTTGGCAAAGGTGACGATATTTCGGTGATTTAAATTACGCTCCGAAATAAATCGGACAGTTAATGTGAGGATGAGCGTCAGTAGTGCACATACTGTGCAGACGATTAAGCGATTCCGGCGATAATTTTTAATGATCCGTTGTGCTGTTTGCATGCGGGCCGCCCGATAAGCCGTTGGTCACAGAAGCCAACAGCAACAGAGCAAGTGTAGTGGGGAAAATTACAGTAGACGAGGGAGAGGGGGCAAATTCGCCCATCCGTCGCAGATGGGCGAAAATTAAGTATTAGTCACATTGAACTTTGATTGCCAGGCCACCGCGTGACGTTTCGCGGTATTTGGCGTTCATGTCTTTACCTGTTTCGTACATGGTCTCAATGACTTTATCCAGCGAGACGCGCGGCGCGCTGGTACGGCGCATTGCCATACGCGCAGCGTTGATCGCCTTCACTGAAGCAATGGCGTTACGCTCAATGCACGGAACCTGTACCTGACCGGCAACCGGATCGCAGGTTAAGCCGAGGTTATGTTCCATGCCGATTTCGGCAGCAACACACACCTGCTCAGGGCTCGCGCCCAACAGTTCAGCCAGACCCGCGGCAGCCATGGAGCAGGCTACGCCCACTTCACCCTGACAACCTACTTCTGCACCAGAGATTGAGGCGTTCATTTTGTACAACGCGCCAATTGCACCGGCCGCCAGGAAATAGCGGGTATAGATATCCGGGCTGACGGACTCGATGAAATGATCGTAATAGGCCAGTACCGCAGGCACGATACCGCAGGCACCGTTGGTTGGCGCTGTCACTACGCGACCGCCTGCGGCGTTTTCTTCGTTAACGGCCAGCGCGAACATGTTAACCCAGTCGATCACGTTCATCGGATCGTTGGACAGCTTATCGCTGGAAACAAGCATACGACGCAGAGCTGAAGCACGACGAGGAACGCGCAGCGGACCCGGCAACACACCTTCGGTGTTCATGCCACGATCGATACAGGCCTGCATGGTTTGCCAGACGTGGCCAAAGTACTCTTCAATCTCTTTTTTGCTGTGCAGAGCAAGTTCGTTCTGCATAGCCATGCCAGAGAGAGACAGGCCGGTGCTGTTGCAGTACTCCAGCATTTCAGTCGCGGATTTGAACGGATAAGGCACGCTGACCTCGCCCGCGGCATCCTGACCAAAATGTTCTTCATCAACGATGAATCCACCGCCGATTGAGTAGTAGGTTTTGCTATAAATGACGGTTTCGCCATTGTACGCATGGATCTGCATTCCGTTTTCATGCAGCGGCAGGTTGCCGTTGTGAAAACGCATCCCATCATTCTGCGGGAAATCCACTTCGTGCTGACCCTGCGCAAGCAGCAGGCGTCCACGCGTTTCTACGTCGCGGATAAATCCGGGGATGCTATCAATATCCACGGTAGCAGGCTCATTGCCCGCCAGACCCATAATAATGGCGATATCGGTGTGGTGACCTTTACCCGTGAGCGACAGTGAACCATACACGTCGACGGCGACACGAGTAACGCTGTCCAGTAATCCTTTTTCGACCAGGTCATCGACGAACTGTTTACCCGCCTTCATAGGCCCTACGGTATGGGAAGATGAGGGACCAATCCCCACCTTAAACATGTCGAATAGACTAATCACGATAATACTCCTACAGGGCGACTGGGCTTTCCAGTAACGATGTTATAACTGCGCATAGTGTAAGAGGGAACGCGGCGATCGGCTTAACTATTCACATGAATTAAACTAATAGATAACCGCGGTTTTACTAATGTTGTGACCTGAGTTTCAAGTTGTCTATGGCGCGCGTAAAGATAAGTATAGTCAGGGCTTGACGCCAATTTGCAGCGCCAGCTCACGAATTATTCCGGCAGTCATTCCCCAGACGAAATATTGCTCATACCAGGAAAGCCATACGCGATGTGAATCGCCACGACGGTAAATATCCAACGGGTGGTAACGACCTAAATGCAGGGCCTGGGCCAGCGGCATTTCGAACACTGCTGAAACTTCATCTTCACTGGCGCGATACGGCAGATTAGGCGGGATAATGCCTACCACTGGGGTGACCTGGAAACCGGTCACGCTGTCGACCGGCGGCAGAACGCCGATCACTTCTACGCATGAAGGTGGGATCGCCACCTCCTCCTGTGCCTCGCGAAGGGCGGCGGCAATTAACGAGGCATCACTGCTATCCACCGCCCCACCGGGGAAGGCGACCTGTCCGGCGTGCTTGCGTAGGTGAACGGAACGCTGGGTTAACAACAACCCCGGCTGTGGACGACGCACGACGGGGATCAGTACGGCGGCCTGGCGCTGGTTTAACGCGGCATGATTGACCTGCGGACGCAGGAGTTGAAAGCGCGATAAGAAATCATCAAGCGTCAGGCTGCTGTATTCCACGTCTCAGTTCTCCAGTTGGTGCAAAATACGATTCACTTTATCAAATGTTTCCTGATATTCAGCGTCTTCCTGACTGTCCGCCACTATGCCGCCGCCAGCGGAACAATAAATTTGCCCGTTTGTGGCTGTCAGCGTGCGAATGGTGATGCTGGTATCCATATTGCCGCAAAAACTCAGATAACCGATGCTGCCACACCAGGCATTACGTCTTTGTGGCTCCAGTTCGTCAATAATTTCCATCGCCCGCACTTTCGGCGCACCGGTAATAGAGCCGCCGGGGAAGGCTGCGCGTAGCAGATCGGTGGCGTGTAATGACTCTGGCAGACGTGCGGTAATGGTGCTGACCAAATGATGAACGGCAGGGAACGGTTCTACGACAAACAGCTCCGGAACCTGTACCGAACCCGGTACGGCAACGCGGCCAATATCATTACGCATCAAATCGACGATCATCAGGTTCTCCGCACGATCCTTCGGCGAATTCGCCAGCCGCCGGGCCTGCTCACGATCGGCATCGGCATCTTCAAGCCTGGGCAACGTACCTTTAATAGGACGCGTCTGGATATGCTGATTCTCCAGCAGAATAAAACGTTCCGGCGAAAGACTGAGGATAACGCCTTCCTCAAGACGAATAAACGCGCTGAACGGGGCGCGGTTAGCGTGATTGAGTTTGACGAATGCCTGCCACTCATCCCCCTCGTAATGCGCTTGAAAACGCTGCGCGAGGTTGACCTGGTAACAATCGCCGCTGTGCAGATAGCCCTGTACCTGGCGGAATTTTTCGCCGTACCGGGCGCGGCTCATATTGGACTGCCACGCCGAGGTCAATGTAAACGGCTCACGCGTTGGCGGTTGTTGCGCATCGAGCCACTTCAGGCGAGCCTCGACATCGTTATGGCTGAGCAGCGATACGGTCTGCAACTGGTGATCGACAATCAGCGCCCAGTCGTAAATGCCAACGGCCATATCCGGTAGCGTAATATCGCGCTCAGCAATAGTCGGCAGAGATTCAAAGCGTCGGCCAAGGTCGTAGCCAAACAGACCTAACGCGCCGCCCTGAAACGGCAGATCCGGGTGATACTCGGGGTGAATCTTGTGTGCAGCTAGCGCGGAATGTAATACCGTCATTGGATCATCAAGCGAGCGCGTGATTGCGTGCCCGTTCTGCACTACGGTCTCTTCAGCACGTGTAACCAACGTGGTGACGGGGTCCGCCACCAGAATATCAAAGCGGTTATGCGGATGGTCGGCTTGACCTGAATGCAACAGCATCGCCCAGGGCAGATGGCTTAATGTCGAAAAATAGCGTTCAGCGGCGTCCTGACGCCAGGGTAATGTGATTACTACGGGAGATAACGTCTTCATCAGTCCTGACTCGTTGCTACTCTACTGGCTAACTGCCCGGTAGCATGAAATAATTAGCGCAGACAATTTAGCAGGAGTTAACAATGTTTGCAGGTTTACCTTCACTCAGTCATGAGCAGCAGCAAAAAGCGGTAGAGCGTATTCAGGAGCTGATGTCACAGGGGATGAGCAGCGGACAAGCCATTGCTCTGGTTGCTGAAGAGTTACGCGCCAGTCATACCGGTGAGCGGATCGTGGCGCGTTTTGAAGATGAAGACGAATAACGCAGCTTAAACTGCAGCGATTATCTTAATCTCAACTTTGTATTTCGGGTTCATCAATCCGGCCTGAACGGTACAACGTACCGGCGCGTGGCCAGCAACGACCCACGCGTCCCAGGCTTTGTTCATGGCGGCAAAATCGTTTTTGTCTGCCAAAAACAGGGTGGCATCAAGAATACGTGACTTGTTGCTGCCTTGTTTTTCCAGCACCGCATCAATTTGCGCCAGCGTATTTGCCGTCTGCTCAAAGGCGTCTGCATCCAGATTTTCCGGCACGCCGGTGTAATACAGCGTGTTGTTGTGGATTACCACGTCGGACCAACGCGCTTCGGCATCAATGCGCACAATCGTCATAAATCATTCCTCGTTTACGTTTTTTCATAATAGCTTTGGGTTGCGCCAAGACTGCCATAATGTTGTGCCCACGTCACCTCTTCAACTGGCGAAAGACCCGCTGGCCTGACATAATCCCTGTTCAAATGAACAGGGGGCAGTGTGACGGACGATTTTGCAGCAGACGGTCAGTTGGCTAAAGCGATACCGGGTTTTAAACCGCGAGAACCACAGCGGCAGATGGCCATCGCCGTCAGTCATGCCATCGAAAAATCACAACCGCTGGTGGTAGAAGCCGGAACCGGAACGGGTAAAACCTACGCTTATCTTGCTCCAGCGCTGCGTGCCGGAAAGAAGGTCATTGTCTCCACGGGCTCGAAGGCGTTGCAGGATCAGCTATACAGCCGCGACCTCCCGACTGTCGCTAAAGCACTGAAGTTCACCGGTAAACTGGCGCTGCTGAAAGGGCGTTCAAACTATCTGTGCCTCGAACGTCTCGAACAGCAGGCGCTGGCGGGTGGCGACTTGCCGGTACAAACGTTAAGCGACGTCATTCTGCTGCGCTCCTGGTCAAATCAAACCCTTGATGGGGACATCAGCACCTGCGTCAGCGTGGCGGAAGACTCGCAGGCCTGGCCGCTGGTGACCAGCACTAATGACAACTGTCTGGGCAGCGACTGCCCGCTGTATAAAGAGTGTTTTGTCGTTAAAGCGCGTAAAAAAGCGATGGATGCGGATGTTGTCGTGGTTAACCATCATCTGTTTCTCGCCGATATGGTGGTAAAAGAGAGCGGGTTTGGCGAACTGATCCCGGAAGCTGATGTGATGATCTTCGATGAAGCGCATCAGTTACCGGATATCGCCAGCCAGTACTTTGGTCAATCACTCTCCAGTCGCCAGCTGTTAGACCTGGCGAAAGACATCACCATTGCCTATCGCACCGAGCTGAAAGACACTCAGCAGCTGCAAAAGTGCGCCGATCGCCTTGCACAAAGCGCTCAGGACTTCCGCTTGCAGCTTGGTGAGCCGGGTTATCGCGGAAACCTGCGGGAACTGCTGGCCGACCAGCGCGTACAGCGCGCGTTTTTGCTGCTCGATGACACGCTGGAGCTGTGTTATGACGTGGCGAAGCTGTCCCTCGGGCGTTCGGCGTTGCTGGATGCCGCGTTTGAGCGCGCCACGCTTTATCGTGCGCGTCTGAAGCGCCTGAAAGAGATCAACCAGCCAGGCTTCAGCTACTGGTATGAATGCACCTCCCGCCATTTCACCCTCGCGCTGACGCCGCTTACGGTGGCGGATAAATTCAAAGAAGTGATGGAACAAAAGCCGGGCTGCTGGATTTTTACTTCCGCCACGCTGTCGGTAAACGATGACCTTCATCATTTCACCGCACGACTGGGTATTGAAGATGCCGAGTCGATGCTGCTGCCGAGCCCTTTTGATTACACGCGCCAGGCGCTGCTGTGCGTGCCGCGTAATCTCCCGCAAACCAACCAGCCGGGGGCTGCACGCCAGTTAGCATCCATGCTGCGACCTATTATCGAAGCGAACAACGGTCGCTGTTTTATGCTGTGTACTTCGCACGCGATGATGCGCGATCTGGCGGAACAATTCCGCGCTACTATGACGCTTCCCGTACTGCTGCAGGGCGAAACCAGCAAAGGACAACTGCTACAGCAGTTTGTCAGCGCAGGTAATGCGCTACTGGTTGCCACCAGCAGCTTCTGGGAAGGCGTGGACGTGCGCGGCGATACGCTGTCGCTGGTGATAATCGATAAACTGCCGTTTACCTCGCCGGACGACCCGCTGTTAAAAGCCCGAATGGAGGATTGTCGACTGCGCGGCGGCGATCCGTTCGAAGACGTCCAGTTGCCGGATGCGGTAATCACACTGAAGCAGGGGGTAGGGCGTCTGATACGTGATGCTGACGATCGCGGCGTGCTGGTGATTTGCGACAATCGTCTGGTTATGCGGCCTTACGGCGCCACCTTCCTGGCGAGTCTGCCACCTGCTCCACGGACGCGTGACATTGCTCGCGCGGTTCGCTTTCTTGCCATACCAACGGCTGAGTAATTTGTTACGGAGTGTGGTAAGATGCGCGCCAAATTTATTGATCTGATCACAAACACCCATGCGAATTCTGGCTATCGATACCGCCACAGAGGCGTGCTCTGTTGCCCTGTGGAATGAAGGTACTATCAAGGCTCACTTTGAGCTTTGCCCACGAGAACACACCCAACGAATTTTACCGATGGTTCAGGAAATCCTGGCCGCTGGCGATCTCACGTTAACCGATATCGACGCCCTGGCGTTTGGTCGCGGTCCCGGCAGTTTCACCGGCGTGCGTATCGGTATTGGCATTGCTCAGGGGCTGGCGTTAGGCGCAAACTTACCGATGATCGGCGTCTCCACCCTGGCGACCATGGCGCAGGGCGCCTGGCGTAAGTCGGGCGCGACTCGCGTACTGGCGGCGATTGACGCGCGAATGGGCGAAGTCTACTGGGCTGAATATCAGCGTGATGACAACGGTAACTGGCACGGTGAAGAAACCGAAGCGGTGTTAACCCCCGAGCAGGTACATGAGCGTTTATTGCAGCTTTCTGGCGACTGGGTGACGGTCGGGACGGGGTGGCCGGCATGGCCTGAGCTTGGTAAAGACAGCGGTCTGACGTTCAGCGATGGTGACGTGCTGCTTCCAGCGGCTGAAGACATGCTGCCCGTCGCCACGCAAATGCTGGCTGCGGGTGAGACCGTAGCGGTCGAACACGCTGAACCGGTTTATTTACGTAACACCGTGGCGTGGAAGAAACTTCCCGGTAAAGAATGAATCTTAGTAGTAGAACCCCGGCTAAGACCTACAGTCGTCAGTGAACAGCATTGTGAACAGGCCGGGGCAGAAGCTAAGAAAAGGGAGTCACAATATGGCGGTGCAAAAGCAGTTAATAAAGGGTGTGTTGGCGGGGGCCTTAGCGTTAATGCTTAGCGGCTGCGTCACCATTCCGGATGCGATTAAAGGTTCGAGCCCGACGCCGCAGCAGGATCTGGTGCGGGTGATGAATGCGCCGCAGCTGTATGTCGGACAGGAGGCGCGTTTCGGCGGCAAAGTGGTGGATATTCAGAACCAGCAGGGAAAATCCCGTCTGGAAATTGCCACCGTTCCGCTCGATAGTGGTGCGCGTCCAGTGCTGGGTGAAGCCTCTCGCGGGCGGATATATGCTGATGTAAATGGCTTCCTCGACCCGGTGGACTTTCGCGGGCAACTGGTCACCGTCGTCGGTCCGATTAGCGGTACGGTGGACGGAAAAATCGGTAATACGCCGTATAAATTCATGTTGATGCAGGTAACCGGTTATAAACGCTGGCATATTACTCAGCAGATTGTCATGCCGCCTCAGCCTATCGACCCCTGGTTCTACGGTGCGCGTGGCTGGCCTTACGGTGGCTACGGCGGATGGGGCTGGTACAATCCCGGCCCGGCACAGGTTCAGACCATAGTAACAGAGTAACTCTTTGTTTTATTGGTAAAAGAAACAGCGGCTCGTCCGCTGTTTCTGCATTAACGTGGATATAAGAAAAATAAATAGTGACGTGCTTCGCAACCTTGTCGTTGTGTAATAAACAAACTGGTACGCTGAGTTAATATTATGTTAACAGTTTGTTTATTGCCTGGGGTTGTGATGACGACGAATACGCATTTTAGAGGTGATGTATTGAAAAAGGTTTGGCTTAACCGTTATCCCGCTGGTGTTCCTGCGGAGATCAATCCTGACCGTTATCAATCCCTGGTGGAACTCTTTGAACACTCAGTAAGACGGTATGCCGATCAGCCCGCGTTTGTAAACATGGGGGAGGTGATGACCTTCCGCAAGCTTGAAGAGCGGAGCCGGGCATTTGCGGCCTATTTACAACAAGGCCTGGGGCTGAAAAAGGGCGATCGCGTCGCGCTGATGATGCCGAACCTGCTGCAATATCCGGTCGCACTGTTTGGGATTTTACGTGCCGGCATGATCGTCGTGAACGTTAACCCGCTTTACACGCCTCGCGAGCTGGAACATCAGCTCAACGATAGCGGCGCGTCGGCGATTGTCATCGTATCTAACTTTGCTCATACGCTGGAAAAGGTGGTCGACAAAACGTCTGTGCAACACGTGATCCTGACGCGTATGGGCGATCAGCTGTCGACCGCAAAAGGGACGCTGGTCAACTTTGTCGTCAAGTATATCAAACGGCTGGTGCCGAAATATAACCTGCCGGATGCCATCTCGTTTCGCAGTGCGCTGCAAAACGGTTACCGCATGCAGTATGTGAAACCCGAAGTGGTGTCGGAAGATCTGGCGTTCCTGCAATATACCGGCGGGACAACCGGCGTGGCGAAAGGCGCGATGCTCACGCACCGCAACATGCTGGCTAATCTTGAGCAGGTTCATGCTACCTACGGTCCGTTGCTGCATCCGGGTAAAGAATTGGTGGTGACGGCGTTACCGCTGTATCACATTTTTGCGCTAACGATGAACTGTCTGCTGTTTATTGAGCTAGGCGGTCAAAACCTGCTGATTACTAACCCGCGTGATATTCCGGGGCTGGTAAAAGAGCTGGCGAAGTATCCGTTTACCGCGATGACCGGCGTCAATACGCTGTTTAACGCGCTGCTGAATAACAAAGAGTTCCAGCAACTGGACTTCTCGTCACTGCATCTCTCGGCAGGTGGCGGAATGCCGGTTCAACAAGCGGTAGCTGAACGCTGGGTGAAGCTGACGGGGCAGTATCTTCTGGAAGGTTATGGCCTGACGGAGTGCGCCCCGCTGGTGAGTGTTAACCCTCACGATATTGACTACCACAGCGGAAGTATCGGTTTACCGGTTCCCTCCACTGAGGTCAAGCTGGTGGACGACGACGACAACGAAGTGCCACCGGGAGAACCGGGTGAGCTGTGTGTGAAAGGTCCACAGGTGATGCTGGGCTACTGGCAGCGACCAGACGCCACTGACGAAATCATCAAAGACGGCTGGTTGCACACTGGCGATATTGCGGTGATGGATGACGAAGGCTTTCTGCGTATTGTCGATCGTAAGAAAGATATGATCCTGGTGTCCGGCTTTAACGTCTACCCTAATGAAATTGAAGACGTGGTTATGCAACACCCTGGCGTGCAGGAAGTGGCTGCGGTTGGGGTTCCGTCCGGCAGCAGCGGTGAAGCGGTGAAAATTTTCGTGGTGAAGAAAGATGCCTCGTTAACCGATGAAGCGCTGGTCACTTTCTGTCGTCGTCACCTGACGGGCTATAAAGTACCGAAGCTGGTGGAGTTTCGCGATGAGTTGCCGAAATCTAACGTTGGTAAAATTTTGCGACGAGAATTACGTGACGAAGCGCGTGCCAAAGTGGACAATAAAGGCTGAGCGTTAAGTCAGCCAGTAGAAAACGCCGGGTAATCCGGCGTTTTTTTTGGCGCAAACCTAAGAGAGCACGATTTGAATTATCAAATGATCACCACGGACGACGCGTTGGCCACGCTGTGCGAAGCCGTCCGTGAATTTCCGGCGATAGCCCTGGATACAGAATTTGTTCGCACGCGTACCTATTATCCGCAGTTGGGGCTGATCCAGCTGTTTGATGGCAAACACGTTGCTCTGATTGATCCGCAGGGGATCACCGACTGGTCGCCGCTGCGCGATATTCTGCGTGATACTGCCATCACCAAATTCCTGCATGCGGGTAGCGAAGATCTGGAAGTGTTTCTCAACGCTTTTGGCGAACTGCCGCAGCCGTTGATTGATACACAAATTCTGGCTGCTTTTTGCGGTCGTCCGCTGTCGTGGGGGTTTGCCGCGATGGTGGAAGAGTTTACGGGCGTGGCGCTGGACAAAAGCGAATCCCGCACCGACTGGCTGGCCAGACCGCTGACCGAGCGTCAGTGTGAGTACGCGGCGGCTGATGTCTGGTATCTATTACCGATCACCACAAAACTGATGGTCGAAACTGAAGCCAGCGGCTGGCTGCCAGCCGCACTGGACGAGTGCCGCTTAATGCAGCAGCGTCGCCAGGAGGTTCTGGCGCCTGAAGACGCATGGCGCGATATCACTAACGCCTGGCAGCTGCGTACCCGTCAGTTGGCCTGCTTGCAACTGCTTGCCGACTGGCGACTGCGTAAAGCGCGTGAGCGCGATCTGGCAGTGAACTTTGTGGTGCGTGAAGAACACCTGTGGTCGGTCGCTCGTTATATGCCGGGGAGTCTGGGTGAACTGGACAGCCTAGGCCTTTCCGGTAGTGAAATTCGCTTCCATGGCAAAACGCTGATTTCTCTGGTAGAAAAAGCGCAGGCTTTACCGGAAGAATCACTGCCACAGCCGCTGCTGAATTTGATGGATATGCCAGGATACCGCAAAGCGTTCAAAGCCATCAAGGCGCTGGTTGCCGAGGTGAGTACTGAGCATAATCTTAGCGTCGAACTGCTGGCTTCACGCCGTCAAATCAACCAGCTACTCAACTGGCACTGGAAATTAAAGCCGCAGCAGACCCTGCCGGAGTTGGTTTCCGGTTGGCGTGGCGAACTGATGTCCGATCGTCTCAACGCGCTGCTGCAGGAATATCCGCAGTAAGTCACCAGGCTCGCCGGGTTGCGCCATTGCTAACCCGGCCTGCGCAACGCTACAAATCAAGCACCAGGCGCTTACCTTTGGCGCGAGAGCAGCAAATGAGCATGCTCTGCTGGCTGGCTTTTTCGTCGTCGCTGAAATACTGATCGCGGTGATCCGCTTCCCCTTCAAGAATCGTTGTTTCGCAGGTGCCGCACACGCCTTCCCGGCACAGGCACTCAACGCGCGCGGCTTTGTTATTTTCGATAACCTGCAAAATGGTCATCTCTTCCGGGACCACAAACTCGCGTCCTGAACGCGCCAGCACCAGGGTAAAGGCATCACCGCTTTTATCTTCCAGCGCAAATTGTTCGAAATGTAGCGTATTGCTGTCCAGTCTATGGAGGGAAGCCGCTTCTCTGACGGCATCGTTGAGCACTGCTGGCCCGCAGGTGTAAATATGTGTGCCGGGTTCGACATCGGCCAGCAGGCGAGATAAATCAAGGCGGGTTCCTGCGCTTGACAGATGCAGATGAATACGATCGACGCTGGGGTGCTGCAGGAGTTCGTCATAAAACGCGCAGTTGTCCTGACTGGGAGAGCAATAATGCAGTTGCCATTCTGCCTGAGAGTGTTCCAGCTCCGGGATCTGCGATAAAAACGGTGTGATGCCGATACCTCCGGCAATCAACAGATGTTGTTGTGCCTGAGGGGCGAGGGCGAACAGATTGTTAGGCGTAGAAATCGTGAGCGTGTCGCCGGGTTTCACCTTTTGATGCAGATAACGTGAGCCGCCTTTGGACGCCTCTTCCAGTCGTACGGCGATTTGCCAGGCGCTGGTATCGAAGGGTGAACTCATCAGCGAGTACGCATTGCTGTATAGATTCTCGCCATCGCGAATCTGCACGATGATATGGCTGCCACCCTGAAACGCAGGCAACGGCTGGCCTGAGGTCGCCATTAGGGTGAAGCGTTTTACCTGCGCGGTAATGGTCTCAATCCGACTGACCCGGACTTCTTGCATTTGATAATCAGACATTGCGGCACTCCCTAAAAAATCTGTCCGGCGCGGCTTAACGATGCGCCGGAACCTGTCGTTACAGCCTCTGGTTATTCCTGAAACACCTGCGCGACCAGATTATGGAAATGGGCAATGCCATGTTCGGAGATACCGCTGCCGCTGGTGTCGGCCATAATGCGGCCCTGACCGCGATACCCGCGCGATTTCAGCCCCTTTTGCACGCTTTCAACCAGACGTAAATCTTCAGGACGAAAGACGTTGCGATACCATTCGATCAGTTGTTTCTGCTCTTCGGTCAGCTCTTCGTTGGTGAAGTAAATGTCATAGTTTTGCAGCGTAGTTTCTGCATCCACTGGAAATTCATAGATAACGGTCATCATGCCTTTGATTGGCGTAACGTTGAGCATGGTGCACGGCCACAGCCAGAAACCGTGGAAGGCGGCATCAACACCTTCTTCGAACTTAAATGACTGCTCTGACGGTTTGGCGAAACCGTATTGTAGCGTCCAGTTGCCGTGCATAGTATGCCAGTAACGATCAACCTGAACCGAGTCGGAAAAACCAGGGTGAGCCGGGCCACAGTGGTAGCACTCCAGATAGTTATCGACAATATTCTTCCAGTTGGCTGGAGTTCGGGTCGTAAAGCGCGCCGCCAGCTTCAGGTCATGCACATCAGGGCAGGCTTCGATAACTTTGTCTGCAAGACCTGGGAGTTGTTCTTCCACGCTGCCCGCGTTCGGATCCATGTTGATAAACACGAATCCGGCATACTCTTCCAGACGTACAGGTGTAAGGTGCGCTTTTTCGCTGTCGAAGTTGGCGACATTTTCGCAGTTACGCGCATGCGCCAGATTGCCGTCAAGTTTGAACGCCCATGCGTGGTAAGGGCAGGTAATTACATTTTTCGCTTTCCCTTCGCCGCTCAACAGCTGATGACCACGATGCGGGCAAACGTTGTAGAACGCGCGCAGCACGTTATCGCGACCCCGTACCAGCACGATGTTCTCGCCAATCACTTCCCGGGTAACATAATCATTGGGCTTTGCCAGCTCGCTACTGTGGGCGACGCAAATCCAGCTTTTAGCAAACACTTTCTCTTGTTCGTGCTCGAAGGCCTGATGGTCGGTATAGAACCGGGCAGGGATAGTCCAGGCGTCCTGCGGGTTGGCACAGAAATTTTGCGGCAGAATAAACTCAGGGCTCAGATTGCTCATTGGAATACCTTTAATTTGTGAGTAAGAGGATTTTTTACTGGCGCTTAATTGTCGCCTTTGAGTAATGTCCCGGCCGGTGGCGCAACGGGGGCGTTAACTGGCGTTTCGGGAAGATGACTTTCAATTTGATGCGCAGGAACGTGGGCATAGTCCTGCCGTACCCAACGAAGAAAACCGCCAACCTTCACCAACAGAATGGCGAGGAAGGGAAGTGCGGTCAGAACCACCGTGGTCTTCATGGTTTCCAGGGACGCGCCGGTGAATAAAATCGATAAGGGGATCAGGGTGATGACCACGCACCAGAACAGACGTAAGCTACGCTGCGGATCTTCCCCTTCCTGCAGGTTACGCGTGCTGGTGGCCGCCATGGTGTAGGCGACGGCATCCATATGCGAGGCGAGAAAAATAATCATGATCGCCAGATACGCCACCAGGAACAGTTTCCCGGCAGGCAACGACATCAACACTTGCTGTACGGCTGTTTCGCCGCCTAACGTGGCCATAACCTGCGGTACGTCGATCACACCGTTCACAAACTGGTGAATGGAGTAGCTTTCCATCACGCCAAAGAAGAACCAGCAGCCAACGGTACTACCTAAGATTAATGCCCAGATAACCTCTTTGATTTTGCGACCACGGGATACGCGAGTGACAAACATTGCCACGCCAGGGGTGTAGGAGATCCACCACAGCCAGTAGAACACCGTCCAGTTGCGGGTGAACTCACCGTTGCCAAGTGGATCGGTGAACAGGCTCATCTGCAAAAAGTTTTGCGTCGTCAGACCAATGGCGTTGACGATGTTATTGGTGATGAATTCGGTCGGGCCGACAATCAGCACCAGCAGCGGCAGTAAAAACGCCCCCCAGCCGACCATTTTGCTCAGACGTTGCAAGCCGTTGTTGATGCCAATCCAGGAGCTCAGACAGAAAATGCCGCCAGAGAACAGGATAACAAACGCCTGTACGGTGAAGTTATCCGGTAAACCCGTGAGAGCAGATAAACCACGGGTAAAGGTGGCGGCGGTGACAACCAGAGAGATGGTTAACGCGCCAACTGTTGCGATCAGGAACATCAAATCAACCAGCCGGCCCCACACGCCCTGCGGATGCACGCCGGTGATAGCGGCGATTATTCCGGACAGGCTCAGCCCTTTGTTTTTCCGCACATGAAAGTGGTAGGCCATGGTTAATGAAGCCAGCGTATAGGTCGCCCAGGCGCTGATTCCCCAATGGAAAAAAGAGTAGGGTAAGCTGTATTCCAGCGCTTTTTGCGAGTGCGGAGCGATATTAAGACCCGGGGTCTGGTAATAATAGGCCCACTCAGCAACGCCCCAGTAGAGCGTGGAGGAACCTAGTCCGGCACAAATAAACATAAACAGCCAGGACAGCGTGCTGTATTCCGCTTTTCCTTCTCCCAGACGAATGTTGCCGTATTTGCTGGTGGCCAGCCAGACGACCAGACCCATCGCCATCAGAACGAGGATCTGCACGGCGGAACCCAGCATCCGGGTAACGCCGTTAAAAAGGGTATTTGCAACTTGTGCAGACTGCTGAGGGAAGAGACTAAGTGTGGCGGCGATGAAAAGAATAGCCACCAGGCTGATGGCTATCAGCGGCATGTCTTTTTTCTTTACGTTGCTCAACATGGGATCTCCTGGGCACAGTTGCCCGCGTATGGCATTAGCCTGTCGTTGTTATCATGCTGTAGGGAATTAGTGATTTTGTGTTTAACAATTTTATTATTTGTTCTTTACATGAATTAAACAATTGCCCGATACGTGAAGCAATAAAACACGGAACGGAAATAATAAAAGGTGAATTGGCGCAGGTTTTTGGCGACATAAAGCGCATAAAAAAGCCGCGTCAGTGACGCGGCTCATATTTCGTGGTTTGACCTCTAACGCAGTGCCTGAGCGATGGCTTCACCTACCTGTTGGGTGGTGGCGTTGCCTTTCATATCTGGCGTTTTCGGGCCGCTGGCAATAACATGCTCAATTGCTGCCAGAATACCGTCGTGGGCGGCTTTATAGTTGGCATCACCGTTGCCAAGGAAGTCGAGCATCATGGCGCCAGCCCAGATAGTCGCTATAGGGTTGGCGATGTTCTTGCCGTAGATATCGGGGGCCGAACCGTGTACTGGCTCGAACAGGGACGGGAAGGTGCGTTCCGGGTTTAAGTTGGCTGAAGGCGCAATGCCAATCGTTCCGGTACAGGCTGGACCCAGATCGGAAAGGATGTCGCCAAACAGGTTGGAGGCAACCACCACGTCAAAACGCTCCGGCTGCATCACAAAGCGGGCGCAGAGTATATCAATATGCTGTTTATCCCAACGGATCTCGGGATAGTTAGCCGCCATTGCTTCCACGCGCTCGTCCCAGTACGGCATGCTGATGGCCAGTCCATTGGATTTAGTCGCCGAGGTCAGGGTTTTGCGCGGGCGGTTTTGCGCCAGCTCGAAAGCGTAACGCAATATACGATCCACGCCGCGACGGGTGAAGACCGACTCCTGGATAACCACTTCGTGTTCTGTACCTTCGCTTACGCGTCCGCCGAGTGAAGAGTATTCTCCCTCGGTGTTCTCGCGCACCACATAGAAATCAATGTCGCCAGGCTGCTTGCCTGCCAGCGGGCAAGGTACGCCTGGAAACAGGCGTACCGGGCGCAGGTTGACATACTGGTCGAATTCGCGGCGAAACTTAAGCAGTGAACCCCATAATGAGATGTGGTCCGGTACGGTTTCCGGCCAGCCAACGGCACCAAAATAGATAGCATCGAAGGATTGTAACTGCTCATGCCAGTCATCCGGCATCATCTTCCCGTGATGGGCGTAGTACTCGCAGCTGGCCCATTCCATTTGCTCAAAGCTGAGTGACAACCCCCAACGCTCGGCGGCTGCCTGCAACACCTGAATGCCTTCAGGCAGGACTTCTTTACCAATGCCATCTCCGGGGATAGCGGCAATACGACAGGTTTTCTTCATAGCAGCTCTCACTTGTACGCCATCAAAATTGACTTTCCCCGTATCCTATAATTGACTGATTAATAGTTAATCCCCCTAACTGGTGAAACATAAAACACAGATCATGAATAATCTGCCGCTGTTAAATGATTTACGCGTCTTTATGCTGGTTGCCCGTCGTGCGGGATTTGCCGCCGTTGCCGAAGAGCTGGGCGTATCTCCGGCTTTTATCAGTAAGCGCGTTGCCCTGTTGGAACAAACGCTGAACGTGGTGCTGTTGCACCGAACAACGCGGCGCGTAACCATCACGGAAGAGGGGGAGCGGATCTACGAATGGGCACAGCGGATCCTGCAGGATGTCGATCAGATGATGGACGAGCTGTCCGATGCCAGGCAGATCCCGCAGGGGATGCTACGAATTATCAGTAGCTTTGGTTTTGGCCGCCGGGTGGTCGCTCCGGCGCTGTCTGCGCTGGCAAAAGAGTACCCGCAGTTAGAACTGAGGTTCGATGTTGAAGACCGTCTGGTAGATATGGTCAATGAGGGCGTCGATCTTGATATTCGTATCGGGGATGATATCGCGCCGAACCTGATTGCCCGCAAGCTGGCGACTAACTACCGTATTCTGTGCGCCTCGCCGGAATTTGTGGCGCAGCATGGAGTGCCGAAACAACTGAACGATCTTTCTACTTTTCCCTGCCTGGTTATTAAAGAACGCGACCATCCGTTTGGTATCTGGCAAATGCGTAATAAAGAGGGCGCACACTCAATAAAGGTTACGGGGCCGCTGTCGTCTAACCATGGCGAAGTGGTACATCAATGGTGTCTGGATGGGCAGGGAATTGCTTTGCGTTCGTGGTGGGACGTTTGCGACAACATTGCCAGCGGACATCTGGTGCATATATTGCCTGAGTATTATCAACCCGCCAATATATGGGCGGTTTATGTCTCCCGGCTGGCGACGTCGGCAAAAATCCGTATTACGGTTGAGTATTTGCGCCGCTATTTTGCCGAAAACTACCCAAAGTTTACTTTAGAATAAATGCTCGATAGGTTAGTCAGAGATAGAAAATAAAAAAGGCAGAATAATCTGCCTTTTTCGTAACCATGATTTAGCGACAAAAGAGCTTATTTAGACTCTTCCGCTTCAGGTAATGTCACGTTAAGTTCGAGGATCGAAATATCGCCGTCTTTTTGTTCAAGTTGTACCGTGACCATTTCGGGATCAATTTGTACATACTTGCAGATAACGTCGAGAATATCCTTGCGCAGCTGCGGTAAATAATGTGGCTCGGCGTCACTACGACGACGTTCCGCAACAATAATCTGCAGTCGCTCTTTAGCGATGTTCGCTGTGCTCTTTTTCCGCGAGAGAAAAAAATCCAGTAATGCCATAACTTATCCTCCGAACAGGCGTTTGAGGAAACCTTTCTTCTCTTCTTCAATGAAGCGGAAAGGACGTTCTTCTCCCAACAGACGGTCTACGGTATCAGCATAGGCTTTACCGGCATCAGCATTGATGTCGAGAATAACCGGCTCACCCTGGTTAGACGCGCGCAGGACTGACTGATCTTCAGGAATCACGCCAACCAGCTTGATTCGCAGAATTTCCAGTACGTCTTCCATGCTCAGCATGTCACCTTTATTTACGCGGCCAGGGTTGTAGCGCGTAAGCAGCAGATGCTCTTTAATTGGATCTTCACCGTTTTCCGCGCGACGAGATTTCGACGCCAGAATACCCAGAATACGGTCAGAGTCACGTACAGAGGAGACTTCCGGGTTGGTGGTAATAATCGCTTCATCGGCAAAATAGAGGGCCATCAGCGCACCGGTTTCAATACCCGCCGGAGAGTCGCAGACGATGAAGTCGAATTCCATCGTTTTCAGATCGTCCAGAACTTTCGCGACGCCTTCACGCGTCAACGCGTCTTTATCGCGAGTTTGTGAGGCCGGAAGAATAAAGAGATTTTCGGTACGCTTATCTTTGATTAGCGCCTGATTTAACGACGCATCGCCCTGAATAACGTTGACGAAGTCGTAAACGACGCGGCGTTCACAACCCATAATCAGATCAAGATTACGCAGGCCGATATCAAAATCAATAACGACAGTTTTCTTTCCCTTCTGGGCCAAACCTGTAGCGATGGCCGCGCTGGAGGTGGTTTTGCCAACGCCCCCTTTACCCGAAGTAACAACAATAATGCGTGCCATAGAAATTCCTTGTTAAAAAGGGATCAATTCAACGGTTGAACTGTCAAAGCGTTTTCTGCTAATTGCAGACGTGCCGCTTTGCCATAAAATTCTGCTGGGATTTTATCACTCAGCCAATAAACACCTGCGATAGACACCAGTTCTGCCGTCAGATGGGTACAAAAAATTTGCGCTTCCCGGTCACCGCTTGCGCCTGCCAACGCACGGCCTCTCATCATTCCATAAACATGAATATTGCCATCAGCGATAAGCTCTGCGCCTGCACTGACGTGGCTTGTAACAATCAGATCACATTGTGGTGCATAAATGCGCTGACCGGAACGAACCGGCACATTTATTAATCGTGTTTTTGTGATGGGAGTAACGTTTTGTGGCGGAGCGACGGGAGCCGGGGCCTCAACGGGCGCAGGACGAATAGCTTTTTCTTTACCTTCAGTCAGTAAAGGAAGACCCATTTCGTCGATTTCAGCCTTGAGTCTGGCGTCTTTGCATCCGCTAACGCCGATAATGCGCAATCCGGTAGACGCGACAACCTTCTGCAGCGCTGACCAGTTTACCGGGCTTTCAAGACCACTCACGTTAACCACTACGGGAGCATGTTTTAAAAAAGCAGGTGCCTGCGCGATTTTGTCTTCCAACGCCTGACGAATAACCTCGGGTTCTGCTTCATGTAAATGAACCACTGATAAGGTGAAGCTACTGCCTTTAAGCTCGATTGGCGTGTTTGACATCCTGGCCTTACTCAATTTGCTATTTATCATCCCCAGCGCGGGGTGATATTCCGAAGACTATAAGGCATGTTATAGTCAGTATTATATTGAGGCAAGCCACCATTCCGTGAATTCAGAGTAAAAGATATGTTTTGTGTGATCTACCGAAGCAGTAAACGTGACCAGACCTATTTATATGTCGAAAAAAAAGACGATTTCTCGCGAGTTCCTGAAGAACTGATGAAAGGATTTGGTCAGCCGACGCTGGCAATGATGTTGCCGCTTGATGGCCGTAAAAAGCTGGTTAATGCCGATCTGGAAAAAGTAAAACAGGCACTCACCGAGCAGGGCTATTATTTACAAATACCACCGCCGCCAGAAGATTTACTTAAACAGCATCTGGCCGCGACGAAACAAAATACACCAGACGATAAACGTTAAACTGCATCCGGCAGCAGCACGCCCCATCGATGCAGTACCTGAAATTGATAACTACGTTAGGGGAAAGTAATGTATCAACATCATAACTGGCATGGTGCTCTGCTGGATTATCCGGTGAGTAAGGTGGTTTGCGTAGGGAGTAACTATGCCAACCATATTAAAGAGATGGGTGGAACGCCTCCGGAAGAGCCGGTGCTGTTTATTAAACCGGAAACCGCGCTGTGCGATTTGCGTCAGCCGCTGGTTATCCCATCTGATATGGGTTCGGTTCACCATGAAGTTGAGCTGGCTGTTTTGATTGGCGCGACCTTACGTCAGGCGACGGAAGAACATGTGCGCAAAGCCATCGCGGGCTATGGCGTCGCGTTGGATCTGACCCTGCGTGATATTCAGGGCAAAATGAAGAAGGCGGGGCAGCCATGGGAAAAAGCGAAGGGTTTTGATAACTCTTGCCCGCTGTCAGGGTTTATTCCGGTGGCGGAGTTTAACGGCGATCCACAGGATACGATGCTCGGATTAACGGTCAACGGTGAACAGCGTCAGCACGGCACCACGGCGGATATGATCCATCAAATCGTTCCTTTGATTGCCTACATGAGTCGTTTCTTTACCCTCAAAGCGGGCGATGTTGTGTTGACGGGGACGCCAGCGGGCGTTGGGCCGTTAAACAGCGGTGATGAACTGGCTATCAGTTTTCATGGTCAAACGCTGACGACACGCGTGCTGTAATCTCTTCTTGCCGCCTTTTCGGGCGGCAAAACTTGCATCAGCGTGCCAGACTGGTTATAAGGTGCAGCTTTATTGCAATAGCGGATACCCTGATGAGCGACATACCTTTCTGGCAAAGTAAAACCCTGGATGAAATGACCGATGCCGAGTGGGAGTCATTATGTGACGGGTGTGGTCAATGCTGCCTGCATAAGCTGATGGATGAAGACACCGACGAAATCTATTTTACTAACGTCGCGTGTAAGCAGCTCAATATCAAAACCTGTCAGTGCCGTAATTACGAACGTCGATTCGAGTACGAGCCTGACTGTATCAAACTGACGCGCGATAATCTGCCTACCTTTGAATGGCTGCCGATGACCTGTGCGTATCGTCTGCTAGCGGAAGGTAAAGGGCTGCCGGAGTGGCATCCACTGCTGACGGGATCAAAAGCGGCGATGCACGGTGAACGTATTTCAGTACGTCATATTGCGGTGAAAGAATCGGAAGTGCGTGACTGGCAGGATCATATTCTGAACAAACCTTCATGGGCGGACTAAGCCGCCCATCGATTAGCAGGCGTTAAGGCTTAAGACTTTTTCGCCTGATACATCTCATCTCCATGGTTGTCATCTTCAACCCAGAAATTGATGTTGAATTGGGCGTCGTCGCTTAATTCAACGCGATGCCAATACTGCGGTGGACTGGTCGCAAACTGACCTGCATTAATCACCACTTTTACTTCAGGCTCTTTTGCGTCTTCATTGGCAAAGCCGTAATACGTTACCGTACCTTCCATCACACAAAGCTGGCCAAAAACGCCTGCTGCAGTGTTATGGTGAGAAAGCAGTGCTGCAGGGACGTTGTCTTTGGTAAAGAAGGGAGTAGAGCGTTTAACTTTCCAGTTTGCCGGGATGCGTAAATGGGACATAAGACATCTCCTTGGTGTGGCATCTATAAGATGTATTTAATATACATCTTATAGATGCCAGCAGGCAATGAATTTAAGGCAAAAAAAACGCTCCCGAAGGAGCGTCTCTATTAGCGACCGAAGAGGTCACGTTTTTTCGGCTTGAACGGCTGTGCTATCACCACCAGCACGGCGACCACCAGGTAGGCGGCGAAGATCCCCAACAGCCACTGCGGCATTTCCAGGGTTAAAAAAGACCACTGGCGCTCAGCACAGTCACCGGACGCTAAAAACACCTGCGGCAGCCATTTGTCCAGTGGCAGCCAGCTTGGGAAGCGTGCGGCAAAATCACAGGTCATAAACGGTGATGGGTGCAGCTGAATCATGGTGTGCTCATACGCTAACTGAAGTCCGCGCCAGGCACTGTAAATCCAGATTATCATCGCCACATAGCGCAGCGGTGTTTTTGGTGCGATAGCACCAACCAGCCCTGCACCCATCACGCCGAATAATGCGCTACGTTCGTAAATACACAACACGCAAGGTTTTAGCAGCATGACGTGCTGGAACCACAGCGCGACGAGCTCCAGCGCAAAGGCGGTTAACGCCAACAATAACCATGCTCCACGACCTCGGGAGCACTGGTTTAAAAATCGCAACATAATCATTTCCCTGCAACATGCGTAGAGACCGCAGTTTAAACCAATTCACTTTATGCGCCACTAGCGGGAATTGAAAATTTGCGTAATCGGATATTTATCATGCAAAAAGTCAAACCGGGCAGTGATTTGCCCGGTTAATTGTTATGAAAGTGTAGCTAACCAGCCCGTTTGAGTCATCCACTCGGTCACCGGTACCAGCGTGAACTCGACGCAAAGCAGACCAACGAGCGTCAGGACGAGAGTATACGGCAGAGCCATCCACACCATGCGGCCATAAGAGAGGCGAATCAATGGTGCCAGCGCGGAGGTCAGCAGGAACAGGAACGCCGCCTGACCGTTTGGTGTAGCCACGGAAGGCAGGTTGGTCCCGGTATTAATCGCTACCGCTAACAGTTCGTACTGGTTGAGGCTGATGGTCCCTTGTTCCAGTGCGGCTTTGGCTTCGTTAATGTAAATAGTGCCGACAAAAACGTTATCAGAGATCGAAGACAGCAGGCCGTTGAAGAGATAAAACAGCGTCAGTTGAGCATGCTCAGAAGACTGCAAAACAAACTGAATTATCGGCGAAAAGAGCTGTTGATCGATAATCACCGCGACAATAGAGAAGAACACGGTCAGCAGCGCGGTGAAGGGTAGCGACTCGGTAAAGGCTTTACCTATCGCATGTTCGTCGGTGACGCCGGTCAACGAGGTTGCCAGAATGATGACCGACAAACCGATCAATCCGACTTCTGCCAGGTGCAGGGCCAAAGCAACGACCAGCCAGACGCCAATAATCGCCTGGACAATCAGTTTGATTTTGTCCTGACGGGTACGTTGTTGGCGGCTCTGATCGTCAAACTGTTGCAGGACATCACGGACGGTCTCCGGCAGCGTTTCGCCATAGCCAAACCAGCGTAATTTCTCGACCAGCACACAGGTTAACAGGCCGCAAATCAGTACCGGGACGGTAACCGGCGACATGCGCAGGAAGAAGTCACCAAAATGCCAGCCAGCTGCTTTGGCGATAATCAGGTTTTGTGGTTCGCCCACCATGGTCATCACGCCGCCTAACGCCGTACCGATACCCGCGTGCATCATCAGGCTACGCAGAAAACCGCGGAACTGCTCAAGTACGACTTTATTGTGCTGATCGATATGGCTGTCATCGAGCATGTTGTTGTCTTCCGCGCGAGAAGAAGCAACGCGATGGTAGATACCATAAAAACCGACCGCAACGCTGATCACCACGGCCACGACGGTCAACGCATCGAGAAACGCCGAGAGGAAAGCGGCTGCAACACAAAAAGACAGCGACAGCAGCGTCTTGGAGCGAATAGTGAGCAGCAGACGCGTGAAAATAAACAGTAATAACTGCTTCATAAAGTAGATGCCTGCCACCATAAACATCAGCAGCAATAACACCTCAAGGTTTGCGGCAACCTCTTCACGCACATGCGTGGCGCTGGTCATGCCAATAATGACAGCTTCGATAGCCAACAGCCCGCCTGGCAGCAGTGGGTAGCATTTTAACGCCATCGCCAGCGTGAAAATGAACTCGGCCACCAGCAACCAGCCGGCGATAAAAGGGTTGATGAAAAAAATAATCGGGTTGACGACTAAGAAGACAAGCAGTGCAAGTTTGTACCAGTCTGGTGATTGACCTAAAAAATTGCGCCACATCGCGCGGCCCCATGATAGCTCCATGGTGATTTCCCTACCTTTAAAAATGAAATCATGTTTTTATGTTTGACAGCAAAGCTTAGCGGGAGGAGGGAGTACAGGCAAGCTATTCACGAGACTGACAAGGTTGGCTGTACTGTAGCGTTATTTGGAAAATGAAGCCTTGATCCACTTTTTCTTCATTGCGTCAGCTATCAGCTAAGATACCCATCTGGTATGATGTGTGTAACTATGTTTTGCTGTGTAATGGAATTTTTACTATGGTCATTAAGGCGCAAAGCCCGGCTGGGTTCGCGGAAGAGTACATCATTGAAAGTATCTGGAATAACCGCTTCCCACCTGGCACTATTTTGCCCGCTGAACGTGAACTCTCCGAACTTATTGGGGTGACACGTACCACGCTACGCGAAGTATTGCAGCGGTTGGCGCGAGATGGCTGGTTGACCATTCAACACGGCAAACCGACGAAGGTGAATAACTTCTGGGAAACCTCCGGGCTGAATATTCTTGAAACGCTGGCGCGTCTCGATCACGAGAGTGTCCCGCAGTTGATTGATAATCTGCTGTCTGTGCGTACCAATATTTCAACGATCTTTGTTCGTACTGCGTTTCGCCAGCATCCTGATAAAGCGCAGGAGGTTCTGGCGACGGCAAATCAGGTGGCCGACCACGCTGACGCATTTGCCGATCTGGATTATAACATTTTCCGCGGTCTGGCATTTGCCTCCGGCAATCCGATTTACGGTTTGATCCTCAACGGTATGAAAGGATTATATACCCGCATTGGCCGTCATTATTTTGCCAATCCGGAAGCGCGCGCGCTGGCGCTGAGCTTCTACCGTAAACTGTCAGAACTCTGCGAGCAGGGCGCTCATGAGCAGGTGTATGAAACGGTGCGCCGCTATGGTCACGACAGCGGCGAAATTTGGCATCGTATGCAGAAGAGCCTGCCGGGCGACTTAGCTATTCAGGGCCGTTAATCGCTCCATGCCGGATGGCGACGCCAAAGCGTCTTATCCGGCCTACAATACGTGCACTTCGTAGGCCGGATATGGTGTTTACACCGCCTCCGGTAATAAGATTTACAGACCGTTCATCCTTGGCGGGCAACGCTCCAACAGCTCCACGCTGCCATCTTCATTCTGTTGCTCCAGCATCACGTCAAAACCCCAAAGCCGGTGTACGTGCTTGAGCACTTCTTTGCGTCCTTTATCCAGCGGCGCGCGGTTATGCGGAATGTAGCGTAAGGTGAGCGAACGGTCGCCACGCAGATCGACGTTCCAGATTTGAATATTCGGCTCCAGGTTGCTGAGGTTGTATTGCGACGACAACCTGTTGCGGATCTCACGATATCCTTCCTCATTATGAATCGCAGATATCTCCAGGTAGTTGTGACGATCGTCATCCAGCACGGTGAACAGACGGAAATCACGCATCACCTTTGGTGACAGGAACTGGCTGATAAAGCTCTCATCTTTGAAATCGCGCATCGCGAAATGCAGGGTTTCCAGCCAGTCAGAACCCGCTATGTCCGGGAACCAGTATTTGTCCTCCTCGGTCGGCGACTGACAAATACGTTTGATATCCTGGAACATGGCAAACCCCAGGGCATAAGGGTTTATCCCGCTATACCACGGGCTGTTGTAGGGCGGCTGAAATACCACATTGGTATGGCTATGCAGAAACTCCAGCATAAACCGCTCGGTGACTTTACCCTCATCATAAAGGTGGTTCAGGATGGTGTAATGCCAGAAAGTGGCCCAGCCTTCGTTCATCACCTGCGTCTGTTTCTGCGGATAAAAATACTGGCTGACCTTGCGTACAATGCGCAGCACTTCGCGTTGCCAGGACTCCAGCAGCGGGGCGTTCTTCTCCATGAAGTACAGCAGGTTTTCCTGTGGCTCAGAGGGATAACGCCGGGCTTCCGCCACAGTTTTCTCTTCCTCTTTCTTCGGCAGCGTGCGCCACAACATATTCACCTGGCTTTGCAGATACTCTTCACGGCTTTTCTGACGGGCTTTCTCTTCCTGTAGGGAGATTTTTTGCGGGCGTTTGTAACGGTCAACGCCGTAGTTCATCAGCGCATGGCAGGAGTCGAGCAGCTTTTCGACTTCATCCACGCCGTAACGCTCTTCACACTGGGTTATATAGTTTCGCGCGAAGATCAGGTAATCGACAATGGAACTGGCATCCGTCCAGCTTCGGAACAGGTAGTTGTTTTTGAAGAAGGAGTTGTGTCCGTAGCAGGCATGCGCCATCACCAGCGCCTGCATGGTGATGGTGTTCTCCTCCATCAGATACGCGATACACGGATTGGAGTTGATAACAATCTCATAGGCCAGTCCCTGCTGACCATGCTTATACAAGCGCTCGGTTTCAATAAACTTTTTACCAAACGACCAGTGAGGATAGTTGATCGGCATCCCGACGCTGGAGTAAGCGTCCATCATCTGTTCGGAGGTGATCACCTCGATTTGGTGCGGGTAGGTGTCCAGTCTGTAGAGTTTCGCCACGCGGTCTATCTCTGCCAGATAGACATCCAGCAGATCAAACGTCCAGTCGGGTCCATCGCTTAACCGTGTGCTGTCCTTGTTCATGGAATCAATCGTAGCCATTCGCGCACCCTCATTGTTGGCGGCACTCTCTGTCTGGAGTACCTCATGTCAAGCATAGATCATGGTGTTAAAAAACGTGCTGCGGCAGAAATTTTTTCTTTGCGATTTCACGTTAGCGAGGCGTCGAAAAATGGCATGGCCGCAAAATTTTATGCTGGATAAAAATAACGCACAGCAGGAGATGCCAAAGCGGAGAGTCCCCAGCCATCACCGCTATATGTGAGGTAAGTCACCATAAAAAAGCCATATGTTGAATAATATTTTCAACTGAGTTATCAAGATGTAATTAGATGATTGTTCTTTTACTGTTAACGGAGTGGCTATGCGAGTTGTCATACTGGGAAGTGGTGTCGTTGGCGTGACCAGCGCCTGGTACTTAAGTCAGGCTGGACACGATGTCACCGTCATTGATCGTGAGCCCGGTCCGGCACTGGAAACCAGTGCGGCGAACGCGGGGCAAATCTCTCCAGGTTATGCAGCACCATGGGCGGCACCAGGCGTACCGCTAAAAGCAATTAAGTGGATGTTTCAGCGCCACGCTCCGCTGGCCGTCCGTCTTGACGGAACCCAGTTCCAGTTGAAATGGATGTGGCAGATGCTGCGCAACTGCGACACCAGCCACTATATGGAAAATAAAGGACGCATGGTGCGGCTGGCGGAATACAGCCGTGATTGCCTGAAAGCGCTGCGCGCCTCTACCGGTATCGAGTACGAAGGACGTCAGGGCGGAACCCTGCAACTTTTCCGTACTGCCCAACAGTATGAGAACGCCACTCGCGACATCGCCGTGCTCGAAGACGCTGGCGTGCCATATCAACTGCTAGAAGCAAACCGTCTGGCGGAAGTCGAACCCGCACTGGCAGAAGTGGCGCACAAACTGACCGGTGGTCTGCGCTTACCGAATGATGAAACCGGCGACTGCCAGCTGTTTACCCAGCGTCTGGCGCAGATGGCGGAGCAGGCAGGCGTTAAGTTTCGCTTTAATACCCCGGTCGATAAGCTGCTGAGCGATGGTGAGCAGATTTATGGCGTCCAGTGCGGCGAAGAGATAGTTAAAGCCGATGCCTATGTGATGGCGTTTGGTTCGTACTCCACGGCAATGCTGAAAGGGATCGTTGATATCCCGGTCTATCCGCTCAAAGGCTATTCGTTGACCATTCCGGTGGCGCAAGATGACGGTGCGCCGGTTTCTACTATCCTTGATGAAACCTACAAAATCGCTATTACCCGCTTTGACAATCGTATTCGCGTAGGCGGTATGGCGGAGATTGTCGGCTTTAATACAGAACTGCTACAACCTCGTCGTGAAACGCTGGAAATGGTCGTACGCGATCTCTTCCCGCGCGGCGGCCATGTGGAGCAGGCAACCTTCTGGACCGGACTGCGTCCGATGACGCCGGACGGAACGCCGGTGGTGGGGCGCACCCGCTTTAAGAATCTGCTGCTCAATACCGGCCACGGCACGCTGGGTTGGACCATGGCCTGCGGCTCCGGTCAGCTGCTGAGCGATATCCTTTCTGGCCGCACGCCAGCCATACCTTATGACGATCTGAGCGTGGCGCGTTACAGTCCGGGGTTTACCCCCTCTCGTCCACGGCATTTACATGGCGCACATAACTGATAAGGACGTGAGATGACCCGCCCGATACTGGCCAGCATTGACCTGCAGGCGTTGAAACAAAATCTGACCATTACCCGCCAGGCCGCGCCGGACGCCCGCGTCTGGTCGGTGGTAAAAGCCAATGCGTATGGACACGGTATTGAACGCGTCTGGAATGCGTTGGGCACAACCGATGGTTTTGCCATGCTCAATCTTGAAGAGGCGATAACCCTACGCGAGCGTGGATGGAAAGGCCCGATACTCATGCTGGAGGGTTTTTTCCACGCTGAAGACCTGACTGTATATGACAATTATCGACTAACCACCTGTGTACACAGTAACTGGCAGCTAAAAGCATTGCAGAATGCGCGCCTGAAGGCGCCGCTCGATGTTTACCTGAAGGTGAACAGTGGTATGAACCGGCTTGGGTTTTTACCGGAAAGAGTTCCCACGGTCTGGCAACAGCTGCGGTCGATGCCCAACGTCGGTGAAATGACGCTGATGTCGCATTTTGCCGATGCGGAGCACCCGGAAGGTATTCAGGAAGCTATGGCGCGTATTGCGCAGGCAACTGAAGGGCTGGAGTGCAGACGATCGCTGTCGAATTCGGCCGCCACGCTGTGGCACCCTGAAGCGCATTATGACTGGGTTCGTCCGGGCATTATTTTGTATGGCGCATCGCCTTCGGGACAATGGCGAGACATCGCTAACACCGGCCTGAAGCCAGTGATGACTTTGAGCAGCGAGATAATCGGAATACAAACGCTGAAAGCTGGCGATCGGGTGGGCTACGGTGGACGTTACACTGCCAGCGGCGAGCAGCGCATTGGCATTGTAGCGACCGGCTATGCAGACGGTTATCCACGCCATGCGCCAAGCGGAACGCCTGTGCTGGTGGATGGTGTACGTACCGGGACGGTGGGGACAGTCTCAATGGATATGTTGGCGGTAGATCTGACACCGTGCCCGCAGGCAGGGATCGGGACGCCGGTAGAGCTGTGGGGCAAAGAGATTAAAATTGACGATGTGGCCACCGCCGCAGGTACGGTAGGCTACGAGTTAATGTGTTCTCTGGCGCTGCGCGTGCCAGTTGTGACGGTGTAACTTTATTTAGTGCATTTTGTAGGCCGGGTAAGGCGCAGCCGCCACCCGGCAAAAACATCCGCTTTACTCATCCTCATCTTCAGCAACGCGAACACCAACCTTCAGCACTGCATTATCTTCTTTCTCGGCCACAGTCCAGATCATACCAGCGAATTCCACCTGGTCACCGACGACCGGCGCGGCACCAAGCAGATGCTGGACAATTTCACCCAGCGTTTGTTGCTTATCACGATATTCGGTGCCATCATCCAGGCCATAAATCAGCGCCACATCGGCATATTTTGCGCTGGCTTCAAGAATAAAATCACCGAAGAAGCGCTGGTCTAACGACACAGGTGGCGACTGGCTGAACAGCTTGCCAAGAGCCGGGAGATCGCGCTCGCGGCCAATAACACACAATACATCGCCTTCGCGAAGACGCGTACTGCCGGAGGGGTGAAACAGCACGTTGTCACGAAACAGGGCGGCTATTCGCGTTTCTTCCGGCATATGCAGGTCGCGCAGTGCGGCGCCCACACACCACTTATCCGCGCTGAGCTGATAAACAAACTGCTCCCACGGGTTATCCGGATGAATATCCAGACCAATGCGCGACACGGGCCAGCCGACGGGAGGGACCACCACTTTGGCTTTTTTAGCAGCCCATGAAAGCGACGTTCCCTGAAACAGCAACGAGATAAGTACCACGAAGAAGGCGACGTTAAAGAACAGGCGCGCGTTCTCCAGACCCGCCATCATTGGGAAGACGGCGAGGATGATGGGTACCGCACCGCGCAGACCCACCCAACTGATGAAAATGCGCTCGCGCAAATTAAAGCCACGAAACGGCAGCAGTCCCGCGAAGACCGAAAGCGGGCGGGCAATGAATATCATCCACGCAGACAAAATCAGTGCCGGGATTGCGATAGGCAGCAGGTCGGATGGCGTAACCAGCAGTCCGAGCACCAGGAACATGGCGATTTGCGCCAGCCAGGCCAGACCGTCGAAGTTTTGCAGAATGCCAAACCGGTTGCGAATAGGGCGATTACCCAGCAGGAAACCACACAGATAAACCGCCAGAATACCGCTGCCTTCCAGCGCAGTGGTCAGGGCAAAAATCAGGATCCCACCGCTTAACGCCAATAGCGGATACAGTCCGGCAGGCAGCGAAATGCGGTTAATCATCTGCTGGAGCATATATCCACCGCCAAGACCGATAATGATGCCTAAGCCAAACTGCTGGATAATGTGCACCGCGAACATCCAGCTTAAACCGGTCTCGTGGTTTTGGATCATGGCGATGAGCGTGATGGTCAAAAACACGGCCATCGGGTCATTACTGCCGGATTCAATTTCCAGCGTAGAGCCAACGCGTTCGTTAAGCCCCTTACCGCCAAGCAGGGAAAAGACCGCCGCGGCGTCGGTTGAACCAACAATCGCGCCAATCAGGAGTCCTTCGATAAGATCCAGATGAAACAGCCACGCGGCCATCATGCCGGTGAGTCCGGAAGTAATCAGCACACCGACCGTCGCCAACGATAGCGCCGGGCCTAACGCAACGCGAAAAGAGCTGGCCTGGGTGCGCATCCCGCCGTCGAGCAGGATAACCGCCAGTGCCAGGTTACTCACCATGTAGGCGAATGGATAGTTATCGAAAGGTATGCCGCCTATACCATCCACGCCCGCTAACATACCGATAGCGAGAAATATCACCAGAATTGGGATACCGAGACGTGATGAGAATGAACTGAGTAAGATACTGCAGGTGACGAGAACGGAACCCAAAATAAAAAGGCTAATAATTGCTGCGGCATCCAACGTTCGGTTACTCCTGAATTACGCTGTTTCGTATTAATAAACCCTACCATAATAACGACAGAAACAGCGTTTTACTTAGCCCTATTAGCCGCTTTTTTTACGATTTTAGTACCGGATGCCCACTTAAGGTGAGCTGAGTGCCGTTTTTATCATTTTTCAGCACCGCATTGGCTCCCAAAGGCAAGGTGACAGTGCGTTGTTCATGGCCAAAATCGAGGCCGCAGATCAACGGTACTGATAATCTGGCGCGCAGAAAATCACAAACTGAATCAAGATTGTAACCGGCATCGTAATCATTGGGTGCGCTACCGCTAAAACTGCCAAGAATAATGGCGTTTTGCTGGGCCAGTATTCCGGCGTGGTACAGCTGCAGCAGCATACGCTCGACACGGAATGGATGCTCGTTAATGTCTTCCAGCACCAAAATGCCGTTTTTGATAGCCGGCATCCACGGTGTACCCATCAGCGAAATGATCATCGCCAGATTTCCGCCCCACAGTGTACCTTCAGTTGCGCACTGCGGACCCTCACCCTGCCATTCGAGGGTAAATTGGGCATTACGCAAAGCCTGCCAGAAATGGTACTCGGTGAATGCGTTCATTTCTTCGGCGCCGAAGTTCGCCGCCAGCATCGGGCCGCTGAAGCTAATCACATTCCCCTGTGCCAGCAGACCACACTGGATCGCCGTAAAATCGCTGTGTCCGCACAGCAGCAACGGATCTTGTTGCTGGCGGGCTGCCAGCCCCTGCCAGTCAATTTCTGCCAGTAAACGGCTCGCGCCATAGCCGCCGCGTACCGCCATCACAATAGTATCGGGGGTTTTCAGATTAACGAGCGAGTTAACATCAGCAAGCCTTTCTGCCTCTGTACCTGCAAAACGCTGGCAGCGGCGCGCAATGACTGCTGAATTGTCGACCTGATGACCGGCCTCAATAAGACGCGCAAGCCCACGTAAGGCAGCCTGCTGATTGATACAGTAGCCCGACGGGGCAATTAAGTGAAACCGGGACATGGCATTTCCTTGCTACAACTAAAACCAAATGTATATCATGCCGCGTAGGTATGTCGTTGTCACCTCAGCGACAGGTTCCGGCTATAAGGATAGATGACGTGAAATTGAGATGGTTTGCTTTTTTGGTTGTATTACTTGCGGGCTGTAGTTCAAAACATGATTACAAAAACCCGCCGTGGAATGCTGAAGTTCCGGTTAAACGCGCAATGCAATGGATGCCGATCAGTGAAAAAGCCGGTGCGGCCTGGGGTGTCAGTCCACAATTGATTACCGCTATTATTGCCATTGAATCAGGCGGAAATCCGAATGCGGTCAGTAAGTCCAATGCGATTGGTCTGATGCAGTTGAAAGCCTCAACTTCAGGACGCGATGTTTATCGCCGCATGGGTTGGAGCGGAGAGCCGTCGACCAGCGAGTTGAAAAACCCCGAACGCAATATCTCCATGGGGGCCGCATACCTGAGTATTCTCGAAACCGGGCCGCTGGCAGGGATTGAAGATCCGCAGGTGATGCAGTATGCGCTGGTAGTATCGTACGCCAACGGCGCGGGCGCATTGCTGCGAACGTTCTCTTCCGACAGGAAGAAAGCCATCAATAAGATCAACGATCTCAGCCCGGATGAATTTATTGAACATGTTGCGGACAATCATCCGGCGCCGCAGGCCCCGCGCTATATCTGGAAGCTTCAACAAGCGCTGGATGTGATGTAGTTCGTGTGAGTTTACTCGCGCACCTTATTCGATTTTTCCCGGGCCTCGCGTTCAAGGGAAAAAATAATCCGCTGTAAGTTCCGCTCCACCGCCGGGCCGACGTTGAGAAAACGAAAGCTCAGGCGGGGAGTGGTAATGGTTTCGTTTTTGCTGTCGATAACTTTGCGCTCGCTAATGGAAATGAGCTGGGCGTCAACGTGATACACCCCCCATTGCTCCATATTCAGTTCAACCTGCGCGAAGCGTATACCTTCTACCAGTCCTTCTGGTTTTGCCGTTTCTAACAGCCCGCCCATACCGCCAAGCGATAAATCGAATAAGCGAAAGCACAGCGTGCTGTTGTCCGGCATTTTTGCCGTGCAGCGATAGGGAGGATGCAGCGGAGCGCCGATGCGGAAATATTCGCGACGCTGCACAAACCACAGAGAAGGCGGCAAGGATGAAATAAACGCCGGCAGTTGCTGATACTCGCCTTTTTTCAGCTGTGGCAGGGTGAATTCTACTTTGGCTCCCTGCGTTTCGGCGATAATCGAGATCTGGCTGGCCCGCTGTACGGCCTGGTTTTCATATTCCTGGCTGCCAAAATCCATGACCAGCTCGTCCGGGCTGACGGCCAGAACTTTGCTGATGAACTGGCCGCCCGACCAGGAGATACGCAGTGGAACCTGCTGCGACTTTAAGTCCCGAAGTACACCTAACACCGCTAACGGATTTTGCTTCAGGAACTGCTCATTGTAGTTACTCACACCTAATGACTCCTGGATGCCTGGTTTGTCGTTGGGTTATCGGCATCAATCGACGGAACTTAATACAAATGGATGAAATTTTTTACCAAACCCAATGAATTAAGTCTGCGTGATAAAAGCATGTCGCGACGGCTTGCCTATACTTTAAGTGCTGGCGCAGGAATGTCTTGCGCGTGCGTTCACTGGAAAGAGGGCCTGAAAATGGGAATTATTGCCTGGATTATTTTTGGTCTGATTGCGGGGGTTATCGCCAAACTGATTATGCCGGGGCGCGATGGCGGGGGATTTATCCTGACCTGTATTCTGGGTGTCGTCGGTGCTGTGGTCGGTGGATGGCTGGCAACGATGTTTGGTATTGGCGGCGATGTCAGCGGGTTTAATCTCCACAGCTTCCTGGTGGCCGTGGTCGGCGCGATTGTTGTGCTGGGTGTCTTCCGGCTTGTACGACGAGATTAATCGAACGGCCCCTGTGGGGGCCGTTTCTCTATATGGCTAAGTCAGAACTGGTACTCAATCCCAGCCCAGTAATTACGGCCTTCTTCGATAAATCCTTCGCTGTACACGTATTGTGTATCGAACAGGTTATTGACCGAAGCGTTGACGCTAAACCCGTGACCGATGGCGTAGTCGGCGCGTAAATGGGTAATGGCGAAACCTGCGGCTTTCTGCGAGCCGTCGCTATTGCTATAGCTCGATGAGCGGGCCTCTTCAGACAGCGTAATGCTCAGCGGATCCCACGGTTTCAGCGTCATCCATGCGGTGAGGGTTTGCGTCGGCAAATCGGTTATTTTGCCGATGTCGCTGCGTTTGACATCCGCATGAATCAGGCCATAGCTCAGCCCAACATCCAGCATATCAAAGACTTTACCTTTAACGCCTGCATCCAGACCGGTGTAATCCACCCGGCCGCTGTTCTGATTCTGGATGGTATCGGCATCAATATTGTGCGAAAGAATGGCATCGCTGATGCGGTTGTAATAGACGCTGGCTTCGAATCCCCAGTCTTTGCCAAGTGAACCATTCCAGGTCAGATCCACGCTGCGGGCGCGTTCCGGTTTAAGCTGCGGATTGACCAGCGCCACCTGGTTATAGGCCGGTTTCGAGGTTGTGTAGCGCTCTTTCAACGTCGGGAAACGCGTTCTGTCAGAGTAGGACAGCGCTAATGTGTCTGAATTTTCAAAGTGATATTTGGTCATCATCTGCCAGTTGAAGGCCGACTGATTGTTGTCATCATAGTGGGTGACGCTGCCATTTTTCTCGTGCTTCATGCCTTCCAGACTGTCGCGCCAGTCATAGCTTATTCCCGCCACTACATCGACATTATCCGCCGCTGCCCACTGGTATTCGCTGGCAACGGACCAGGTGCGGTCTTCGTAACGGTCGTAAGACGCATTAGGTGCGCCTTTCTCGCGGTGAACATCATCCTTCCAGTTCACCGCGAAAGAGAGCTGGTCGTTTTCACGCATATCCGCAGCGAGCTGCAGACCAGCCCCATCGCTATAGTCTGAATAATGACTGTAGCTGCCTTTTTTGTTTTTCAGATCGGCAAGCGAGTTGTACATCATCAACGTATTTTCAAATGTGTCGCGATACAGACGGCTTTTCAGGGTAAAACGATCGCCCAGATGGGTAGTGCCCTGATAGTAATAGCTCTCTTTATCGTACTGTGGCCATTGCCAGTAGCGTGATTTCTGACTGCTGGTTCCAGCGTACGGAGGGTTATCTTTTTCACCGTCCTGATTAATATAGGTCAGCACATATTCGTCATCACCACGTGGGGTAAAGCCCAGCTTCACGATGCCGCGTTTGTCATCGGCAGAGGAGTTGATCATCTTGCCGTTGTTGCCCGCAATAGGGTTGTCCACGCCATGCGGTAGGCCAAGGAATTCCTGCTTCAACTGACTGCCGCTGAGCTGGATGTAACCGAGATCGTTGCTGGCGCCAAATGAAGCATGCATATCGTGGGCGTTGTCTTTGCTACGACTCCAGCCCTGGCGATAGCCAATGCTGCCTTCAACCGGTTTGGTAGGTCTTTTGGTGGTGATATTGATGGCGCCGCCCATCTGGTTCGGCCCTTGTAGCAGAGACGAGTAGCCTTTGGAGACTTCAACCGAAGCGATATCGGAGGTTAGAAAACGGCCTAAATCGAGGTTGCCGTCATAGGGGATGTATACCGGCACGCCGTCAAAATAGACGGGAACCTGACGGCTGTCAAAACCGCGGACTTTCACCTGCTGCTCATTGCGGTTGCCTGACTTTTGCAGCACGACGCCGGGGACAACGCTCAGCGCCTGCGCCACGTTTTGCTTATCCAGTTGCTGCATCGTTTCCTGGCCGAGAACCGTAGTGGTTGCCGCGGAGGCCGGGCTTGACCAGACGGTCATGGTTTCGCTTTCCTGCCCAGCAAAAGCACTGTGCGCGAAAGCAAACGACAGGGCTGTGTAAAGACAACTTTTGTTGAAATTCATTATTTTTAGTCCATTTATTAATGTTATATGCCACGTGCGTCCGGGCTCAGGCTTACTTTGATATCCGCAGGCGGAGCGTAGTAAGGCGCGGAAGTGATGAAAAGTCTGATGCCACAGTCGAGATAACTCGCCAGCGAGGCGAGGGTAATGCCGCCAGTCAGCGCCAGCGTGCAATGGGGGGCCAGAGAAGGGGCCTGGCGGACAATTTCTGTTGCTTGCTTAGGGGTAAATTTGTCGAGTTGCAGGACATCGGGCGCGGCGCGTAGCGCGGCTAATGCCTCATCTGGCGTATCTGCTTCAACCACGATCTTTTTTTCTGGCGCATGGCTGCGTAAGCGCGCAATCGCGCCGGCCCAGTCGTTTGGGTTGGTAAGAAAATGGCGGTGATTAGCAAACAGCAGCACCGTTTCGGCGCAGCCTCCGCGATGGATAATGCCTCCCGCGGCGAGTATTGCCTGAGTCGCCAACAAACGTGTGCCGGGAATGGCTTTGCGGGTGCAGGCAATCTGCCCATCAGGATAGCGTTGGCGCAGTTGGCTCAACATGCTCTCAAGATAGCCCGAAACCCCGCAGCTCCATTCCAGGACATTTTGTACCGCTTTCCAGCCCTGATGCAGCGCCGCCGCATTCCCATGTGCGCAAATCAATCGCTGTCCTGCACTTACCTGTTCACCATCGGCAACCATGTCGCTGATGGTCAGCCCTAATGAGGCGAGCATTTGCCTGGCAACGGCGGTGCCGCTAACGCACCCGCCCTGGCGATGGTAAAATTCCATAACGCCCGGCTGTGCGCCAATACCCAACGCGCGGGTAGTCAGGTCGCCGCCCTGAATATCTTCCAGCAGCAGCGCGTCGGTTTGCGCCTGCGAAAAGTAGATCATTGCAGTGCCTCCCGCGGAACGCTGTCCCACCAGATAAGCGCCCAGTCACGGCTGGCGGGGGCAATCGTGCGTGGATCCTGCTGTTGATACCAGGTTTCCAGACGTTCGACCTCGTCGGCGCTCAGTTCACCCATACTCCAGCGCACGTTTTCCAGAAAACGCGTCCAGGTACTGTTGTCCTGCTGGCAGTTGGGTCCGCGGATAAAATCAACATGCGCGTGGATCCCCATCTGATACAGGACATTAAGCGCATAGATATAGTTGGGAAGCTCAATCACTTCGCGGCCCAGTGCACGCTGAATTGTGGGGGAAACGAAAGATGAACTGACGAGATGAGTGGTGTAAACCCGCAGTCGGGCCTGATTATTCAGTTTGGTCATCGCCTGGCGCATATCGGCAACCAGCGTAGAGCGCGAAGCGACGGCGATATCGCACTGGGGTAAATCATCCCAGTGTTCCTCCCAGGCCCGCTGCACCCACTGCACGTGACGGGCGTTCATTTGCGCAGCGCGGCGGGCAGCTACGCCAAGCATTCCCTGGCTGTAATCTACTCCGTAAACTATTGGCATCTTTTTAGCCAACGCCAGCGAAACCGTACCGGGACCGCAGCCCATATCAAACAGCGACTCCGCCCCTTTCAGGTCGATTTTTCCCAACAGCTGTAGCAGATAGCTGTCGGTTAATGAGGCGCAATTCTCTGCCATTTTTTCCGCACGCTTATCCCAGTGCTCCGGTTTTTTCTCTGTTCTTTTCGCCAGCTGTAACTGTTTACGGTAAAGATCGGCAAAATCAATGTCGTCAATGAGCATTCTTATTCCTTAGTTGTGTGAGCCAAAGAGGTGATGGGCGATTTGTGACGGTGTAACGCGATACAGCGCTGCCAGACGATCGGTGGCGAGCTGCTGTTCAGGAAGCCCCTGCGACACTGCACCGTTCGGTTCAACGCGTACCACGCTGTCGGCGATTGCCCGGGCGTGCAACGGATGATGGGTCGACATCAGCAGGGCCATACCCGAGTTTTTCAGCGTCACCAGCGTGTCGAGCAGACGGATTTGATGCCCAAAATCCAGGCTGGAAGCGGGTTCATCCAGCAACAAAAGACGCGGACGCTGCGCCAGCGCGCGGGCAATTAACACCAGTTGCCGCTCTCCGCCGCTCAGCGTGTTCCAGCGTCGGGGCGCCAGGTGAGAGATTCCCAGCATCGTCATCTGCTGGTGCGCATTTTCACGCTCTTTAGCGCCGGGAACCGCAAATGCCGCCAATTGCGGGGCCAGCCCCATCATCACCATGTCCAGCGCAGTGAAGGCAAACGCGCCGTCATGTGCCTGAGGAACCCAGGCGATAGCGGCGGCGCGTTGCCGATCGCTGAGATGATTTATGGCGACGCCATCAAGCAGAATGTCACCGTGAAGCGGCGAAAGAACGCCGAGAATGGTGCGCATCAGGGTGGTTTTTCCACTGCCGTTGGCCCCAATCAGACAACAGACGGAGCCGGGCGAAACCTGAAATGAGACATCGCGTAACACGGGCTGGTGACTGTGGTATCCCAACGACGCATGGCGGAGGGTCAGAAGCGTCATGGGCGATTTCCCCGTAGCAAAAGTAGCAAAAAGAACGGTGCGCCAATAAATGCCGTCAGGATCCCCAGCGGGATTTCTGTGCTGCTCAGCGTGCGGGCAAGAGTATCGGTGAGCAGTAGCAAAATGGCGCCGATCCCCATGGAAACTGGCAGCAACTGCTGGTGGTTATTGCCACTGAGGAGTCTGCCGATGTGCGGTACAACCAGCCCAATCCAGCCGATAATGCCCGCGATGGCGACGGTACAGGCGGTGATTAACGTAGCGCAGACGATCAGTCCCAGCCGCAATCGCGAGACGTTGATCCCAAGCGATCGTGCTTCATCATCCGACAGGGTGAGCAGGTTCATGCGCCAGCGCAGCAGCAATAGCGGGACGAGTCCTGCGAAGATCAGCGGTGCCGAGAACCACAGGTCGTGCAGCGTGATCGTCGATAAACCGCCAAGCAGCCAGAAAGTGATAGAGGGGAGTTGGGTATACGGGTCGGCCAGCGTTTTGATGAGTGAAATTCCCGCACCGCATACCGTACCCAGCGCAATCCCGACCAGCACCAGTGTTAACACCGGGTCGTGTCGCTTGACTCGCCGGGTAATTAACCAGACACCGGCGACCACGAATAAACCGCCCATGAACGCATACAGCTGAATGAACAGGATCGGTAAACCTAACAGGATAGCTAAACAGGCACCTAAACCCGCACCCGCCGCCACGCCGAGAATGTCTGGCGAGACCAGCGGGTTGCGGAACATGCCCTGATAGGTGGTTCCTGCGCCCGCCAGCGCCGCGCCGAGCAGCAATGCAGCCAGTATGCGCGGCAGGCGGATTTGCCAGAAGACGATTTTGTCCTGCATTGGAACGCCATCTGTACCGGCCACGAGATTCAGAACCTGCTGTGCATCCAGGTGATACGCGCCTGATACCGCGGCGACGCTCGCGCAAAGCACCACCGCAGCAATCATCAGAAAACCTAGGGTTGATGTTTTCATCAGACTGCCACCAACCTTTGATAATGTGCGTCGCTTAGCGTGGCGTGCCAGAACAATTCACTGTAGCGCTGCATATCAGCTTTAAAGCTCGCGTTAACCTGAGGATCAAGCCAGGCGTGCAGGCGGCGTAACCCCAGTAAACGGTTGATGCCGGGAGGTGCATCCAGCCAGCCAAACGGCAGACCGCTGAGAAACAGAATGCGCCGGTCAGCAACCGCTTTGACTCCTTGCCAGACCGGATCTTCTCGTAGGAACTGCGCTGTCACCGCATCCTGTACCAGGATAATATCCGGCTGCCAGCTGAGCAGATTTTCCATTGAGACCTGTGTGAGCCCCTGTCGTCCGGGGATGTGCGCCACATTGTGCAACCCCAGCAGTTCTGCCGCTTCGGTATGCAGAGAACCTTGTAAACCTGTCTCCAGTCCTCTGGCACCGCGCGCGGCATAAAAACGCAGATTCGCCGCGGGGGTATGCGAGAAAGCCATCGCATCATCGATAAATCGACGGGCCAGTGCGGCCTGCATTGCGGTACGCGAGACGACGCCCAATGCTTCACCGGCTGCGCGCAACTGTTCTGGGGTATGGCGCAGTTCGCCGTTAATCAGCAGCCAGGGAATGTGTGTTTGTGCGCTCACTTGTCTGGCCTGAGAAAGCCAGGTTTCATCGGCATTACCGCAGTCAATAACCAGGTCAGGTTTGAGCGCCAGGAGTGCTTCAAGCGAGAGCGTGCTGGCGCGGCCCGCCAGCCTGCCGAGTTTCGGCAAGGTCCGAATATCGTCGTGAAACGGAATGGCGGTCTGGCGAGAGAAATCAAAGGAGGAAAAACCCACCACTTTTTCCGGTGCGACGGCCAGCAGCAGCATGTCAGCGGGCGCGCCAGCACTGACCACGCGTTGGGTTTTCTCTGGCTTCGGAGAGTCTCCAATGGCCACGGTCAGCGGCGTTTGAGCAAACGCGGGAAGATGGCGTAGCAGCAGTGCAGATGCCACGAGTTGGGCAAACATCCGTCTTGTCAGTGGCATTATCGGTATCCTGAAGGTTACAAAATCGCTATATATTTACATATACAGCGAATAAAAACATGTTCAGAATCAAATTCTCACGGATGAAAACACCGGATACCCCATAAGGGCTAGAGGGGATAGAGACAGCTTAAATGGCGAAAAATATGACAGAAAAATCCGCGACGAAGCGCGGATTCAGGGTGTAAAACGACTCATGTAATGACGTTATGGCGTCGGTTGAGTCTGTTTTTTAGACTCGACTGGCGCTGTACTTGCAGGGGTAGGTCGCGACGTGGGTACGTTGTCACAGGGCTTTTCTTTGGCGCAAATCAGGTCGAGCATTTTCAGCGTTACGCCGTTGGTCCAGCCGAAACCATCCTGCAACGGATACTCACCGCCGCCACCGCCGGTTCCAGTGGTGCTCACGTCATACTTCTCAACCAGCTTTTTCTCGCGATCGTAGGTGTGTTGAACATTGGTGAGGAATCGCCAGGTTACGTCCATGGCGACGTTATCCTGACCGTAATTCTGTAACCCGGATGCTGCGACCCACTGGAGCGGGGCCCAGCCATTGGGGGCATCCCACTGCTGGCCGCTTTTCACCGACGTGGTAGCAAGGCCGCCCGGTTGCAGTAGATGTGCCTGGGTGGCCGTGGCGACTTTACTGGCGCGATCTTTTGCCGCTGCATTGACATATAGCGGGAACAGGGCGGCAGCCGTGAGCTGGTTGCGTACTTTGTGGCTTTTCAGATCGTAGTCGGCATACCAGCCTTCTTTGTCGTTCCACAGGTACTTCTCGATCCCTTTTTGTCGGGCATTAGCGAAGCCATCGTACTGCGCCGCTTTGGCATCATCACCGGCAGCCTTGCTGGCGAGGGCGATCATTTTTTCCATTTTGTACATCAACGCATTGAGATCGACCGGAACGATGCTGGTGGTGCGCAGAGTGCCCAGCTGATTAGGATTGTCCATCCAGCGGGAACTAAAATCCCAGCCGGACGCGGCAGCTGAACGCAGGTCGCGGTAGATTTCTGTGGCCGGGCGGTTTGGGTTGCTTTTAGCGGTGGCAATATCCTCTACCCACGACTCTGGCCGAGGCGAATCGCGCTCATCCCAGTAGCGGTTCAAAATGGTGCCGTCATCCAGTTTAACCACGCGCTTATTTTGCTGACCGGGCTGGAGTGTTTCGATGCCCTCCATCCAGTAGCTGTACTCTTTGAGCATCTGCGGGAGGTATTTTTTCAGCGCATCATTCCCGTCGTGCTGCGCCAGCAGTTCAACCATAAAGGCAAAGAACGGCGGTTGCGAACGGCTCAGGTAGTAGGTGCGGTTACCGTTAGGAATGTGTCCCCAGGAATCAATCTCGTAAGCGAAGTTTGCCACCATGTCCGAGACTTTATCCCAGTGATTGCTCTCGGCAAGCCCCAGCATGGTGAAATAGCTGTCCCAATAATATATTTCGCGAAAACGCCCGCCTGGTACCACATACGGCTCCGGGAGCGGCAGCAGCGAATCCCATTTTTCAGCGGTGGTGGTCGAACGAGTGAGTACTGGCCACAGTCCGTCAATATGTTCGCGTAGTGATTGCCCGGCCGGGGGCACGTATTTCTCGCCGTCTTTCGGCAAGGTGAAATTCACTTGCACAAAATGGCGTAAGTCGAATCCGGACTGGTTTTTCTGCATCCGGTAATCGGCAAGGATCATTAATGGATCGCTGTTTGGCACCGCGTCGGCAAAGGTTTTCTGGTCAGGAAACAGTTTGGCTGTTTGTACATCGTTAAACAGGGGACCAAGCAGAATATCAGGCGGCGCAGGCGTAGCGGCTGGTGCGTCCTCGGCGTTGACGGTAAAAGAGGAAAGGGCAAAAAAGGTGCTTGCGAGCGTCAGTTTTATTGCAACAGAGAGCAGGCCAGGATGGCGAGTTGCTGGCGTTATCATCGGTTAATCTCCTTAGCGGCGTGCCGAAGTAGCGGCACTTACCATGAGAAAACCTTAGTTCAGGAATGACCGTTGCGCGTGATCGGCTCCCCATTTTGCGAATAAACAGACATTTCCCGACGTGAATAGAGAAGAAGCACACCCTTTGTTGGAAAGGGTGTGCTTCGGAATCAGTTTGCGCGGGTTATCCGCTGTGTGACACAGTCAATGGTCAGAGTATCGCCCATCTTGATGCTATCGAGAGCCGCGCCTTGCTGACACATCCAGCACAGACCCATTTCACGAGCGATAATCGCCGGATGCGAGGCTTCGCTGCCGTCCCGCAGGCAGATACCTTTGATGGTCTTCGGATCGAGTTGCAGTACCGTAGACGGATAAATGACATCAGCGACCAGGATAGTGGGGCGCAAAAATGCGGGAATTTGTGCGCTCTCTCCCGTCAAATGCTGCAGTGAACGAGACAGCAAATCTTCAATATCAATGTATCGCGCCTGCAGATAAGGATCATCGAGCTGTAAATACTGCTGGCTGAGATCGCTCAGCACCTGATGCCAGGCCCAGGCGGCGCTGCACTGCTTTTCGCGCATTACATCGCAGGCCATTTCAAAAAGTTCAGGATCGTCCAACAGCGTGTGGTGACCGGAGAAGATGGCAGCGATATCTGCGGAATATCGTTCTTCAGCAAGTGCGGTGAGTTCGCTCAGATCGTTCAGCGTACTTTGGATGGCGGTCTGTAATCGCTGCTGCTCAGCCTGGAGTGATGCGGCTAACTGCGGGTTTACCTCGGGTGAGAACGGCGTGTAACAGAATGCCGTCCCCGTGACTTTTGAGGGAGCCTGAGCTGCCTTGTTATCAGCATTAGCGGACTCGAGCGATTCACCAAAATTCTCTGCTGCCAGCTGTTTAAATGCGGCTAGCGCATCCTCTGCCTGTTCGCCTTTGGCAATCAGGCGCAGCGTGTCATTACAGCGAACCTGCAGCAGAGCTATCTGATTCAGGCTATCAGGAACCACACACTTGCCGTTTTTCTCCAGCCACATGTCGGCGTTAAAACCAGACAACGCGGAAACCAGCCGCGAAGCCGGGCGAACGTGGATGCCGTTAGGGTTTTTCACCACAATGGCAACAGAACGGGCATCTGCATCGGGAGACTGTACAGCAGATGCGGGTTTCGCTGCGGATGGCGAAGGTAAACCCAGTTGCTCACATTTGGCGTCGAGGGCGTTCATGGCATCACGGATGACCCGATCGATATCAGCACCCGCGGCGGCGCTAACCGTCGCGGCCAGTGTGCCTTCAACCAGTGGCGCTGCGCACAAACGCACTTTGGCGGCAATGCCAGGGTCGAGCAGTTCCAGCGCGGTTTCCGCACTCAGTAATGCACTACCGATATCCATCATCACCAGCACGTGGTCCGTATCGGCCACGGACTCGATGGCTTCCATCACCTTGATCGGATCGGTGCCAATCGGATTCTCAGGATCATCAATGCCTGCGGCAATGGCGATTTTGCAATCACCGCCCATTAACATCTGCCGGGCCAGCGCACCGACGCCTTCGCCCAGTTGGGCGCTGTGAGAAACAATAACCAGGTTTACCATCGCTTTATCCTTACTCTCTGGACGCCTGAGCCAGCATTTGCATCATAAACATCACCGACGTTGCGCCGGGATCCTGATGCCCAATACTGCGCTCACCAAGATAGCTGGCACGGCCTTTGCGAGCCTGCATGGTGATGGTGCTTTGTGCTGCGGCTTCCGCTTGCTGGCTTGCCGCTTCCAGCGCTGCTTGTACACTCAGTTTCTGCTCGCAGGACTGGCGTAAGGACTCGACTACTGGCAGCCAGACGTCGCACATGGTTTTGTCGCCAGGTTCAGCCTTACCGCGGCTAATCACACCTTCTGCGCCATCACGCATCATTTGATACAGCTCTTCAAGCGTCAGGCTTTGATGAGCCTGAGTCACCTGAGCGGCGCGAATAAAAAAGGTGCCAAACAGCGGTCCACTGGCCCCGCCGACGCTTGAGAGCAGCACCATACCGGTGTTTTTCAAAATAAAGCCGATGTCTTTGTCTGCGATGGACGGCAGCTTTTCAACGACTTTGCTGAAACCACGATGCATGTTCAGACCGTGGTCGGCATCGCCGATCTCCCGGTCAAGTCCGGTGAGAAAATCACTTTCTGTGGTGAAAATCTCGCCGCAACGATAGAGCCAGTTAACAATTTGCGTTCTGTTGAGGGACATCATAAATCTCCTTATTTACCCCAGTTGAGAGCAGGGGTGTGAACCGGTGCATCCCATAAGCTCAGCGTTTCGTCATCTACCTGTAACAGGGTGATCGAGAAACCGGTCATATCCAGAGAGGTACAGTAAGAGCCGATCAGGTTGCGCTCAATGACAATGCCTGCATCCTGACAACGGCTTTCGAGGCGGTTATATACGCCGAAGAGTTCAGACAACGGCGTCGCGCCGAGATTATTGACCAGCGCAATAACGCGATCGCCACTCTGTAACGCCCGCTTGCTTTCTTTACCTTCCTGCCACGCGCCCTGGACGTTGTCCCAGTGGCGGAGTGTACGGCTGTAGTTACCGTTTTCCAGCAGGGTATCGAACATTTCATCAACGGTCTGATCGAGAGAGGTGAAGGGGCGACGGTCTATGCCCGGTTCCCCGTGGATACCTACGCCAAATTCCATTTCGTTATCCTGCAGCGTGAAAGACGGTTGTCCGGCGGCTGGAACGGTACAGGCACCAATGGCTATGCCAATGGAGTGGCCCTGGTTATTCAGCTTACGGCCCAACGCCGCACAGGCTTCCAGCGAATCACCACGTTCGGCGGCCGCGCCGACCAGTTTTTCGATCAATACGGTATTCGCCACGCCACGTCGACCGGCGGTATACAAACTGTCTTTCACCGCCACGTCGTCATCCACCACCATGGTGGTGACTTTGACACCGCTTTCGTGCAGCAGCTCGGTAGCGGTTTCGAAATTAAGAATGTCGCCGGTGTAATTTTTGATTATCAGCAGCACGCCTTCGCCACCGTCAATTTGCATGGCGCATTCGAACATTTTATCCGGCGTGGGTGAGGTAAAAATCTCACCCGGGCAGGCGCCAGAGAGCATGCCCTGACCAATGTAGCCGCAGTGCATAGGTTCGTGTCCGCTGCCGCCACCGGAAAGCAGTGCCACTTTGCCCATCACCGGCGCATCTGCGCGGGTGACATATACCGGATCCTGATGCAATGCCAGGGAAGGATACGCTTTCGCCAGTCCGGCGAGTTGTTCATTCAGTACGTCTTCAACACGGTTGATCAATTTTTTCATTATTTATGCTCCGCAGACAGTCCTGGATGGCTGCCAAATTCGGGCAGGCATCTGATGTAGGGTATCGGTTGGTTCAACGTCACGGCGACCGCTCGCTGCCGATAAGGTAATTTTGCACACGGGTACGCAAAAGAAAATTGCTGTGAAGGGCGTTTCAATACGGAACATTAGCATCTTTTAATGTTCCATATTGAAACGTGGTGGTGCATAAAACAGCGGAAGTGAGAGATGCGGCAAAGTTTATGCTGACGGCATCATGAGTAAAACGTTATCCCTTACTCTTCTTTGCCATTAAAATCGAAAAACCAGAACAAGATAAAACCAATAAAACCAAAAATTAGCAGAATAGCCAGGGTATAGACTTCATATCGCGCGGCATCTGCAGCAATCGCCTGTAACTTGTCCATTGCTGGGGCTGGCTGCTCTTTGAATAGCATGAGTTGCCATTCATAAAGGTTTGTTGTTTTTATCTCTTTAATCGGTTCCCAAATATGGTTAGCCGCCGCGCCGAGTGCTAAAGCAGAAAACAGTGCGCCGTAAATACGTTGGCGTTTTTCCTGACGCTGACTAATAGCCTGGCGCATGAGCTGATCCAATTGCTCTATCTGCGTCATGAGCTCCTGACGTTGCTCAGACAATCCCCACTGCCGAGAGAGATCTTCACTCAGCTGGTTATGTAGGGCATCGTTGCCGACTAAAGCACCTTTATTCATGGCTTTTAGCGCCTGGGCTTTGGTTTCCAGCATCATTTCGGACCAGTCAGATAGACGACGAATTTTTCCCTTTCGGTTGTGTTTTTGCTGCGACTCGAGCAGATCCTTGAGCCACTGTTCAATCTGTTGGGCAGAGTTCGCCAGAAAATTTTCATACTCATGGCTTACATCCGCTACAGAAATGGCCGCTTTAATCAGTATCGCCAGATGTTTATCCTCTTCTTCGCGACAGAAGATTGTGACGCCATGACGGTGAGCGACAACCAGAATATTGCTGTACCATTGGCAGTGGTACTCGCTGGTGGGGGGGAGATCCGCAGGACTCCTAACGACGCGCGTGCTATCGCTCTGTGCTGCCAGCCACGCATGAAAGGTGGGGGTATCGATCATTCGCATCAGCGGGACGATCGTAATATCACCACCCTCCGGGATGCGATGCTGATAGACACGAATGCATTTACCTTTTGTGCGGCAATCAAGTTCGGGTAAAGCTATTGGCACAATGGCGTTATCAAGATAACGGGTAAAATAATTTTCCCAGATTGCGGGCAAAACGTCTTTTTGCCAGGTCAGTTTCGAGCCGGGCTCTCCGGGCGCAAGCTGCTTCGGTGCCGCAATTAGCGTCATTCTGCCTTGATCGTCGTACCAGGGTTGGTTCGGTGCGCCTGGGATCAATTTATCGCTTCCGGCCAGGCGATAGCTTTCGAGAAAACGCGGAGTATCGTGCGGGCGTAGTCCTTGCCAGGCCACATCTTCACGTTGTTCCAGAGCGGACCACAGGGCATCAAGGCGTGTCCCCTGAATCGGGTTGAGCGAAATAACGATATCATTTCCCGTACCCACTTCTCGCGGTCGATAAATGGCCAGCAACCCAAATCCATTGTGCGTCCAACTGCGTTCTTTATCGCAGCGCGCGAGAATTTTCAACATCCCAGAAGGGAGCGTTTCGGTAATAAACAATGCATCAACCACCGTTTGCCGCCGGCCTGTGCCGAGATCCAGCAGGAGTTGGCAGGTAACCGAACGCTTGATCACGTGTTGGTAAATCTGTTGCTCATACGCCAGACTTGCGACCGCACTTGCATAACATTGCGTGTGCATGGGCATAATGCCTGCGGTGGGGTCTGGGTTGGCTATCATCATATCGCTCAACAGGCGAAGGCAGGCCAGCATGTTGTGGCGAACAACGACAGTATCATCCATGGATTGCTCGCACAGGCTGCTATGCGCGAGTGCGGATAACAAGCAAGCGGCAGAACGAGTTGTATCATCACCGTCCAGATAAATACCGCTTTCCCATGCGGTGACGTATTCCAGCCACGGATGTGTTGATAGCGACAGCGAACCAGCGGCATCGAGATGGTTCAAAAACAGCAACAGCGTAAAACAGGTATCCAGAGAGAAATCTTCGATAACGATTCGTTGTATTCCCTGGACACTTGAGAGTTTACTGCGCCATATAGACCATTGACGATCGTCGGCATTTGCCACCAGTTCACTCACCGAATTGTAGTGACCTGCACGGTATCCTTTGTTATTGAGCGCGACACCCTTATGGCTTTCCGTATCATTGCCGTCGCCCAATCCGATCAGTAGGCTGCCTGCCGGTGCATCACGCTGCGACGGATTGAACTCGAAAGTAAACAGCGGCCATGCATTATTGAATGCGAACATATAATTCTCTTTCGATGAATGTGTTGTTGGATCGCTCATTATTTGACTACGTTATAAATGACCCATTGTGAGCGACTCCAGTTATCGCCAATCGCAATATTGGGTTCATGGTTTTCTTGTTTTACGCAGTAGTTCTTAACCAGGCTTTTTAACTCTGCCTCGTTGAGTGTGCCGAACATCAGACGCGTATTCAGTTCTTTCAATAACACATCATGGAGTGAATAAGTGGTCGGTCTTTGCAGTGAAAATTGCGCCGCGTCAGCCAGTAACTCACGCGCATTATCGGCCATCAGACGGCGCTCACAGCGACCTGCAGGTTCATTTTTGGCCATTTCTTCATCGTAAGCTTTCTTCTGGGCTTTCTCAAAATTAAGCGCTCTGTCGAGTTCCGCTTTAATACCCTGAACATCCTTGGCAGAAGAACAGAATGTTTTTAAATAACGAATCTGTATGGGGGTCAGCGTGCCATTGTGGTCCGCTTGCTGACGTAATTTACCGGCCATTCTGAGGCAGCCGTTTTTTTCATCCATCAACGATGCTGATTGTAATAGGGCATTCAACGTTTCCTGACGATCTTCCAGTAATGCGGCTTCGGCATAATACAGTTTCCAGCGCATGCCTCCGGCAAGAAACAGATTGACAACCTGGGTATCACCGCGATCGATAGCGGCGCGAAGATTTTTTTCATCCCAGGCAATGCCGATATTCGCCAGTTCTTTACGCGGATCGTTACTGGTTTCTTTTTTCGCCCCAGCAACCGTTTTACCCACTTCCCCGAGATCGCTACGGATGGACTCCGTATTCACCAGCGTCTTGGTTGAGGTTCCGAAAGTCAGTACTGAGCCAACAATAATGACGACGATACCGCCCAGCACCCAGGCTACTCGATTGCGAATGATGCGCGTATCAATTTTGATTTTTCCAATATCCTGAGCCTGAGCCACCAGATCATCCTTTATTTCCTGAACGTCACCGCCGAGATCTTCAATTTTTTGGGCTGTCTGTTCGAAATAGTGAGCAACCTCAGCATTGCTGTCATCAAAAAAGCGATCAGGGTTAACTTTTACCCGGCCTTCGTCGAAGGCCTCCTGTACCGGCTCAGTAATTTCTTGGTAATAGTAATTCACCAATGTTGTTTGGACGGAGGTTACCCGCTTATGATGCGCCAGACGGTTGCGAATTACGCGAATATCGTCAAGAAAGGTATTCAGTGTTCTACGTTTATCGTTAACAAAGCTGAGCAAAGGGGTATATTGATAAAGTGGAGAGTAGTGGATGGGATATTCGTCTTTATCAATAAATAGTGAGGCGAGTTCACTGAAAAGGGTACCGCTCAATACGTCATCACGATCGGCAACGTTGAGCCATTTTTTTACACGTTCCTGACCAAATAGTTTGTTTAGGTGCTCAAGTAGGGCTTGTTGGTTATTGTACGCTTCATTAATTAAACTACGAATGGTCAGCTCTAATGCTCGTACCTGCTGCAAACTACGTAACTGCTTTTCTTCGCCTTCGTTATGCAGCGTCGTTGAATAAGTTAATTGAGGCTGTTTTTCTCGCAAATATTCGAGCTGCCACAAAAAACGCAACGCGGCAATGGTCAGATTTCTGTCGGCAGGCTGGCCATCTGTATTTCTGCCGAGCCATTTGTTCAAGGTGCGTAATGCCGCAAGAAAGCTCGCCATTTCCTGCTCATTATAGTTAAACCGGGCCGCTACACTGCTCCAGTTGCCCAATCTCTCTCGGGCTTTATCAAGTGAATAATAAAACGTATCAGGCGAAAGTTGCGCGGGGGCTGGCATACCCAGCAGGGATAAGATTTGTGGAAATGCGCTGTCGAAAAGAGACAGGCAACGAGTAAAATCGTTGTGCTCAGAAGCAGATGAATGATCGACCATTATATTCTCACGTGGTTATTCGCTGAGTTTTCCCGGCCCGATCTAATCGCACTGTGTCAGGCAACTTTCCCTGCAGCCAGAATGCCATAATTCGACAATTATTCGGGATTTTTAATCAGTTCGTCAATATATATGGGGGCGTAATATTGGTAGTAGACATTGCAACCAATAATGCGTTGCTATGGGTTCTTAACGCAAATTATGGTTGCAGCGATGGAATTTAATGTTTATTGGCTAACAAAATGCGCAGATATTGGGTAAGTAAAATGCAGAAAGCGGGGCAGATGAATCAGGCTACTACACGCCAATAATGCCACAAATAATGCAGCATTATTGGCGTAACTCACGACTGGCGTTTATCGTCGGTCAAAAACGTTGGCGTATCTGACGTCGTATTAGCCCGGATAAATTCCGCGATCTTTACGTGCCAGCAGAATGCGTTCGCAGGCAACAATGTAGGCTGCGGTACGCAGGGAGCAGGATTTCTCAGCTGCTTTTTCCCATACGTGCACCATCGCATCAGTCATGATTTTGTCCATGCGATTGTTGATCTCTTCTTCACTCCAGAAGAAGCTTGCCATGTCCTGGACCCATTCGAAGTAGCTGACGGTTACGCCGCCTGCGTTACATACGACGTCAGGTACCACGATGATACCGCGGCTTGCCAGCATATCATCGGCATCCGGGTAAGTCGGGCCGTTAGCGCCCTCAAGTACCAGTTTGCAGGTCAGTATTTCTGCACGCTGACGGGTAATCTGTCCTTCCAGCGCGGCAGGGATCAGGATATCCATCTCCACGCTCCAGAAGGCTTCGCTGGCGATGGTTTCAGCGCCTGGGAAACCGGCAATCTGTTTGTGCTCTAACTGCCAGGCAGACAGCGCGGTCATGTCGATACCCGTGGAGTTAAACAGCGTTGCGGTGTGATCCTGAATTGCGACGACACGCGCACCCGCTGCGGCGAACAGGCGGGCGGCTTCGCTGCCGACGTTACCGAAACCTTGTACCGCCACGCGAGCGCCTTCAACTTCAATGTTCGCACGACGCGCAACTTCCAGACCGCTGACGAAAACGCCGCGACCGGTGGCTTTATCACGGCCTAACGAGCCGCCGAGGTGAATAGGTTTACCGGTGACCACACTGGTCACGGTGGTGCCGTGGTTCATGGAGTAGGTATCCATCATCCAGGCCATGACTTTTCCGTTCGTACCTACATCCGGCGCAGGAATGTCTTTCTGCGGCCCAATGATAATGCCGATTTCGCTGGTATAACGGCGGGTTAAACGCTCCAGTTCACCTTCAGAAAGTGAGAACGGATCGACGCGCACACCGCCTTTGGCTCCGCCGTACGGCAGATTCAACGCTGCGCATTTGATGGTCATCCATGCAGACAGGGCCATCACTTCATTAAGATCAACATCAGGATGATAACGCACACCGCCTTTGCCCGGACCGCGGGAGAGGTTATGTTGCACGCGATACCCTTCAAAATGACGGATAGTGCCGTCATCCATCTGCACCGGGATATCGACAATCAGCGCGCGTTTTGGGTGGCGCAGGGTATCCACCCAATGGGAAAGTTCGCCCAGGTAAGGGGCCACACGCTCGATTTGTTGCAGGTAGGTATTCCAGGCAGATGTGCTGCTATCTGAAGCGTAAGATAACTTATCCATGATAAACCTTAGTTTTAAAAGTAATATGTTCTTAATTTGGCCGTGGTATACAGTGAATCTCACCATATAAACCTAAATTTAACATTTTTTTCATAGAACAGCCTGCCTGGCTAACACGGATTATCGGTATGAGTAGTGTGGGTTTTGGCTTGGTGGTGAATAGTTATTCTTTATTTTGGCTGTCATCGCGGTTTTTTTGCGGTTTATGTGGTTTAATATGCATAACTTGTAAAAATCGCAATTTGTCAGATTTATGACGCACCTCTAAAAGTAAATAATATGATAATAAAATGTGTTTGCTTTATTGCTGCTAAGCTGGGCGTCAGTAGGTCACGGCGATGGTGACAGTATCGGCATAGTTGTCTGGCGTGTAGTTCGCGCTGGGAACGGTGGCGTAAACCGGGTAGGTAGTCGTTGTCCCCGTGCCGCTGCCCGCAACGGTATTAAGCGCAGTATTACCCCAGATCGTACCGGAAGGACCTGGCGTCGAACTAAGCTGGTAGGGGACTTTATCCGTATTTGACCCCGTGCCTGCCATCACGCCGCTGCCTGCCGTATTGCCGTTGGAGGGTTGAAGTCCGATGGTGTAAGGCGTGTTATTAGAGCAGGCTACGCCTACGTTATTTGACGCCGTGAGATTACGACCCGTTCCGCTGGTGGGAGCAAAGCTGATGTTAGTCGCGGAGGTGATATTACACTGTTTGCTGACAGCAGCTGTGACGGTGAAAGGAAACCTGGCGGCAACGGTATCACCACAGGTGGTCGGCGGGAAAAGCAATCCAGGATTAAGGGTGACAAGGGCTGTCGCCGCCGTATAGCTATCCTGATAGTTTCCGGGGACGGCGGCGATTTGTGGCGTGACGATCTGCGCCGATACCGTGAGTGAACCTGTCACTGGCGTCAGATTCAGCAGGTTAAGCTGTACCATGGGAAAAGTGGTTCCCGACTGATACTGGCTGCCCCAGACTTTGGTGCGCCCGCTATCCTGGTAAAGCTGGTATGCCAGCGTTCTGGCAGGCGTGCCGATTAACGACATATTTCGCGGTGTCACCTGGCCACTGACGGCCGAGGCGCCAATATTAAAACAGAGATTGATCCCTGCCAGCGCGTCACCAAGCTCTTTGGTGCAAGTGTAACTGAACGTCATTGATGACGTTGCGCCTGTCGCAGACAGTGGATTGACCGAACCTAAATTTATGGGTTGCACATTGCTCACCGAACAGGTTACCGCATGGCTAATTGCCGGACAAAAAAGTATGGCAGCGATGAGTAGCAGATGTCTTAACCTCATGAGCGCACTCCTGTTAGTGTGGGCGACAAACCAGTGGGCCTATTTGCGTAATCCCCTTTGCTGACGCGGGATAGTCAAATTGCACGCGACAACTACCGGTGTCCGTCTCAACGCGCAGCGTGTTGTGCTGCTCCAGGGTGTCGAACCATGTCATTCCATCAAAGCCAACGACAGACGATTGTCCTTTTCCGTTGATGGCGTAAGCCATGCTGCCTTCAGGAATTGGCTTACCCTGATTATCGACGAGGATAATCTGCGCAGCGCGGACGGGGGTGATGCCAAAGCTAACCAAAGTACCGGAACGATCGGCTGGCGTGGCATTCGTCTCAACGCGTGCGATCCGCACATTGGTGGGGAGATCCATCGGGTCAATACTGATCAGGTTTTTTTGATAACTGTTGAGCGGCGTGACCAACAGTAGTCCCTGGTCATCGCTGCGACCAATCAGGTTATTTTGCAATTTGACCGGAACATCAGGCACGCCGTCAGTTGAAACCACGGCAAAACCATTATTGATTTCTCTTGCTGCAAACAGGCCGCCTCCCATGGTCACCAGCGATCCGGTTGCGCCGGCATAACCGTAATGGTTATCCGGTAAACGGCTGAATCCCGCGTACGCTTTACCATAACGTCCCAGATATCCCACTTCTCCCTGGCCACTTTGCCGGGAAGCCTGCTGACTGGCGGCCAGATTCCAGCCCCAGCCGCCGTCGACAGGGGGCGTCAGGCTGGCATTGAGCTGGTAGCCGGTTTCGTCGTTGGTATGTTGTAGGGTGCTGCTGGCGCTCAGATTGTTGTCGGTCGTGATCGTCACCATCAAATAGAGACTGCGATCGCGGTTATCGTCAATGTTCTGATTGAATCCGGCATTCAGTGAGATGTTGTCTGTAACAGACTTAAACCAGCTGGCGTTGGCGTAGCGCACCGCATTTTCGTGTGGATAACGAAACTGCAAATAGCTCAGGCTGACATTACCGGCTGCTTCCAGCGAATAGCCAATAACAGTGTTGCTGTTAAGCGTGGGGGGCGGCTCGCCGTAATGGGTGGCGACATCGCGATAATCGCCGGAAGTTGCCGTGGTACTGGTACTGAAATTAAACCGTTCACCGGACCAACGGTAACCAAAACTGTACAAATAACCGTTCTTTCCTGAGTCGGTACTTGCGGCAAGTGAGGTCGAAAACGTGCCGCTGCGGGTTCCCGGGATCCAGTCGTTACTGAAGCCCGCGTTAATCAGTGCATCGCTGGTTTCCGCATGAGTCCCGGCGGTGAACGTATTGCGAAACCCGCGACGCCACGTAGCGCTCAATACTGGTGCGCTGGCATAATCAAAAGAGGAGTAACCATAATTTTCGCGTACCGTGCCTAATTCTGCCGACCAGGCGGTTAATCCTTCCCGCAGGAGTTGCTGATCGTTGTAGAACGAGAAATTTTGTACGCTCGTTCTGCCCAGCGCATCTGTCATCATTACCTGACCCGTTCCCGCGCCGCTGATGTTAGGCATTGTGTTGATCTGAAAGCTACCTGCGGGGACTTCTCCGTTGTAGTACCTGACGCCGTCGACGTACAGCTCAACGTTTGACGGTAACGTCGCGGATCCCAGATATGCTGGAAGCGGGGTGGTTGGCATATAGGGCTGCAACCCAAAATCGGTGCCTATCTGAATGCCGCCGATTCGCGTCGGTCGGGACCAGATGAGTGAACTTGTCAGGGTATCGCCAACGGTTAACGCCAACATCGAATCAGGAAATGGCGTACGCCAGCTGGTATCAAGGCGCTCAACGCTGTTATCGGCATATTCCTCGGTAGAGTACTGCGTCAACTGGGTGGTGCTGAGCACGCCGGCCGCATTGAAGGCGCGAATTTCGCTGAAGGTATTGATTGCGCTTTCATCCCCCTGTTGCGTATAGATATCATAATTGAGCAGCGCCCCGCGTGATGTTGTTGCCGTTGGCACGGTTTCGGTGGGCGAGTTAAGCTGCGTGGTCGCAAGATCGAGTGAACTGAGTGGCGCAGTAAGCGAGAGCGTTTGCAACTGAACGTTGTAGTCAATGGTTAGCTGGGGGATATCGTTCAGGCCGACGGCGTTAGTGGCGTCTGGAGCAAAGCGAAAGCCCATTTTACGCAGAGTATCTGCTCCTGCATAAAGCTTTCCATTATCGTAGCCAAAATGTACCAGCCCAACGGGATTTCCATTTAAGGTGACGTCGAGATACAAATCGACACCCGTAATCTGCGAGGCGCTATTAATAACACTACTTTCATTCTGGTTATTATTCAGCGTTTGTGCGCAAACCATTCCCGATATTAATACTCCATTGAGAAAGCAATATTTCACCAGAAGCCAGGATCTGTTACAGATCTTGTACTGTTTTTTGGCCATTGATTGTGACTTCAACTTTCCCGCCATAATGATTATTCCTGGCTGACGGGGAGACTATCCAGCGCATTGTTGAGCCGGGTAAAACGTAGCCTAATAGTCCGGGTGTAATGACTTTTTTAGTACCATCAGGGCTTATAAATGTTGCAGCAGATAACTGTGCATGCCCATTTCCCTGATTACTGACTTCAATAAATTTTTTGCCATCCAGTTGTTGTAATTTCCATTGTAGTTTTGCCTGCGTTTGTGCCGCTGATGTTGGTTGAATGAAAACAGGAACAGAATAATGCAGCACAAACTGAAGCTTGTTTTTTTCGACTTTTGCAGGCGGTAACTCATCTATCGATAAACGATAAGCGTCTTCGGCATGTGCCGAGGGAGGGCTTGTGCGAATAACTCGAATCAACTGACGTTCTCCTGGGGCTAATGCCAACATCGGCGGGCTAATCACCAGCCCCTGAGAGGGGGAAAGTTTGTCGTCATAAGCGCTTTGACTCCAGCGAAAAACCCGAACCTGGGCATTGAGCACATTTTCACCCGCGTTACTCAGCCAGATACCATCGGCATTTTGCGTCGCTTGCAACGTTAACGTGACCGGGGCTATTTGCAGTCCGCTGGCGGTGGCTAGATTGACGCTCGCAACCATCCCTAGCAGGCATGCGCAGGCACACTGCTTTACAGGCAGTTTTACTCTCATATGGCTTCCAGAAGTTAGTAGTTAACGTTAACCGTTACCGTATCGGCATAGTCGTCAGGAGTGAAGTTGGCGCTCGGTGCGGTGGCATAAACAGTATACGTTTGCGCCTGACCTGTACCCGTCGCCGCTACCCCATTTCCTGGTGCGGTGTCGGTGGCGGTATTCCCCCACACCGGACCTGTTGCTGACGTACGATTTAGCTGATAGGGCACTTTATCGGTATTGGTGGCAGCGTTAGCTACGGAGGACATGGCGCCCGAACCCGTTGTCGTCCCTCCATTGGCAGCCGACGGTGCCAGACCGATAAAATAGGGCGTGGTTTTTGAGCAATTAATTGAAATAGTGTTGCTTGCACTGGTATTTGTCGCCGTGGTATTCACCGGACCAAGTGTAATATTTGAAGCCGAACCGGCAGTCACGGTACAGGCCTTTTGAATCGTCATCAGCACCTGAAATGTTCCGTTAACGGTTGCTGCATTTGCCACAGAATTAATGGAAAAGGCGCAGCAACAAAGAATTAAGCGTTTGTCTAAGACTAGAGCCATATCCTTTACCTTTTTCAAATAACCACATTTATTACTTTAGAAAAACAATAATGTGGCACAAGAAGACATAATTTAACCCTAGAATAAGTATTAGACGTACGCCAGTTGATCTAATGAATTTTACTTAGGAAAAAGGTGATATCGTCTGCAAAAAAATAATACCAATGGGTTAGTATATTGTTTTGTTTTTATGCTATGGCCGAGGTTAAGTCAGGAGGATAGAGGGCAACATATTCCTTGGATGGTACTCAAAATAACCACCCACAAAATGAGAGTTGTATGATTTATCTTACACGTATTACGTGTAGGTTATGGGCTGTGGAAAATGACCTTATAACCTTGTTCATTCCAGTGCTGGAGCAGTTCATTTTGTCTGCGGGTTGGCGTAATACCGGTCCAGACAAAAAGGGTTTGCCCAGGGAAAAGTTCGGGTCTTGGCGATTCAATGGGTTCAGCCAGAACGGCAATGTGCCAACCAGATTGCGATAAGCGCCAGGCTTCGAGCCACAGACGGGTTCTGTCTTCAACATCCCAGGCCATCAGGAGGGCATCCTTTCCTGACTTGCGCCGTGTTTCAGACAGCAGTGTGGCAACATATTCAATCAATGCGCCATCAAGCATGCTGTTCATTATGCGGGATGTATTATGGTCAAGTATCAGCCGTTGACGTACGGGGAGATAAACGTGATCGATCAGCGCATCTACAGGGTGAACACGACCGAGTGCGGTAATTTTGGCTCGCAGCTTCGGTGGATGCGCCATGCGAAGAATGCTCATCATCTCTTCTTGTAATTGATTCCAGTCGTCGTCAGCTTGACGGGTACTGGTTTCCAGCAATGCCTTAACTTTCCCAACAGGTATGCCATTGCTAATCCAACGTTTTATTTCTTCAATACGCTGAATATCTTCTTCATCAAAGAGTCGGTGGCCACCTTCACTGCGTTGAGGTTTGAGTAAACCGTAACGTCGTTGCCATGCCCGAAGGGTGACAGGATTTATCCCGCAACGTTCTGCGACATCCCCAATGCTGTAATAAGCCATAGTTCCCCCGGACACTCCTGATTCTCCGTCACCGATATGCGGTTCCTGTTACTTTGTACAACATGCATCAAATTGTACAAAACATACAGAGGATTCTAGCAAAAATAAGATTTACTTTACTATCACGCAGGGAGTAAATGCTGAATTTTTATGTTCAGCATGAGGGCGGTTGTGGTGATTGTTTATTTATAACAATGCGTTAGTTATTTTGACGCTGAGAAATCATTTTTCTCTGGCCATGCAACAGACGGAATACCATTCAGGCAGGCTTGTGCAAAAAGGTTACCCTGGAAGATTTCAATACCTGCGGACTCAAGCCACATCCACTCTTCAGGTTTTTCAACGCCGACAGCGGAAATCATGATTTCCAGTGAAGTGCAGCATTTGATAATTGCCTGAATGATGGCCTGTCTTGGTCCACTTTTATGCACATCCGTGATCAGCTCGCGGCTTATCTTAATTCGGTCGGGTTGAAAACGAGACAGAAGCTGAAGCCCGGCAAAACCTGCCCCAAAATGATCTATCGCCACACAGATCCCCGCAGCCTTGAGTGACTTTACAGCCTGCGCGAACGTATCAAAGCGCGATATAACTTCGCTTTCGGTAAACTCTACAATGATTTGTTCAGGCACCAGTCCGTGCGCCGCGATTTCGTTTATCAGAAAGCTGACTGCATCGGGTTTGTTTACCAGGGTCATGGGGAGCAGATTGACTGACAGCATTTTGTCGTTAAGTCCCAGCGCGCTTGCCATTGCAAAAGCAGTCTTTTTGCTTTGCAGATCCGCGGTATACAGTTCTTCAGGATTTAAGTTGCCAAAATAAGTTGCGGGCGTTTCACCGTCTCTACCACGAATAAGTGCTTCCAGAGCAATGACGCGCTGCGACATAGGATCGATAATGGGTTGAAAAGCAAAGCTGAAATCGATATTGGACGGGAGTGTGCTTTCATCCAGGAGAGTACAAGAGTTGTCGGCAATAAAACTCCAGTAATCAGGAGCAGGTATTTCAAAATAACTCGATTTTTCCGTCGCAAGGACAAATGTGCGGAAAAACTGTAATGCCCGGTCATCATAGGTGAGCTGAAATTTTGATGTTCCCTTGTTAAGTACCGCTTGCAGGACGTCATTGCGTTCATGTTTTTGTAAATCAAATAACTCCATCCCCACCTTTCCGAATCTTCTCGCAGGCGCGTAATCACACATCAGCTCAACGATATTGTGGTGCCGTGGATCGTTACATATACAACGATAAATCTCTTTTACCTGCTCCTCAGGACCTTCAAGCAGTTGGAAAAAGTGGCGGCCATTAAAGAGTAAAATCCCCGTAACATCGGATCGCCGGTTTTTTAGATTTGCGGCTGTCACCATATCCTCAAGCGCTCTGAGGGGGGCGTCATCACGTAGATGGCTACGGTAAATAATGGTCGTGAGCATGGGCAGTCCGGGATCAAGGGAAGGGAAGAGGTATGTACAGTATCAAACAAACCAGCTTATGTCCTGATTCTAATACATTATTCTAACTTTATTTTTACAAACAAAGGTCCTTAAACAGATCGAATTCATTTGTTAAAAGAAGTGAATTGTACAAATGAATTTGATTTTATGTGGTTGTGTATTAATACAAGTTGTTGATTGTATTGATTTAGCACTTTTTGATAAAAATTTATGGTTCGTGTTGTACACATTTTTGGTACAACTTTGCTACTGTTATAAAACTTAATATTCACCAGCATTTTGTTACAGGAGCATGACATGCAGCAGCATACCGTTCGCACTGATACTGCAAGCGCGATTTCTCGTTACTTTGCGAAGGCGCATCTGCCAACTCAACAGGAAACATTGGGAGAAATCGTCACTGAGATTCTCAAGGATGGACGAAATCTGAACCGCAAATCACTTTGCACCAAGCTTCTGTGTCGTCTTGAAAAAGCATCCGGGGAGAAAGAACAGAAACATTACAATGCGTTAATTGGCCTGCTTTTTGAATAAAACAAACCCCTTACTTATAGGGGTAAGTAGTGAAGGAGTTATGAAGAAAACTGATAGTGAACGCCTGAAACATGAAATTACAGGTTTGGCTGTGCTAGAAATTTTGCGAATGCATACAGACGTTTCGTTAGCTGCAGTGATTAAGCAATTGCGACTTATGCAGGCCAGTGAAATAGATAGCACACGCAAGCAATTAATTGACAGCGTTATCAATGATTTTACAAACATTAATCCGGGGAAGATAAGTAGAAAACCGGATAAAACCAGAGATGAGAGTGCTTTCAGTGCCAGCAAAAACCCTAAATTACATTAAAGATAATCTTCCAGACTATACAAGCGAGGTTACCATGCTTCATGAAATTAATGTCCACAGTGTAATGGCGGATAAAGCTTTATCAAGTTACTTCCATAATGCAGGTGAGCTATTAGCAGATGAGTCTGCGGTATTGGGGCAGGCGGTAACAAATGTAATTCTTGCAGGTGATAATGTTAATAATAAAAACATCATTTTAAGCCTGATTGGTTCTCTGGAGTCAACAGTTGACGTTGTTCAGGCCGATATTATCAGAAAGACCCTGGAAATAGTGTTACGCTACACAGCTGACGATGTCTAAAAAGTCTTCATATTAATATAATATGTACAGCACCTTTGTTATATGCTGAAAGCACTCATGCTGAGCATTTTTTGATTAAGACTATACATAGCACCTTCTCTAGAACAATTGTGATTTTTCATTGAGGCCATAATGATGAACATCGTTCAGGAATACACTGGAAACGCAGAGTTATGGATTGATGATATTTTTATCAGGCAAGGGTTAAAGAATATTCTTGCAGATATCGTTTTTGAAGATGATAAGGCGCGACTGGTGTTCTTTACCGCGAATCACTTTAACGCGGTAAAAAGACAAAATTACGATCTGAGTACGCATCGTCTGGTACTGCTGATTGATGGTCATCTGTACAGATATCTCAATGATTTATCACTTTACAGACTGCCAATAGATGTTAGCGTTGCCACCTTCAAACAATTTATTATTGATATTACTCGTTCTGGCAGTATACACGACAATCAGTCGGAACTAAATATTTCGCTGACTGCGCGAGATAAATATATTCTAACGCAGTTAGGAGAAGGTCGAACTATTGTTGAGATATCCGCCTTGTTAAATCTACATTTGAAAACGATTTACCAGGCCAGGCAGAATCTGATCAAGAAGCTTGGTTGTTCTGGGCTGATTGATTTTCAGGGAATACTGCGAGCGAAAATATTCCGTAACTGGCTGGAACATGCCTGAGTAAATCGACAATTCGTACTTACTGTTGGGGGATACGACAGGGCCAATGGCCCTGTCCGGTATATTTTAAACTTCGCTACTCTGTCACCAGTTCATTTCCCATCTTCTGCTGATGATGCTTTTTGCTCAACGAGAAGTAGCCAAATATTAGCGTTATTACCACAATGCTGGCCATAATCAGGAAGATTTCCTGATAGCCCACTTTATCAAACAACTTACCGACAGGCAGTGACAGCACGATGATGCCGATGGAACTGGCGATATTGAAGCCAATAAGGTATATCGTTGACGACAGGCGCTTATCAAAATTCGCTACGCTGAATTTAAACACTGAAATAACAAACAGTGGGACTTCCAGCGCATGGAGCATTTTAATCAAGGAGATAATATAGATATCGGTGAACAGTGCTGAACCCAGGATTCGACAGGTCATGATTGTGCCGCCCAGCAGCAATGCGGATTTAGGCCCGATGCGGTTAATCAGGAATGGAACCAGCGCCATACCGACGGCTTCCATAAAGACCTGTACCGAGTTGAGGTAGCCGTATACGCGTGGTGCCAGTTCAGGATCGTCAAATAAGCTGGCGTAAAACACCGGGAACATCTGCTGATCGTAGATGCTATAGAACGACCAGGTACCGACGACAAAGATGACGAAAAACCAGAACTGCGTATCTTTAAAGATAGTGAGAAAATCATTTCGGGTCAGCGCGTCGGGTTCAGGAGAGCGCGTTTTTACAGAAGATGGGGCGGATGAGTTGGTTTTGAACAACACGTTAATCAACAGGAATAATACCCCCATTACCGATACGCACCAGAAGTTAATGTGTGGGTTGATGCTGAAGAAGATACCGCCAACAAATGTCCCTGCGGCGTAGCCAAGCGATCCCCACAAGCGGGCGGTACCGAATTCAAAGTTGAATTTGCGGCTCACTTTTTCGACGAAGCTTTCTACCAGACCACAACCCGCGAGGTAGCCAAGGCCAAAGAAAATGGCTCCCAGCGCCATACCAAGCTTGAAGTTGGAGGTCAGCAGCGGTTCGTAAACATAAATCAGGAACGGGCCGCTGAGCGTGATGACTATCCCCATCAGCCAGATAAGGTGTTTGCGGGTGCCGAGCTTATCCTGCAGAAAACCGTAGACCAGCATAAACAGCATGCTAAAGAACTGGTTAACGGCATACAGCATTCCCAGCTCTGTTCCGGACAGGCCAAGTTTATTTTTTAGCCATATCGCGTAAAAAGACCACCACAACGACCAGGCGGCAAAGAAAAAAAGCAGGTACCCGGATGAGTACCGATATTTGTCATTACTGAACGGCATATTTATCTTCATGTTTTTTCCAATCCAGATCAGGTCATTGTAAGGTCTTTCTGATACGACGTAACGAGTTCGCTTTATTACGGGATAATCGTTCTCCGTAACGATGGTTGTGACTGAATAAAGCTGCTCAGGTGTTGGTTGTCGGGAAACGCGCTTAGCGCGCCACGCCGGGTGGTCGCCAGAGCACCACAAGCGCTGGCCTGCTCGATAAGTGGAAGTAGCGTTGACGTCGATGTGGGCCAGCCTTCCTCGGCGAGTGCAGCCAGCAGCCCGGCCATAAAGGCATCACCGGCGCCAGTGGTATCGATACTTTCGACGTTATAGCCGCTTAAAGTTAGCCTGCTGTTTTGCCAGAAAGCGATAGCGCCGTCGGCACCGCGGGTGACGATTTTCAGGCGTGCAGGAAAATCAACCAGACGTTCGCAGGCGCTACTGAGACAGTTGGTCTGTGTTAGCCACAGCAGCTCTTCTTCTGACATCTTCAGAATGTCGCTCTGCCGGGCAAACTCGTTGACAAGGTCAAACATCTGCATCTCGTTGCTCCACATCTGCGGACGCAGATTGATGTCAAAGCTCAGAGTACCGCCGGTCTGTCGCAATGCGGCCATTGCCTGGGCGAGGGTGGCGCGGCAGTCAGGGGCAACCAGCGCCAGCGAGCAGAAGTGCAGAATATCGGCACCAAAGTCGGGCAGACTCGCCGGGCTGAGAAATTGATCTGCAGACGGATTGACCAAAAACTCAAACTGCCGCTCGCCGTTGGGAGCCAGTGAAACCAGTACGGTACTGGTGTGCTGATGTGCATCAAACTCCAGACTTCCTGTATCCACCTGCGCTGTTTCCAGCGTCTGATGCAGAAAGCGACCAAAAGTGTCATTGCCCACACGGCCAATAAAACCGCTGGCGCGGCCAAGGCGAGCGACGCCGATTGCCACATTGAAGGGAGCGCCTCCCGCACAGGCTTCAAACTGCATATTGTCGCGCGGCAATAAATCCACCACGGCGTCTCCGAGCGTCCAGATAGTCATTATTTTTCCCCAAAGCAGTAAGACGGGTGTTTATTTGGCGCTGAGCGGCCAGGCCTGCCCTTGATTAAAAATGGCGTGTCCGTTCTGGCTGAATAAGGTCAGCTGGCGATCGTCCGGTTCAGGATAAATACGACTGCTAAGGGTATATTCACCGTGATTGACAAATACCTCTACCGAGGAGCTGTCGATAAATAAGCGCAGATCCAGCCGGTCACCAACTGGCAGCGGCACGCTGCGATAACCAGAGAGACCATGCTGCGGGTAGCGACGATCCAGCACCAGACGCTGTGCCTGGCTATCGACGTAGATGCGCATCCCGTCACCCAGCGCGATACCATATTCTTCAGCACTGCTGCGGGCGATATCGAGGCTCAGTTCGACTTCAATAGCGTGCGCCTGCTCCTCTACCATCAGGGTGCGATTGTGCAGTTCGCTAACTGGCCAGACATGGAGCGGACCGCGCAATGATTCCAGTTCTTTAATTGGGTTCATACGCAGCCGCTGATCGGTATCGAGCGTCACCTCGCGGGGGAGGGTAAGCATGCCCGCCCAGCCGTCGGCTTGTTCTGGCATTGGCGATTCCCACATCGACAGCCAGCCAATCACGATGCGGCGCCCATCCGGGGTGGTAAATGACTGGGGGGCGTAAAAATCATGCCCGTGATCCATCTCCTGGAAGGCGTGGGTGACGTGAAAATGGAGATTATCCTGCCATTCGCCGACCATATAGCCGCTCTGGAACAGGTTACGGCAATCGTATCCGTCTGCGGCGATGCCCTGCGGCGAGAACATGAAGACGAGCTTATCGTTGAGTGGGAAGAGGTCCGGGCACTCCCACATGTAGCCCATGCCGTCATCGGCCCTGCCGAGCGTGCTGGCAAACTGCCAGTGCTGTAGATCCTGCGAGCGATAGAGCTGCACTTCGCCCACTTCATCGACCCGGGCGCCCACCACCATGTACCAGCTGTCTCCCTCTTGCCAGACTTTCGGATCGCGAAAATGGTGTACGCCTCGCGGGGTATCCAGAATCATGCCCTGGCGTTCAAAGTGAATCCCGTCGGTGCTGGTGGCCAGGCACTGTACCTGATACAGGTTTTCCTCTTTCGCCTCGCCGTCAAACTTATGTCCGGTGTAGATCAGAGCCAGCTTATTGCCTTCAACCACCGCTGAACCGGAAAAACAGCCGTCTTTATCTTCCGGCCCTTCTGGTGCCAGTGCGATGGGCAAGTGCTCCCAGTTCACCATATCGCGACTGCGCGCATGGCCCCAGTGCATTGGTCCCCAGACCGGCTGCCACGGATAGTGCTGATAGAACGCATGGTAGTAACCATCGAACCAGGACAGACCGTTGGGATCATTCATCCAACCCGCCGGTGGCGCCAGGTGATAGCGTGGATACCAGCGCGGGTTTACAAGGTCTTTCTGCTGGCTTAAGGCTTCGTTGGCTTTGGAAAGTAGTGACGTCATTTGCTTGTCCCTGTAAGTTAATTGTTCAAAAGATAACGTTAACATTCTCGGTTTTCTCGCAGATTTGATGGTAATATCGATGTTAATCACAAAAGTTAACGTTAACATTTTGCGGGTGTTATCGAGATCGCATTTTCAGACCCCGGCAAAGTGAACATCGGCGAAGGAGAGGGTATGGCATCTTTAAAGGATGTGGCGCAGCGGGCTAACGTCTCGTTAATGACCGTATCGCGGGCGATTAACGAGCCCGAACGACTACGGCCTGAAACCTATAAAAAGGTGATGGAAGCGGTAGATGCACTGGGGTATGTCTCCGATCTCTCCGCTAAAAAAATTCGTGGCGCGAAAACCACTGCTAACACGATTGGGGTGCTGGCGCTGGACACCATGACTACGCCATTTTCCGTGGAGATAACGCTCTCTATCGAAGAGACCGCGCGGGCGCACGGTTGGAATAGCTTTGTGGTGAATATGTTCAGCAATGACAAGCCAGAGAAAATGGTTGATCTGCTGTTGGCACATCGCCCGGACGGTATTATCTACACCGCGATGGGACTGCGCCAGGTACCGGTACCGGAAAAGCTGCATAAGTATCGCTGCGTGCTGGCGAACTGCGAAAGCACAAGCGGCCCTTTCCCCACCTATATTCCCGATGATGAACAAGGGCAATATCTTGGCGTGAAAGCGCTGTTGGCCGCAGGCTATCGCCGACTGCTGTGCATCCACCTGCCGAAAGGAATTGTGGCGACCGATCGCCGTCGGGCGGGAATGGAGAGGGCTTGTCGTGAAGCGGGTGTCGACCCTGATGCAATGTTCCACCACTATCTTCCGCCGGGCGAGCGCCACCATATTGATGCGGCGGAGATTGCCGGGCATTACCTGAGAGGCGCGTGCCCGATGTTCGATGCGGTGGTGTGCGGTAACGACCGCGTGGCTTTTGTTATCTACCAGCTCTTGCTGGGGCGAGGGCTGCGCATTCCGCAGGACGTCGCTGTGCTGGGCTATGACAATATGGTGGGCACCGGCGAGCTATTTTTGCCGCCGCTATCAACGGTACAGCTGCCGCACTATGAAATCGGTCGTCTTAGCGCGCTGCATCTTATCCAGGGGCTCGATCACCGGGATACAGTGCGGGTAGACAGCCCCTGGCTTCCGCGCGCCTCAATATGAGTACGCTCACGTGGCTACTGCTGTTTTGCCAAAATAGCTCAGCCTTTTTGGTCATCGTGTTTGGTGCCAACTTTCAGATGCGCAGCAGCGGGAGCCTCTGAGATGCTATGAAATGAAAAATCCACGCAATTGCGTGGATTTTATAGAGTTTTACCGTTGTCATGAGATTCAGTCAAACCTCATGAGACAACAAAACTTATTTAGACGTTGAACAGGAAGTTCATGATATCGCCATCTTTGACGATATAGTCCTTACCTTCGGCACGCATTTTCCCAGCTTCTTTCGCACCTTGCTCACCTTTATAGGTGATGAAATCTTCAAACGCGATGGTTTGTGCGCGGATAAAGCCTTTCTCGAAGTCGGTATGGATTTTACCGGCCGCCTGTGGAGCCGTGGCACCGACAGGAATGGTCCAGGCACGGACTTCTTTCACGCCAGCAGTGAAGTAGGTCTGCAGGTTCAGCAATTCGTAGCCAGCACGGATAACGCGGTTCAGGCCCGGCTCTTCCAGACCCATTTCAGCCATGAATTCTTCACGGTCAGCATCATCGAGTTCAGCGATGTCAGCTTCAACGGCAGCGCAAACGGCAACCACAACAGAACCTTCGGCAGCCGCGATTTCGCGCACTTTATCTAGGTATGGGTTGTTTTCAAAACCGTCTTCGTTGACGTTGGCGATGTACATTGTTGGCTTCAGCGTCAGGAAGCTCAGGTATTTGATGGCCGCTTTGTCTTCGTCAGTCAGCGTTTTCAGCGCGCGCAGCATGCCAGCGTTTTCCAGCTGTGGCAGGCATTTTTCCAGCGCAGCCAGCTCTGCTTTAGCGTCTTTGTCGCCGCCTTTGGCCTTCTTCTGCACGCGATGGATAGCGCGCTCACAGGTATCGAGGTCGGACAACGCCAGCTCGGTATTGATAACTTCAATGTCGTCAGCCGGATCCACTTTGTTATTAACGTGGATGATGTTGTCGTTTTCAAAGCAACGCACCACGTGGCCGATAGCTTCGGTTTCACGGATGTTGGTCAGGAATTGGTTACCCAGACCTTCACCTTTGGACGCACCTTTTACCAGACCGGCGATGTCGACGAATTCCATCGTTGTTGGCAGGATACGCTGCGGTTTGACGATTTCGGCCAGCTGATCCAGACGCGGATCGGGCATCGGGACAACACCGGTGTTCGGCTCGATAGTACAGAACGGGAAGTTTGCCGCTTCAATACCCGCTTTTGTGAGCGCGTTGAACAGGGTGGATTTGCCTACGTTTGGCAAACCGACGATACCGCATTTGAATCCCATGTTTAAATCACCTTAATCTTTTGATATTCAACCTGTTATGGAAAACAGATTGTAGAAATGTAAATAACTTTGCCTATTATACACAGCACGCGAGAAAAATGCCGCACATCGCTGCTTATTGCGCTTTAAAGGTGTGTAACCGGCTCGTCGCTTTGGTCAGGCCGTCTTTGAACAAAATCTCGGTACAACGTGCCGCTTCGTCAATTGCTTCATCAATTAACTTCTGTTCTGAAACAGGCGGTTTGCCTAAAACAAATCCGACAACTTTGTTTTTATCGCCCGGATGGCCAATTCCAACGCGTAAACGATGAAAGTTGGGGTTATTACCTAACTTGCTGATGATGTCTTTCAGGCCATTATGTCCGCCATGACCGCCGCCAAGCTTAAATTTGGCCACGCCAGGGGGCAGGTCTAACTCATCGTGTGCGACCAAAATTTCATCGGGGTTAATACGATAAAAACTGGCCATCGCACCGACAGCCTTGCCGCTCAGATTCATAAATGTGGTTGGTACCAGCAGACGGACGTCTTCACCTTCAAGCGTAACTCTGGAGGTGTAGCCGAAGAATTTCGGCTCATCGCGCAGGGGAGCGCGTAATCTTTCTGCCAGCAGATCGACATACCATGCGCCTGCATTGTGTCGCGTTGCCGCATACTCTGCGCCGGGGTTCGCCAGGCCGACAATCAATTTAATCGCCACGTGTTTTGTCCTGAGTGTTTCGATAAACGACGTGTAGTTTACTGTCTGACGCTGCTGTTGACAAAAAACTGCGTGCTTATCGCCAAAAGCTGAATAATTGCACGAATGGACTATTAGAAAATGAGTATGTTCAGTGGCTTATTTGTAAAGTTTTGTTGCATGAGTGTTTGTAATTGTGATCGCTCCCGCACTTGCGAACGGCAGTGTTGTCTATACTTTACACATAAGGATTAGGGGTATTCCCTGTAACAACCCAAAGTTCCGGAGGTGACACATGAAACGCAAAAACGCTTCGTTACTCGGTAACGTGCTCATGGCTTTAGGGTTGGTGGTGATGGTGGGTGGTGTTGGTTACTCTATTTTAAACCAACTGCCGCAATTTAATCTGCCACAGTTTTTCGCACATGGTGCCGTGCTCAGTATTTTTGTTGGTGGTGTCCTTTGGTTGGCGGGTGCCAGAGTGGGGGGGCACGAACAAATCAGCGATCGTTACTGGTGGGTGCGCCACTATGACAAACGCTGCCGTCGCGGTGATACCAATCATCGGCATAACTAAATAGCTCTCCCAACTCGGAGTGCGGTTGTTTGAACACAAAGTCCTGGTTTAAAAACCAGGGCTCTGCTTTTTCGTCAGTACTGGATTAAACGACTTCTACCTTTGGTGGCATACTACAAAGAAACGTTATTCGAATAACCGATAATGTAACGCTTTGATCGCGCTGTCTGCATTGTCAGCCGGTAACAGGATGCTCAGGTTGTCGTTTGACGCCCCATGGCAAATCATTCGTACCGTATGCTCTTCAAGCCAGGCAAAAACGTCTTTGCAAACTCCCGCAGCCTGTGTGAGTTGATTCCCCACCAAAGTGACCAACGCCAGTCCGGTTTCCACTTCCACACGACAGTGGGAGGACAAGGCGGTAAACAATGCGGTGGTCAGCACATGGTCTTCACCTGAGGTTGCATGAGTGGCGTCCAGCGCCAGCGCAATACTATTCTCTGAGGTTGTAACCAAATCCACCGCGACCGCATGGCGAGCTAAAATGGCGAAGGACTGCGCCAGGAAAGAACAGGAAGGTTGCTTCTCCAGACTGTGTAACCGCAACAGCGTCTGTTTACGACGAACTGCGAGCGCACGATAGCGAGGTGGATTATCGGTGGTGTTGTGCACCAGCGTACCTCCGGCGGCAGTATCCTTACTTGAGCCAACAAAGACCGGAATGCTTTTACGCATTGCCGGGAGCAGTGTCGCCGGGTGGAGGACCTTCGCACCGTAGGCGGCCATATCGCTGGCCTCGGAAAATGAGATATGGTCGATTCGTTTGGCCCGCGGCGCAATGCGTGGGTCGGTGGTGTAGATCCCTGCGACGTCGGTCCAGATGTCAACGCGTGCGGCGTGAAGCGCCTCACCGAGAAGCGTAGCCGTGTAATCACTACCGCCGCGTCCAAGCGTTGTGGTGTGTCCTGCGGCATCACGCCCGATAAATCCCTGAGTCACCATAATCGCTTGCTCAAGACGAGGGCGCAGGTGAGTCTCCACCTGGTGGTACAGTGTGCCAAGCTCGGGTTCGGCACAGCCGAAGTTCGAGTTAGTACGCATCACACTACGGGCGTCAAACCACCCAGCCTCGGCATGCCGTTCACGTAAGACTTCAGTAAAAAGTAGCGAGGACATCAGCTCGCCATGGCTGACTAATTCATCGCTTAACGCATCAGACGGCGAAACCATCGCCGTTTGTGCAAGACGACGTATGTTGTTGAGAAGATTATCGATTTCCGTGCTGATAACGGACGGCTGCTTCAGGCGGGAAATAATGTTGTATTGAATGGCGCGTAAAGTCTCAATCTTATCTAATTGTTGATGTGTTTCCAGACCTTCAGAAAGCTCAACCAGTAAGTTTGTCACGCCTGCTGAAGCAGACAAAACGACTAAACGGACATCTTGATCAGCAAGGACAATGCTGGCGCTTCGATTCATCGCATCAAAATCAGCGACGCTGGTGCCGCCAAATTTGGCAACGACGGATGGTGGATAAATGCGAGTCATAACAATCTCATATCAGGGCGCCATAAAAGTATGGCTAGAAAATTTTCATTCTCGGCATAAGGGAACGAAGTTCGCCTTACGAAATGTCCGCCCGCGAACATTTCTGCTGACAACCCAGGGAATACCTGTTGTCGATAACGCGTGTCGCCTGTACGCGTTATCGGGTGCTGCGCATTAATTTTATCTACATAGCCTGTAAATAAGCGCGCCATACTAAGTGATTTATATTTAGGGATCGACTTTTTTATTCGATTTATCGACAAATAAGTGAAAAATCATGTCATCACAAGATATCGCGAGCATCATTAATGGTAAAAACGTGTAAAAAAATAATAAAAACACGAAAATCTCATGGTTTTTATTAGATTGTCTGCGTTGCAATTAGCTACAACATTGTTAATTAAATAGATATATTTCTTTAGGATTTAGTAATGGCAAATGGTTGTTACGCTTTGAATTTTAAGGGGAAAGTTGTTATTTTTAATGCCGAAAAATAAATGATTGAGTCCTAAGCTAAAACAACATATATTAGCCGCGCTTTTTTACAGGTAATCCTTATAACCATTTATTCAATCAGGTGTTAATCTACACTTGGTTGTAGGAGTGATATGATGACGGATAAAGTCCGTATTGATACTTTAAGTGCTAATTCATTACCACAGAGCAATGATACCTTTTTAGCAAGACAGGCTGAGTTTGAATCTAATGTCCGCAGCTATCCACGTAAACTGCCATTAGCGATCGCTAAAGCGCAGGGCGTCTGGATTACTGATGTAGAAAATAATCAATATCTTGATTGCCTGGCAGGTGCCGGAACCCTGGCGCTTGGTCATAACCATCCTGAAGTGCTGCAGAGCATTCAAAGTGTCATCACAAGCGGCTTACCGTTACATACGCTTGACCTTACCACGCCGTTAAAAGATGAATTCTCATCATATTTACTTTCTTTATTACCGGGTCAGGGCAAAGAATATTGCCTGCAGTTTACCGGTCCCTCCGGCGCAGATGCTGTTGAAGCAGCGCTGAAGCTGGCGAAGAAAGTCACCGGCCGTTCCAGCATCATCAGTTTCTCCGGCGGCTACCACGGGATGACCCACGGCGCGCTGTCCGTGACCGGCAACCTGTCGCCGAAAGAAGCGGTCAGCAACATGATGGCGGAAGTGCAGTTTATGCCGTATCCGCATCAGTACCGTTGCCCGCTGGGTATCGGCGGCGACGCTGGCGTCAAAGCATTAACCTACTACTTCGAAAACCTGATCAACGACGTTGAAAGCGGCGTGCGTAAACCGGCTGCCGTGATCCTCGAAGCGGTGCAGGGTGAAGGTGGCGTGAACCCGGCTCCGGTCGAGTGGCTGCAGCGCATTCGTAAAGTGACGCAGGAGCACGGCATTCTGCTGATCATCGATGAAGTTCAGGCGGGCTTTGCACGTACCGGTAAACTGTTCGCCTTCGAACACGCCGGTATTGAGCCAGATATCATTGTGATGTCCAAAGCGGTTGGCGGCGGTCTGCCACTGGCGGTGCTGGGCATTAAAAAGCAGTTCGATGCGTGGGCTCCGGGCCACCACACTGGTACTTTCCGCGGCAACCAGTTGGCGATGGCGACCGGTCTGACAACGCTGAAGATCCTCAAAGACGACAAGATTGCCGATAAAGTTGCTGCCCAGGGCGAGTGGCTGAAAGGCAAACTGGCTGACCTGCAGAAACGCTACCCGGTTATCGGCCAGGTGCGCGGTCTGGGTCTGATGCTCGGTCTGGAAATCGTGAAGCCGAACGAAGCGCAGGATCACATGGGCTGCTACCCGGCCGATGGCGAGCTGTCCGCGTTGCTGCAGAAAAAATGCTTCGAAAATGGGCTGATTCTGGAGCGTGGTGGCCGCAACGGTTGCGTGCTGCGCCTGTTGCCGTCACTGCTGATCACCAACGCTGAGCTGGAAATCTTCCTCGATAAATTCGAAAACGCCCTGCTGGGCGCTGGCGTGAAGCCGGTTTAAACGGAGTTGGATCGAATGTCAGACGTAAACCCGATTCTGTCCGGCTCGGCGCAAAGCATTGCAGCTTATCAGGACGCTATCGAGCAGAGTACGCAAGCGGTCGTTGAATGGTTGAAGCAGCCTGAGATGTATCAGGGTAAAACCGTTGAGCAACTGCGTGAACGTATCAACCTGAATTTTACGTCTCAGGGCCTGGGCAACCAGGCCGCTATTGAGCGTGCGGTTGAATACTTTCTCAAAGACAGCTTGTTGGTTCACCATGCGCAGTGCGTGGCGCATCTGCACTGCCCGAGCCTGGTAATAAGCCAGGCGGCGGAAGTGCTGATCAACGCCACCAACCAGAGTATGGACTCCTGGGACCAGAGCCCGTCGGCCACCATCATAGAGATCAAGCTAATCGAGTGGTTGCGTGAGCAGGTTGGATACCCGGCAGGCGATGCGGGCGTATTCACCAGCGGCGGTACACAGAGTAACCTGATGGGCCTGATGCTGGCGCGTGATGCTTTCTTCGCTCGCCAGGGGCACTCCATTCAGCAGGATGGTCTGACCGGTGATCTGAGTAAAATCAAAGTGTTCTGCTCTGAAAGCGCGCACTTCTCTGTGCAGAAGAACATGGCGCTGATGGGGCTGGGCTACCGTTCCGTCACCCAGGTGAAGACCGATGCGTTTTCACGCATGGATCTGACTGACCTGAAAGACAAGCTGGCCCAGGCGAAAGTCAACGGCGAGCAGGTGATGGCAATTGTCGCCACTGCCGGTACTACCGATGCGGGCGCAATCGATCCGTTAGCGGATATTGCAGCGCTGGCGGCAGAACATCAGATCTGGATGCACGTGGATGCAGCATGGGGCGGGGCGTTACTGCTTTCTGAGAAGTACCGTGACTTCCTGAACGGCCTTGAGCTGGCCGATTCCGTGACGCTGGATTTCCACAAGCAGTTCTTCCAGACCATCAGCTGCGGTGCGTTCCTGTTAAAAGATGCGCGCCACTACGAGCTGATGCGTTACCAGGCGGCGTATCTGAACTCTGATTTCGATGAAGAGGCTGGCGTACCAAACCTGGTATCGAAGTCGCTGCAGACCACGCGTCGTTTCGATGCGCTTAAGCTGTGGATGGGCCTCGAAGCGCTGGGCAAAAAGCAGTATGCCGAGATCATTGATAACGGTGTGACGCTGGCGCGTGATGTTGCTGAGTTTGTCAAAACCCAGCCGCATCTTGAACTGGTGATGGAACCACAGCTGGCAAGCGTGCTGTTCCGCTTCCGCCCGCAAAGTGACGACGTGGCATTTGTCGCGCTGCTGAACCAGCGTATTGGCGACGTTCTGCTGGCTTCTGGTAGCGCCAACGTCGGCGTGACCGAAGCCGATGGTGTCACCTGCCTGAAGCTAACGCTGCTCAATCCGACGGTATGTCTGGAGGATGTCAAAGTCCTGCTGGCAAGCGTGAAGGCAACGGCTGAGCAACTGCTGAACGCGTAAGCAATAAGCTTGTTATAAAAATGGCTCCCACGTACGGGAGCCATTTTTTTGTCTGTCATTTGTAATCCGGCGGCGTTTCGCCTGGCCGGGCTACACGTTAGCGGATATCTGCTAGCGCAGCATCTTTATTCGGGAAGAACGTCAGACGCCCGGCAATCGGCTGAATACCCGCGCGCGCCATGGTACGTAGCGGCTGGAATTCCAGATTACTGATGCGTAATTCACAACCTTCCGGCAGACGTTTTACAAAGCGCTGGAAGGCGTCCAGACCACCGGCATCCAGTACCGGGACCGCGTCCCACTTCAAGACTACAATGCGTTTACCTTCAATACGCGACTCGAGATCGGTAAATAATCCTTCCGCCGCGGCAAAGAACAGCGGACCAATAACGCGCAGCACCAGCACATCGTCCGGTACGTCTACGTTGACCGGCGCCAGACGCGTCATGCGCGCAATACGACGCATAAACAGCAGAGAAGCGAGAACAATACCGACGCTGATGGCAATAACCATGTCGAACAGCACCGTCAGCGACATACACATCAGCATGACAATGATGTCGTCTTTCGGCGCATGACGCAGCAAATCCACCACTTTATGCGCTTCACTCATGTTCCATGCCACCATCAGCAGTAGGGCGGCCATGGCGGAAAGCGGTAACCAGGAAAGCAGCGGTGCAAGTACCAGCAGGGCGAGGATCACCAGAATCGCGTGGATAACCGCAGAGATTGGCGAGGTCGCCCCAGCGCGGACGTTTGCCGCAGAGCGGGCAATTGCTGCTGTGGCGGTGATGCCGCCAAAGAACGGTGCCACGATGTTACCCAGCCCCTGGCCAATCAACTCGCTGTTAGCTTTATGCTTGGTGCCGGTCATCCCATCGAGTACGACGGCGCACAGCAGAGATTCAATTGCCCCCAGCATCGCCATCGAGAAGGCTGCCGGTAACAGCGCCTGTAACGAGCTCCAGCTCAGGGTAAAGTTTGATTCCGGCATATTCCACGGCAGGACCAACTGCGGCAGCAGTTGTGGGATACCGTTACCCTGTGAGCCGTCAGCCAGAATGTAGTGGAACTGCGAACCAATGGTGGCGACATGGCCGCCGGTCAGGTTCACGATACCCATTACCGCACAGCCAGCCAGCAGCGCGGGAAGGTGGCCCGGCAGTCGGATCCCCAGGCGCGGCCAGAAAATCAAGATCCCTAGCGTCACTACGCCAATGGCGGCATCACCGAAGTTAATGGTTGGCAAGGCCATAAACAGCGCGCCAACCTTCTGCAGATAGTGCTCCGGGACATGGGCCATCTGCAGGCCAAGAAAATCTTTAATCTGCATGGTACCGATGGTGATACCAATACCCGATGTAAAACCTAACGTTACCGACACGGGGATATATTCGATCAGGCGGCCAAAACGAGCGAGGCCGAAAAGGATCAGGAATATCCCGGACATCAGCGTGGCAACCAGCAGGCCTGCCAGCCCAAACTGTTGCGACACCGGATACAGAATGACCACGAAGGCGGCGGTTGGGCCAGATACGCTAAAGCGCGATCCCCCGGTAAGGGCGATAACAATCCCAGCGACGGCTGAGGTATACAGGCCGTACTGCGGCGCAACGCCACTGCCTATTGCCAGGGCCATTGCCAGCGGAATGGCGATGATCCCAACGGTTATCCCGGCGATCAGGTCACGGGTAAAGCGAGAAGCGGTATATTTTTCTTTCCAACAAGCGTCGATGAGGGCGCGGAAAGGCATCACATGTGAGGAAAATAATCTGTTCACAATAATGTTTCATCCATGAGCGCATCATCTGTCAACTAAATGGCAGGTGAAGGAGGCATAAGTCATACAAATAAGTATTGCAGATAAAAAAACCCGCCGCAGCGGGTTTTTGAGCCGGGCTCGATTAATGCTCGAACATAGCAGAGATGGATTCTTCGTTGCTGATACGACGAATCGCTTCGGCCAGCATACCCGACAGGGTCAATGTACGCACGTTTGGCAGCGCTTTGATTTCGTCAGTCAGTGGAATAGTGTCACAGACAACGACTTCATCAATCACTGAGTTGCGCAGGTTGTTTGCCGCATTACCTGAGAAGATCGGGTGAGTAGCGTAAGCAAATACGCGTTTAGCACCACGTTCTTTCAGTGCTTCTGCTGCTTTGCACAGCGTACCGCCGGTATCGATCATGTCATCAACCAGAACACAGTCACGACCTGCAACGTCACCAATAATGTGCATCACCTGAGAAACGTTCGCACGCGGGCGACGTTTGTCGATGATAGCCATGTCGGTATCGTTCAGCAGTTTAGCGATAGCGCGGGCACGCACGACACCACCGATATCCGGAGAAACCACAATCGGGTTGTCCAGGTTCAGCTGCAGCATGTCTTCTAACAGGATCGGGCTACCGAATACGTTATCAACCGGTACGTCAAAGAAGCCCTGGATCTGTTCAGCATGCAGGTCAACGGTGAGGACGCGGTCAACGCCAACGCTGGACAGGAAATCAGCGACGACTTTAGCGGTAATCGGTACACGAGCGGAACGTACGCGACGATCCTGACGTGCATAGCCGAAGTAAGGAATAACGGCGGTGATACGGCCTGCGGAAGCACGGCGCAGCGCATCAACCATAACGACCAATTCCATCAGGTTGTCGTTAGTAGGGGCACAAGTGGACTGGATGATGAAAATATCACCACCGCGTACATTTTCATTAATTTGTACGCTGACTTCGCCGTCGCTAAAGCGACCTACAGCGGCGTCGCCGAGTGAAGTGTACAGGCGGTTGGCAATACGTTGTGCTAGTTCCGGGGTGGCGTTACCAGCAAAAAGCTTCATATCAGGCACGAGAAGAACCTCAGGCATGCGTCCATTGGTGGAAAGAATCTGCCGAAAACTGTGCGGGCCAGGCAGTATCCTCTCCATGCGGTGTATTAAAGAGCGCGATGCAACGTCTGGAACAGGGTGACGTTGTCACCGCAACTCAGCTTGCCCGGCTTACTCTTTATCTTTCGCGTTTCATTTGCGCTGGCATCAATTCCTCACACCAGTTACATACTGAAGTTGTATGCACCTGGCGATTCGTCGTTTCGCCATTTTCCTGAAACCCGAAGGATTTAGAGTAACGCTCTGTGCAATGGGGAGAGGTTGACGCCTTTCGCCACAAAGCCTTTGAGCCATTCCGGGGCTTGCTCAAGCACCTGGCGAGCACGAGACTCAGTGTCAAATTCAGCAAAGACACAAGCCCCTGTACCAGTCAGGCGCGACGGCGCGTATTCTAACAGCCAGGAAAGCGCCGCATCAACCTCGCGAAAACGTTTTCTTGCGATAACCTCGCAATCATTGCCGAATTCACATTTTAGTAACGTTTTTATTGACCTTTTTGGCGTGTTGCGGGGGAGGTCGGGATCGTTAAAAATCACCGGTGTCGGAATACTGACTCCCGGATGTGCAACCAGATACCACTTTTCCTCAGGCTCGACCGGCGTCAGAATTTCGCCAACACCTTCGGCAAAGGCCGCATGGCCGCGCACGAATACGGGAACATCCGCCCCCAGCGTTAAGCCGAGTGCCGCCAGTTCATCAACCGAAAGTCCGCACTGCCAGAGATGATTCAACGCCACCAGAACGGTTGCCGCATTAGACGAACCTCCGCCAAGACCGCCGCCCATCGGCAGGCGTTTGTCGATACTGATGTCCGCACCACTCCCTTTGGGAAGGCGATTGCTTTCAGATGCCGCTTTCATCAGCGAACGTGCCGCACGGACGATCAGATTGTCTTCATGCGCAACGCCTTCCACTGGGGTTAACAGGTGAATTTCGCCGTCGCTACGCGGTGTAATATCTATCGTGTCGCCATAATCAAGAAACTGAAATAAGGTCTGCAGCGTGTGGTAACCGTCCGCACGCTGTCCGGTGATGTATAAAAACAAATTCAGTTTTGCCGGAGAGGGCCAATGGGTCATCATTTCACAATCCAGTTATCCATTTTCAGCTTAATACGCTGGGAACCGTCGGACAGCTCCATGTTTGCTGGCATCGCAGGCTGGGTTTTGCTGTCGTAGGCGCTATAGACCACTTTCCAGTTTTTACCGTCTTTGCTGTAGTTCACTTCACTCAGACGATATTGGTCGTCGAGCTTATAATCGGTGGCGTCACCTGGCAGACCAAGGATCCATTGGCGCAAGCTGTTTAATGGGATAGGCATGCCGGTCAGTTTGCCAATCATCTCTTCAGCGTCGTCGGCGGTGTAATGCTTGCCTTTGTTATCGACCAGTTCGACGTTGCCAGGCTGCGCATTAAGTTCCAGTTCCGTGCTGCCCAGTGGGTTGGTCAGCAGGAGACGATAGCGATCCTGACCGGTTTGCTGCCAGAAAAAGCGGGCATACACTTTCTGTTGATCGGAAATATAGGCAAACGCACCACGCGTCTGATACTGGTTCAGGGCGCGAACTTCCTGTTGGTGCTGGCGCCACTGCGGAGAATCGGGGCTTTTACCGGGACCTTTAGGCGCGTTGAGCGTACAGGCAGTAAGAACCAGGGCCGCCAGCGGCAGCAGGCGAATCAGGCGAAAATCAGGCAGGGTCATAATGATGACAAATCCTTGAGATACGTTGCAGTTATAACTCTTAATGCTAGCGCCGCCATCAGACATCGTCTACGTTCAAGTTATCTTAAATCGCTTAAATTTGTGCACTAAGCTATTACTCCAAAAGGGGTCAGTCTCTTTTATTGACCGCACGCATCCTGTATGATGCACCCAGTCTAACCTTATCAACGCTGGTACTATTCCCGCACACATGACCCTTTTAGCGCTTGGTATTAACCATAAAACGGCACCTGTATCGCTGCGAGAACGCGTAACGTTTTCGCCGGATACGCTCGATCAGGCGCTGGACAGCCTGCTCGCGCAGCCAATGGTGCAGGGTGGGGTAGTGCTGTCGACGTGTAACCGCACGGAGCTGTATCTCAGCGTTGAAGAGCAGGATAACCTGCAAGAAGCGCTGGTTCGCTGGCTGTGTGAATACCATAACCTCAATGAAGAAGATCTGCGCAACAGCTTGTACTGGCACCAGGACAACGACGCAGTCAGTCATTTGATGCGTGTTGCCAGCGGTCTGGATTCACTGGTGCTCGGTGAACCGCAAATTCTGGGGCAGGTGAAAAAAGCGTTTGCGGATTCGCAAAAAGGTCACCTGAACGCCAGTGCGCTGGAACGCATGTTCCAGAAATCATTCTCTGTCGCAAAACGTGTACGTACAGAAACTGACATCGGCGCCAGCGCCGTGTCGGTGGCGTTTGCCGCCTGTACCCTGGCGCGGCAGATATTTGAATCGCTCTCCACGGTAACCGTGCTGTTAGTCGGTGCGGGCGAAACCATTGAGCTGGTAGCGCGACATCTGCGCGAGCACAAAGTCAAGAAGATGATCATCGCCAACCGCACTCGCGAGCGTGCGCAGGTGCTGGCGGATGAAGTCGGCGCCGAGGTGATTTCACTGAGTGATATAGACGCGCGTTTACAGGATGCCGATATCATTATCAGTTCTACCGCCAGTCCGCTGCCGATTATCGGCAAAGGAATGGTGGAACGTGCGCTTAAAAACCGCCGCAATCAGCCTATGTTGCTGGTGGATATCGCCGTACCGCGCGATGTCGAGCCGGAAGTGGGTAAATTGTCTAACGCCTATCTGTACAGCGTTGATGACCTGCAAAGCATTATTTCGCATAACCTGGCCCAGCGCAAAGCGGCGGCGGTGGAAGCCGAAACGATAGTGGAGCAGGAAGCCAGCGAGTTTATGGCCTGGCTACGCGCCCAGGGCGCAAGCGACACTATCCGCGAGTATCGCAGTCAGTCAGAACAGATCCGTGATGAACTGACCGCCAAAGCGTTGGCCGCTCTTCAACAGGGCGGTGATGCGCAAGCCATTATGCAGGATCTGGCCTGGAAACTGACCAATCGCCTGATTCATGCACCAACCAAATCACTTCAACAGGCCGCCCGTGACGGGGATAGTGAACGCCTGAATATTCTGCGCGACAGCCTCGGGCTGGAGTAGCAGCACACCAATCTTATTTTTTACAGGGTGCATTTACGCCTATGAAGCCTTCTATCGTTGCCAAACTGGAAGCCCTGCATGAACGCCATGAAGAAGTTCAGGCGCTGCTCGGTGATGCGGGGACTATCGCAGACCAGGATCGCTTTCGTGCGCTGTCGCGCGAATATGCGCAATTAAGCGATGTATCTCGCTGTTTTACGGACTGGCAACAGGTTCAGGAAGATATCGAGACGGCTCAGATGATGCTCGACGATCCTGAAATGCGTGAAATGGCGCAGGATGAACTGCGCGAAGCAAAAGAGAAATGTGAGCAGCTGGAACAGCATCTGCAGGTCCTGCTATTACCTAAAGATCCCGATGACGAACGTAACGCCTTCCTCGAAGTGCGCGCGGGAACCGGTGGTGATGAAGCGGCGCTGTTTGCCGGCGATCTGTTCCGCATGTACAGCCGCTACGCTGAATCGCGTCGCTGGCGGGTTGAGATCATGAGCGCCAGCGAAGGCGAGCATGGCGGGTTTAAAGAAGTCATTGCCAAGATTAGCGGCGAAGGCGTTTACGGGCGACTGAAGTTTGAGTCTGGCGGCCATCGCGTGCAGCGCGTACCTGCGACGGAATCGCAGGGGCGTATTCATACCTCTGCCTGTACGGTCGCGGTTATGCCGGAACTGCCGGATGCCGAACTGCCGGACATCAACCCGGCCGATCTGCGTATTGACACCTTCCGTTCATCAGGTGCGGGCGGTCAGCACGTTAACACCACCGACTCCGCAATCCGTATTACCCACTTACCGACCGGTATCGTGGTGGAATGCCAGGACGAACGTTCACAGCATAAAAACAAAGCCAAAGCGATGTCGGTGCTGGGGGCGCGAATTCGTGCCGCCGAAGTGGCAAGACGTCAACAGGCGGAAGCCTCTGAACGTCGTAACCTGTTGGGCAGTGGCGATCGCAGCGATCGTAACCGTACCTATAACTTCCCGCAGGGTCGTGTGACCGATCACCGCATTAACCTGACGCTCTACCGTCTGGATGAAGCGATGGAAGGCAAACTGGATATGCTCATTGAGCCGATTGTCCAGGAATACCAGGCCGACCAACTGGCGGCGTTGTCCGAGCAGGATTAATGGATTATCAGCACTGGCTGCGTGAAGCAATTAGCCAATTACAGGCAAGCGAAAGCCCGCGCCGTGACGCCGAGATTTTACTCGAGTTTGTTACTGGCAAAGGGCGCACCTTTATTCTGGCTTTCGGCGAAACGGAGTTAACCGAGGCGCAGCGTCAACAGCTTGATACGTTACTGGAGCGGCGTCAGCGGGGAGAGCCGGTGGCGCACTTAACCGGCGTGCGTGAGTTCTGGTCGCTGCCGCTATTTGTGTCTCCAGCCACGCTTATTCCGCGTCCGGATACCGAGTGTCTGGTGGAGCAGGCGCTGGCTCGCCTGCCGGCCTCAGCGTGTCGTATTCTTGATTTAGGAACCGGCACGGGTGCCATTGCGCTGGCGCTGGCAACCGAGCGTCCAGATTGTGCAGTGACTGCTGTAGACCGCATGCCTGATGCCGTGGCACTGGCTATTCGCAACAAGCAGCAACTGGGCATCGACAATGTTTGCGTGCTGCAAAGCAACTGGTTCAGCGCATTGCAGGGACAGCAGTTTGACATGATTGTCAGCAATCCGCCGTATATCGACGAGCAGGATCCGCACCTGGCACAAGGCGACGTTCGCTTTGAACCGCTGTCGGCACTGGTGGCGAGCGATCAGGGGCTGGCGGATATCGTGCATATCATTGACCAGTCTCAGCGCGTATTAACGCCCGGCGGCTATCTGTTGTTGGAACATGGTTGGCAACAGGGCGAGGCCGTCCGTGACGCTTTTACTCGTGCAGGTTACCTGGCGGTTGAAACCTGTCGTGACTATGGCGGCAACGAGCGAATTACGCTTGGACGCATCCCATCATGAGTACCTTCGGTGTGTTACTCAACGTCCATCTCATCAGCATTGCGCTTTCGGTTGGTTTGCTGACGCTGCGATTTTGGTGGCGTTACACCGACTCGCGCCTTGCCTGCGCGCGCTGGACGCGCATCGTGCCGCCGGTTGTCGATACCGTTTTATTACTCAGCGGCGTAGCGTTAATGGTTAAAGCGCACGTCCTGCCATTCACTGAGCACGGGACATGGCTGACTGAAAAGCTGTTTGGGGTTATCATTTACATCGTTTTGGGTTTTATTGCGCTCGATTATCGTCGGGCGCGCAGTCAGCAGGCGCGATTAATCGCTTTTCCGCTGGCGCTGGTGGTGCTGTACATCATCATTAAACTCGCCACCACAAAAATACCGTTACTGGGGTAAGCATGAGGTCGTTAGCTGATTTCGAATTTAATAAAGCGCCATTGTGTGATGGGATGATCCTGGCGTCGGAGTCTATCCGTCTGGATTTTCCAACACAAACTGTCTATGACGAACTGGAACGTCTGGTCAGTCTGGCGCAAGAAGAAATTAGCCAGCTCCTGTCTCAGGATGAGCAACTGGAAAAACTGCTGGCACTTTTTTACGGCGAATGGGGGTTTACGGATACCCACGGCGTCTATCGTCTTTCTGATGCACTATGGCTTGATCAGGTACTGAAAAATCGTCAGGGCAGTGCCGTATCCCTGGGCGCGATCTTATTGTGGATTGCCAACCGACTGGAACTGCCGCTGGTGCCGGTGATTTTCCCGACACAACTCATCCTGCGTATTGAATCGCTCGATGGCGAAATGTGGCTAATCAATCCGTTCAATGGCGAAACGTTAAATGAGCACACGCTGGAAGTGTGGCTGAAGGGGAATATCAGCCCGGTCGCGGAGCTGTTTAACGAAGACCTGGATGAGGCGGATAATGCAGAAGTAATTCGAAAGCTGCTCGATACGCTGAAATCATCGCTGATGGAAGAGCGACAAATGGAGCTGGCGCTGCGTGCCAGCGAAGCACTATTACAGTTTAATCCTGAAGATCCGTATGAAATACGCGATCGTGGATTAATTTACGCGCAACTGGAGTGTGAACATGTTGCGCTGACCGATTTAAGTTATTTCGTTGAACAGTGTCCGGAAGACCCGATCAGCGAAATGATTCGTGCGCAGATTAATACTATTTCGCACAAGCAAATTGTATTGCATTGATTAATGACACTTTACCTACCGTTTAAGGCGATCCTATGAAACAAAAAGTGGTTAGCATTGGCGACATCAACGTGGCAAATGACCTGCCGTTCGTGCTGTTTGGCGGAATGAACGTGCTGGAATCCCGCGATCTGGCGATGCGCATTTGTGAGCACTACGTAACCGTTACTCAAAAGCTGGGTATCCCTTACGTGTTCAAAGCCTCCTTTGATAAAGCCAACCGTTCTTCCATCCACTCTTACCGTGGACCGGGCCTTGAAGAAGGGATGAAAATCTTCCAGGAACTGAAGCAGACTTTTGGCGTAAAAGTGATCACCGACGTTCACGAAGCCAGCCAGGCTCAGCCTGTTGCTGACGTGGTGGATGTGATTCAGCTGCCGGCCTTCCTCGCTCGTCAGACCGATCTGGTGGAAGCGATGGCGAAAACCGGTGCCGTTATCAACGTGAAAAAACCGCAGTTCGTAAGCCCGGGCCAGATGGGCAATATCGTGGATAAATTCCATGAAGGCGGCAACGACAAAGTAATTCTGTGCGACCGTGGCGCGAACTTTGGTTATGACAACCTGGTTGTGGATATGCTGGGCTTCAGCGTGATGAAGAAAGTTTCTGGCAACTCGCCGGTGATTTTTGACGTTACCCATGCGCTGCAATGCCGTGACCCGTTTGGAGCAGCAAGCGGCGGTCGTCGTGCGCAGGTTACCGAACTGGCGCGCGCAGGTATGGCGGTAGGTCTGGCCGGTCTGTTTATTGAAGCGCATCCGGATCCAGCCAATGCGAAATGCGATGGTCCATCCGCGCTGCCGCTGGCGAAACTGGAACAGTTCCTGACCCAGATTAAAGCGATTGATGACCTGGTAAAAAGCTTCGACGAGCTGGATACCGAGAACTAAGAAAGTATTGCAGTCCGGAGAGATATCTCTTCGGACTGCTGTTTAAGAAAAGTGTTAAGGGTGGCCGTCAGGCGCCAAACGCACCGTCAATTGTATGCATTGCCCCCGTCACAAACCCAGCCTCAGGGCCTGCAAGCCAGGCAACCATTCCCGCAACTTCCTCTGGACGGCCATGTCGTTTTAGCGCCATAAAACTGTGCATCACCTCTTTCAGTGGGCCATCTTCCGGGTTGGCATCGGTATCAATAGGACCCGGTTGAACCACGTTTACCGTAATACTGCGCGGGCCAAAATCACGTGCCAGCCCCCGGGCCAGCCCTTGCAGCGCTGATTTGCTCACTGCATAAGAGGCCAGGCCAGCAAGAGGCATACGGTCGCCATTCACAGAGCCAATAATGATAATGCGTCCGCCGTCAGGCATCTGTCGTGCCGCTTCCACGGCCGCATAGTATGGGGAGTGAATGTTAATTCGGAACAGGCGCTCAACGTCATCCGGATCCTGCTCCAGCGCATCACCAAACAGAATAATGCCTGCATTAACTACCAGCACGTCCAGCGGGCCGCTTTCGCGTACCCGGTTGATGACGGCGTTACGATCGGCGCTATCGGTTTGCGCTGTCTGGGTACCCGTCTCATCAGCAAGCGCTTTGGCAGCGTCAGGGGAGCCTGAATAGGTAAAGGTAACCGATGCGCCATCCGCGGCAAAACGGCGCACGATAGCCGCGCCAATCCCACGACTGCCGCCAAGAACCAGAACTGACTTGCCGTTAAAAGAAGACATGAGGTACTCCTTGAACAATTATGTAGTGATCGATATATAATAGGTGCACAGTTTTCTGTCAATGGATTTGTAATGAGCACTACAAAATGTACTCGTGCACCTGGACGCCCACGTAATTTTGATCCAGAAATGGCCGTTGCCAAAGTACAACCCTTGTTTCACGCACATGGCTATGACGCAGTTAGCGTGGCGGATGTCACCGCGGCGTTGTCGATCAAGCCCCCCAGTTTCTATGCTGCTTTTGGGAACAAAATCGGTCTTTATAAACGTGTTCTTGACCGCTACGTACAAACTGAGGCAATCCCTTTTGATGACATTCTGCGTCCCGACAAACCGGTTTCTGAATGTCTTACCGATCTGCTTGAAGAGGCGGCGCGACGTTATGCCGCAGATCCGCATGCGCCGGGATGTTTGGTCCTGGAGGGCACGCACAGTAACGATCCGCAGGCGAGGAAGGTCGCGTGGAATTTCTACTCGGCTGCCGAATATAAAATTCACGACTTTATCGCACAGCGGCATCCTAAAGAGGCTGACAGCCTGACTGATTACGTCAGTACCACAATGCTTGGCCTGTCGGGAAAAGCGCGTTGCGAGCATTCGTTCGAACGTCTGCTAGCCAGCGCGCGAATCGCCAGCGTAGCGGTGCGGCATCAGCTTTCCAGATGATCATCACATGATAAGGTAGATAAATATGATGGGGAAAATGGGAACTTAATCAGGCGGTGCCTCATATCAACCCGCATCAGAGCAGGGGGTTATCGTTGTAGGTGGTACTGATGCGACGCGGATTGGCATTGCTGAAGTTTGCGGGTAGGTAAGCTCGCCGATTTTGCGGTGCTTAATCAGGATATTATGGCTATTCCGGCAGATAAATTGCACCAAACGGAGTCGTTATTAATGTTTGTCGATGGCCAACAGGTTTATCCGGAGCAGTGAGCGGTAAAAGAAAACGGCCCTGCGAAGGGCCGTGGGTTCTACCAGAAAAACTAATCAGGCAAATATCGTCATCAGATAGGCGATAAACAGCGCCAGATGCGCCGCACCGTTAAGCACGTTGGTGCGTCCGGTGGAGAAAGAGATGTGGCACAGTACCAGTGATGAAACCATCACAATCATCTCTGGCGCGCCCAGCGCAAAGACCAAATCATTCCCGGTTGCCCATGCGATCAGGGTCACTACCGGAACGGTCAGTGAAATGGTGGCTAATACTGAACCGAAGAACAAATTCATCGCCCGCTGTACCTGGTTGCTCAGAACCGCTTTCAGCGCACCCAGACCTTCAGGGGAGAGGATCAGCAATGCGACCAGGAAACCGGTAAATGCCACTGGGGCATTCAGTTCAGTCAGCAATGTCTCCAGCGGGCTGGCGTTCATTTTGGTCACGGCAATAACAGCGATCAGATGAATGATAAGCCAGGCGGCATGCCACATATTGCTGTGGGCTGACGGTTTACCGTGATGCGGATCGTCATCGTCACCCTCGTCTTCATGCTCATAAATGAACAGGCTCTGATGCGTTTTAGTTTGTATCAGCAAAAATACGCCGTACATCGCCGCAGAAATTAATGCCACTAATAGCGCCTGCGCGGTAGTGAAATTTGCACCCGGTAAAGCCATCGGGAACACCAGTACAATAATGGCCAGCGGAAACAGGGCGATTAAATACTGCTTAATACCAAACAGATTCATATACTGAGTGGCAAATTTACGGCCACCTAACAGTAATGAAAAACCGACCAGGCCGCCGGTTACGATCATAATGATTGAATATAGCGTATCGCGCATGAGCGTAGGCGCTGCATCGCCGGTCGCCATTAATGCGGAGATTAAGCTGACTTCAAGAATAACAACGGACAGGCTGAGGATCAGCGACCCGTAGGGTTCGCCAAGTCGATGTGCTAATACATCCGCATGACGGACAACGCTGAATGCGCTGCTTAATATACCAATAAGGGCCAGCGCATTAATACCGATGACCACTGGTAGTGACTGACTGCTCCCCCAGAAGAACAGTACTACCAGCGCCAAAATCGGGAAGACGAGAGAGGTCTCCTTGTGGCGGGTTTTTACCGCCTCATGTACGTGTGTCATTGAACTAATTCTCCATCTCTGCAGGTATTTATAATTATAAAAGTATTAAAGAATGTAAAAAATAACAGAACTTTCGGTATTTCCGATCTGATTTTACGTAATTTTACGGCATGGACCATTTTTTGCATCCGAGCGAATGAAATTGCATATCTTGTTTAGAGAATATTTAAATAACAACACATTAGATTTTAGCATCCACAAAAATTGATGATCGTACTGATACAAATGATAGTGCAGGACGTACCACCGCGAGAGGATATAAAGTGCCGTTGACACTTTGTTCCCTTGCAAGCGAGCGGTGAATTGCCTATTGTCCAGCTATTGGTTTCAAAATGAGCAGTAAAAAAGCTCGGAAGGCGTCAAAAAAGTTGTCGCAGGGAAGCTGCAGTGGCGGAGGTGTAAGGTGTTAACGCGTGATTTTTTATTGAATGCCGACTGTAAGACGGCATTTGGTGCTATTGAAGAATCACTACTCTGGTCAGCGGAACAACGTGCAGCCTCACTGGCTGCCACGCTCGCTTGCCGACCAGATGATGGACCGGTGTGGATCTTCGGTTATGGATCATTGATGTGGAACCCGGCCTTAGAGTTTGAAGAGTCCTGTACCGGGACGTTAGTCGGTTGGCACCGTGCTTTTTGTTTGCGCCTGACGGCGGGGCGAGGAACGGCGTGTCAGCCAGGACGTATGCTGGCCCTGAAAGAAGGCGGACGCACCACCGGTGTGGCCTACCGTTTGCCGGACGCGTCCCTGGAACAAGAGCTTTCACTGCTGTGGAAGCGAGAAATGATCACCGGCTGTTATCTGCCGACCTGGTGTCAGTTGGCGCTTGATGACGGCAGGACGGTGAACGCACTGGTCTTTATTATGGATCCGCGTCATCCGCTGTTTGAGTCAGACACGCGCGCGCAGGTGATTGCGCCGCTTATCGCCACGGCGAGCGGACCTTTAGGCACCAACGCCCAGTATCTGTTCTCACTGGAACAAGAGCTGGTCAAGTTGGGGATGCAGGATGATTGTCTTAACGATCTGGTGATCACGGTCAAACGATTGTTGGGAGAGAATCTGCCGGAAGGTGTTATGCGTCCAGGGTTTGCCTGAATCCAGCCAGGAACTGAATGCCCGAAAGCCAGGCGCTTTTCGGGCAATTAACGCTTAGGCTGCAATATAACTTATTGAATGCTCGAGCGACTGGCTATGGCTGTCGATCAGCACATTCCATACGCCGGTATACGGTACGGTTAACCATGCGTTATCACGATCCTGCACGCTTAAAATGTCGGACTGCGTGTCTTTGACGTGATTTTTCTCGCTCATCAGATGGATGTGACAGCGCTCGGAACAGCGCACAACCACCGTATCGCCACCAAATAACTTTAAACTCGCCTTCACTAATGCCATTTTTCACCCCGTTCTTGAAAACAACGTACTTTCTGTCGAAAGTGCTGCGTGATGTTGTTCACATTTCACTCATTGCATAACACCAAAGGGGGAGCAACAGGATGCTGATTTTGATCAAAAAATGGCATAACGATTAAACAAAAGTGACAAAATCCCTCAAAAGGGTTGAAAGGGCGTGCTAACGTTCAACGAAACCGCGCCCATCTACGATTAAATCCGGAAATTATCGACACTCTCAGTGAGCTTGCCTGAAGCGGTGTATCAGAAGGTCAGCACTTTATCTGCAGCCAGCGTCCATTGAGCCAGTTCTACCAGCGTGCCGACGGCTACTCCGTCAATTAACGGCAGCGTCGTGATCCCACGGCCATCGGTGCAGGTTTTGCACAGTTTGACCGGCACATTTTGCGCCGTCAGGATCTCCAGCATTTGCTGAATATTGTATCCTTCTGCAGGTTTCTGACCTCGTAATCCCGCGGTTACCGCGTCCGACATTAAAAACAGACGCAGGTCGAGATCCGCTTCCTGTTCGCGCAGGGCGATGGCCAGACGCAGGCTGTTAAATAACGATTCGCTTCCATAGGCCGCACCGTTCGCGACGATCACTATCTTTTGCATTTTTACTCCTGTTGTCAGGGGGGCATGGATATTGCTTGTCCTCAGGGATAACCCGTTATCGGTGAGGGCAGAGATGATGACAAATGCACAAAATTTCGGCGCGACGCAATGGTTTCGCCATGCCCGCCAGCTTGAGAACACCCAGCTTCGCCAACTGGCACAGTCCGGTAAGTTGGTGATGCGCATTAGCCATCTGGTGCATATGCTACAGTGCGAACGCGGTGCATCCAATATCTGGTTGTGTTCTCAAGGTACGCTTTATGATCGGGAGGTCCGTGCCAGTCGGGCGCTGGTGGATGAAGAGTGTCGGCAACTGCATATCCTTTTCCAGCACATTATGCCGGTGGCGGGCAGCGCGTTGTGCCACCGTATTGCTGGCACCGTCTGGTGCCTCGATCAGCTAACGACGCTGCGTGAGTCTGTCAGCGGGCAGACTATCGATGCACAGCAGGCGATGGAGCAGTACAGCCGGACGTTACGCCATCTGCTGGGTATTGTGCCGCAGCTTAACGACAGCATTGATTATCCCCATGTCGCAGGTGGGCTGGTGGCGCTGTACAGTTTTATGCAGGGTAAAGAGCTGGTAGGACAAGAGCGGGCGTTAGGGGCCATTGGCTTTACCCAGGGCGAATTTAACCCTCAAATGCGCCAGGAACTGGTGGACAGAATAGACGGGCAGCAGCCGTGCTTTGATACCTTTATCTCCCTGGCTTCGCCTGTACTGGTGCAGCATTTTCGTCAGCAATGCGAGGCATCGGGCGCCATCGAACAACTGCGACGCCAGGCCTGTACGCGACAACCCCAACTCGATAACGGTGAACGCGCGCTACGCTGGTTTACCCTGCAAACGCAGCGGCTTGAACAATTACGCCATCTCGAAGAGATGTTGATTACCGAATTGCTGAATGTCGTGGCGCGTCGGCTGGCGGAAGAAACCTACGCTTTGCCGCTCGACAACTGGCTTGACGACCGTGCTGACGAACCCCTCTCGCTGCGCCGGGATAAACAATTATTGCGGGTTGTTCGCCAGCAGGCTCGCCAGCTGGAGCAAATGAGCGCCCAACTTGCCTCATTGCAGGACGCCTTAGAGGAGCGCAAGGTGATTGATAAAGCAAAAAGCATCCTGATGAATCACCAGCAGGTCAGCGAAGAACAGGCGTGGCAGCTATTGCGAAAAATGGCGATGGATAAAAACCAACGGATGGTCGATATCGCCCGGGCATTGCTTACCGTTAAATCCCTGATGCAGGGATAGCGACTGCACAACAGGCGGGCAGTGTCTGCCATATTTGGGTGCACCGCGGCGTCTGGTACGCGTCGAACCCGCTAAAACCGCCAGTGTAATTCTGGCATCTGAATTGCATTCACTCATACAGACAATTTAGCAGCAGGCCAACGGCGGTCTGACTGTTTTGAGGATAAAGGCGTCCCGCAATGCTTAGGCATTGTTGGACGCCTTTTTTTATGGGGAGCATGTATGGGTGACAGAACAGTTTCGTTAACGCGGCGGCGGTTTTTACAGGCAAGTGCCGTGATGGGGGCCAGCTCGCTGATTCCAGGACTGATGTCTTCGGTCTGGGCGGCAGGGTCTGATGCGCCGGAGATGACTACCGTTCGGGTCGGTTTTATTCCGCTAACCGACTGCGCGCCGCTGGTTATCGCCACGTTGAAAGGTTTTGATAAAAAATACGGCATTACGCTGGTGCCGACCAAAGAGGCCAGTTGGGCCGCAGTGCGTGACAAACTGGTCTCTGGAGAGCTGGATGCGGCTCATGTTCTGTACGGCCTGTTGTATGGCCTGGAACTGGGTATTGCCAGTAAAGCGCAGCCCATGGCCAATCTGATGACGCTCAATCAGAACGGTCAAGCGATCACGCTCTCCGCAACGCTGCTGGAGCAGGGCATTACCGATGCGTCTGCGCTGAAGAAACGGATCGTCTCGCAGGCGCCCGGAACCTATACCTTCGCGCACACCTTTCCCACAGGCACACATGCCATGTGGCTCTATTACTGGCTGGCCAGCGCTGACATCAATCCTTTCACCGATGTTCGCACCGTTGTGGTACCGCCTCCGCAAATGGTGATGAACATGCGCATTGGCAATATGAGTGGCTTCTGCGTCGGCGAGCCGTGGAATGCGCGGGCGATCAACGACCGCATTGGTTTTACCGCGGCGACATCCCAGGATATCTGGCCCGACCATCCGGAAAAAGTACTCGGTACGCGCCGGGAGTGGGTAGAAAAATATCCACATACTGCCCGGGCACTGGTTAGCGCGCTGCTTGAGGCATCGCGCTGGATAGACGCCAGTGAAGCCAATAAACGCGAAACAGCACAAATTCTGGCGCGCCGGGCCTGGCTCAATACCAAAGAAAGCTATCTGACGGCGAGAATGCTGGGCGAGTACGACAACGGTGCCGGTCGTCGCTGGCAGGATCCGCATGCCATACGCTTTTTTCGCGACGGCGAGGTGAGTTTTCCCTGGCATTCCGATGGCATGTGGTTTCTGACCCAGTTCCGCCGTTGGGGATTGTTAAAGCAACAACCGGATTATGCAGCCATTGCCGCGCGCATCAACCGGACCGATATCTGGCGCGATGCGGCAGCTGCGGTTGGTGGGATAACACCGCCTGCGCAATTGCTACGCACCAGTACGCTGATGGACGGTTCCGTATGGGATGGCCGCAATCCAGAAGCCTATGCCAACAGTTTTACCCTCCACCGTACAGGAGCCTGAGATGAAACAAAATACGCAGCTTAAATCCCCTGAGCCGGTAGTCGGTGAGGTCATCACGCTATCAACGATGAAGGTCAGAAAGCGCAAAATGCCATGGTCAATGTGGCTTAGTACATGGCTAAGACGCGCCGTACCCGCTCTGCTGGGGATTGCCTTGCTGGTGGTGTGCTGGCAACTTGCCGCCATCAACAGCAAAGGATTTCCGACGCCGCTGAGCACCCTGGATTCAGCCCTGACGTTGTTTGCCGATCCGTTCTATAACGGCGGGCCGAATGATATGGGTATCGGCTGGAACGTGCTGGCGTCGTTGCAACGGGTCGCGATCGGTTTCGGATTAGCGGCGCTGGTGGGGATTCCGCTGGGCTTTCTGATTGGGCGTTTCACCTTCTTTTCGCACATGTTTTCGCCGCTGATTGCGCTGTTGCGCCCGGTCAGTCCGCTGGCCTGGCTGCCGATTGGACTGCTGTTGTTTCAAAAAGCGGAACCCGCATCGAGCTGGACCATCTTTATCTGCTCTATATGGCCGATGGTGATCAACACCGCCGAAGGGGTGCGGAGAATCCCTGACGATTACCTCAACGTAGCTCGCGTATTGCAACTCTCTGAGTGGACGGTGATGCGGCGGATACTTTTCCCCGCCGTGCTTCCGGCGATCCTCACTGGCGTACGCCTGTCGATTGGCATCGCCTGGTTGGTGATTGTGGCAGCAGAAATGCTCACCGGCGGGTTAGGGATTGGTTTTTGGATCTGGAATGAGTGGAACAACCTTAACGTCGAAAACATTCTCATTGCTATCGTCATCATCGGCGTTGTCGGTCTGCTGCTTGAGCAGGGGCTAATGCTGGTGGCACGTCGTTATAGCTGGCAGGAAAAATAAGGAGACAACATGAAACCCATTATTCAGGTCCAGGCGGTCAGCCAACGTTTTTCTACCGCCAGCGGTGAGTTCCTCGCGCTACACAATGTCTCTTTTGATATCCATGAAGGGGAGACAGTGAGTTTGATTGGTCACTCCGGTTGCGGAAAGTCGACGCTTTTGAATCTGATTGCCGGCATTACGTTACCAACTGAAGGTGGCCTGATTTGCGATAACCGCGAAATCGCCGGGCCGGGGCCTGAGCGGGCGGTCGTTTTCCAAAATCATTCGCTGCTGCCATGGCTGACCTGTTTCGACAACGTAGCCCTGGCCGTCGATCAGGTATTTCGCCACACCATGAGTAAAGCCGAGCGACGTGAGTGGATCGAACACAACCTGCACCGCGTCCAGATGGGGCACGCGATGCACAAACACCCCGGTGAAGTCTCTGGTGGGATGAAGCAACGCGTGGGTATTGCCCGGGCACTGGCGATGAAACCCAAAGTCCTGCTTATGGATGAACCGTTTGGCGCACTGGATGCGCTCACCAGGGCACATTTGCAGGATACGGTGATGCACATCCAGCAGTCGCTGAATACCACCATTGTGCTGATCACTCACGACGTTGATGAAGCGGTGCTACTTTCCGACCGGGTTCTGATGATGACCAACGGGCCAGCGGCGACGGTGGGCGAGATCTTGACGGTTGATTTACCGCGCCCACGCAATCGGGTCCAGCTTGCCGATGACAGCCGATACCACCACCTGCGACAACGCATTCTCCATTTTCTATATGAGAAACAGCCGAAGGCGGCGTAAGGAGGGGAAGATGACGCGACTGGTCATTGTGGGTCATGGCATGGCGGCAACTCGTCTGATTGAGGCGCTTGTTATGTACAAAAACGGCGGCATTTCCGTCACCGTTATTGGTGAAGAGCCGCAGCTTGCCTACAACCGGATCCAACTTTCACCGGTGCTGGGGGGAGAAAAGCCCTTTGCGCAAACTTTGCTTCATCCGGCGCAGTGGTATCTCGATCACGGCGTGACGGTTCTGAGCGATGAAGCTGTGTTGGCCGTTGATGCCACCAGCCGCAGCCTGACCACCACAAAACGGCTTTTGTTCTGGGATGAGCTGGTATTTTCCACCGGATCGTATCCGTTTATTCCGCCCATTCCAGGCGTCCAACAACCGCATGTTCATGCTTTTCGCACGATGCAGGATGTCGAGGTGATTCTCCAGCAGTCTGGGCCAAAGGTGGTGCTGGGTGGTGGCGTTCTCGGCGTGGAGGCCGCGGCAGCCTTACGTCTTCACGGTGACGATGTCACGTTGATTCATCGCGCGGGAAGGTTGATGGAACAACAGCTTGATCAACAGGCCAGCGATCTGCTGCAGGCGCAACTAACAGGACGTGGTATTCGCTGCGAGCTTAGTTCTGGGCTCGTCAGTATCGAAGCCGACTGCGTAACGTTGCTGGATGGCCAGCGTATTGCGGCGGATGGCGTGGTGATTGCCACGGGGGTTAAACCCAATATCTCCCTGGCGCAGGAGTGCGGTGCTGTTTGTCAGCAGGGGATTGTGGTGGATGAACAGCTTCGCACCTCAATGCCCGGCATTAGCGCCGTCGGGGAATGCTGCGAGATTAACGGCCAGACGTGGGGACTGGTTGCGCCGTGCCTGAAACAGGCTGAGGTGTTGGCTGCGCGACTAGCGGGTTTTATCGGTGCCGGATTTGGTTGGCAGGCGAGCGGAACGCGCCTCAAGGTGACGGGAATTGATCTGTTTAGTGCAGGCGTAACGGACACGACGGCGACGGATGCCACCCTGAGCACATACGATCCGCTCAGCGGGCACTATCGCCGCTTGCTGACGCGTGATGGAAAACTCCATGGTGTGCTGCTGATGGGCGATTGCCATAGCGCAGCGCCATTAACCGATTTGCTGGCCCAGGGGGCGACAGCACACTCCGACTGGCTCTTCGACCGCTTTGATACGCAGCCATCGGCTGCAGGACAGATGACGATGACAAAACCGACACTGGCTGTTGTGGGACACGGTATGGTTGGCCACCATTTTCTTGAGCAATGCGTTAGCCGTAATCTGCATTTGCATTATCACATTGTGGTGTTTGGCGAAGAACGTTATGCCGCCTATGACCGGGTGCATCTGTCAGAGTATTTCGCCGGGCGCAGCGCGCAATCACTTTCGCTTGTCGCTGATGATTTCTTTGCCCGTAATGGCATAGAGCTACGTTTGGGGCAATGCGTGACCGAGATCGATCGTGAGATGCACGTCATCCGCAACGCCGACGGACATGAAACCCACTGGGATTCGCTGGTACTTGCCACCGGATCGTATCCATTTGTCCCCCCTGTGAAAGGTGGGGACTCACCCGCCTGCTTTGTTTATCGTACGTTGGACGATTTAGATGCCATTGCAGCGAAAGCGAAAAGTGCGCGCCGCGGGGTGGTGATCGGCGGTGGCCTGCTTGGTCTGGAGGCTGCGAACGCGCTGCGTCAGCTTGGTCTGGAAACGCATGTTGTTGAGTTTGCCGCTAATCTGATGGCGGTGCAGCTGGATAACGCCGGTGCCGCGATGTTACGAGAAAAGATAGAGGCGCTTGGCGTTGGCGTCCACACCGCAAAATCAACCACGGAAATTGAAAGTACCACTGACGGACTGGTACTGCACTTTGCCGACGGCGAAAAGCTGGAAACCGAAATGGTGGTTTTTTCTGCGGGTATTCGTCCGCAGGATGCGCTGGCGCGTCGCAGCGGTTTAGATATTGGCGAACGCGGTGGGATTTGTATCGATAGCCACTGTCGCACGTCAGATGACGCCATTTTTGCAATCGGCGAATGTGCGCTGTGGGAAGGGCGAGTCTTTGGCCTTGTCGCGCCGGGATATCAAATGGCGCGGGTAGTCGCCGCACAGCTGGCCGGAGAAGATGTCAGCTTTAGCGGGGCGGATATGAGCACCAAGCTCAAGCTGCTGGGCGTTGATGTTGCTTCTTTTGGCGATGCGCATGCCCGTACGCCGGGCGCGAAAAGCTATCAATGGACGCATGGTCCTGAGCAGATCTACAAAAAGATCGTCGTCAGCGCAGAGGGCAAAACGCTGTTGGGCGGAGTGCTGGTTGGCGATGCTGGCGATTACGCCACGCTATTGCAAATGATGTTGAATGGGATGCCGCTTCCTGGTCAGCCGGAATCGCTGATCCTGCCCGCGCTGGCGGGCGGTGCGCCAAAAGCGCTTGGGGTTGCGGCATTGCCCGATACAGCGCAAATCTGCTCTTGTCATAACGTCAGTAAGGCCGATATATGCCGGGCGGTAAGTGCTGGTGCGACGGACATTGGCGCCATCAAACAGTGCACTAAAGCAGCGACCGGTTGTGGCGGATGCAGCGCGCTGGTGAAACAAGTGATGGAGCACCAACTTGCGGCCCAGGGCGTTGAGGTCAAAAAGGATATCTGTGAACATTTTCCCTGGTCGCGCCAGGAGATTTATCACCTTGTACGGGTGAACCATATCCATACTTTCGAACAGTTGATTAGCCGTTACGGCCATGGTCACGGCTGCGAAATCTGTAAACCTCTGGTGGGGTCAGTGCTGGCGTCCTGCTGGAATGAGTATCTGCTTAAACCTGCGCACTTACCGCTGCAGGACACGAACGATCGCTATTTTGCCAATATTCAAAAAGACGGTTCCTATTCTGTGGTCCCGCGTATGCCTGCGGGAGAGGTCACACCGGACGGCCTGATCGCCATAGGACAGATTGCGAAACGTTACCAGCTGTACAGCAAAATCACCGGCGGGCAACGGGTGGATCTTTTCGGCGCGCGTCTGGAACAGTTACCTGATATCTGGCGCGAACTGGTGGCTGCGGGGTTTGAAACAGGGCATGCGTACGGGAAGTCGTTGCGAACGGTGAAGTCTTGCGTTGGCTCGACCTGGTGTCGCTACGGCGTACAGGACTCAACGGCAATGGCGGTGATGCTTGAAAATCGCTACAAAGGGTTGCGTGCACCACACAAAATTAAAATGGCGGTGTCCGGTTGTACCCGGGAGTGCGCCGAGGCACAGAGCAAGGATGTGGGCGTCATTGCGACGGATAAAGGCTGGAATCTCTATCTGTGCGGCAATGGAGGAATGAAACCACGCCATGCCGATTTGTTTGCCAGTGATTTAGATGATACCGCGCTGATGCGCACTATCGACCGTTTCCTGATGTTCTACATTCGCACCGCGGATCGTCTGCAACGTACCAGCACCTGGATGGATAACCTGGAAGGGGGCATTGCGTATTTGCGTGAAGTGATCCTCGACGACAGTTTAGGGATTGCCAGTGAACTGGAACAAGAGATGGCGCGGGTTGTGGAAAGCTACCAGTGCGAATGGCAAACCACGCTCAGTAGCCCGCAGCGTCTGGCGCTGTTTCGTTCATATATCAATAGTGATGAGGCGGATGAGACGGTTGCCCGCGCGCCTTTACGCGGGCAACCGCAGTTGGCTAAACCTGCATCCAGGGGCCGTGAGTCATTACCGACAAAACCCTGGCAGGAGATATGCACCCTTGATGCAATCCCTGAGCAGGCGGGTATTGGCGCACGTCTGGGAGATGTGCAAATTGCATTATTCCGCTTTGGGCAGACGATTTATGCCCTTGATAACCTTGAACCCGGTAGCGCTGCGCAGGTGTTATCGCGCGGTATTCTGGGGGATGTGCAGGGTGAGCCGATTGTTATCTCGCCGCTGTATAAACAACGTATTCGTCTGCGCGATGGCCGCCAGTATGACAGCGGAGAACAGGCGGTACGCGCCTGGCCGGTGAAAGTGGAGGCGGGCAAAGTGTGGGTGGGAACTCAGGCGCTGATCCTGCGGGCGGAGGCATCATGAGTGAGACTCGTACAACGTGCCCGTACTGTGGCGTTGGCTGCGGCGTGATTGCGCAGGTAGACAATAATGGCGTCACCGTCAGAGGTGACCCCGAACATCCGGCAAACTTTGGCCGCTTATGCGTCAAAGGCGCGGCGCTGGCTGAAACCACAGGACTTAGCGGCAGGTTGTTGCAACCGATGGTGGATGGCGAAACGGCGAGTTGGTCGCAGGCGCTGGACACCGCCGGTGAACGTCTGCGCGCTATCATCGCTCAGCATGGCCCGCATGCCGTAGCCTTTTATGCCTCCGGGCAACTGCTGACGGAGGATTACTATGCGGCGAATAAGCTGATGAAAGGCTTCATTGGCGCGGCCAATATTGATACCAATTCGCGGCTTTGTATGTCGTCTGCGGTGACCGGATACAAGCGGGCGCTAGGAGCGGATGTCGTGCCCTGCAGTTATGAGGACATCGAATGCAGTGATTTGGTGGTATTGGTGGGATCGAATGCAGCATGGACGCATCCGGTGCTGTATCAGCGTCTGGTGCAGGCGCGTAATGCTAATCCGTCGATGAAAGTCGTGGTTATCGATCCTCGCTGCACCGCAACCTGTGATATCGGCGATCTGCATCTTTCCCTGCTGCCCGGTAGCGATGCTGGGCTGTTTGTTGGCTTACTGAACAGGATTGTGGCTGAGGGTAATGCGCAAAGTGAATTTGATGACGCTGCAGAAACGTTTGCTATTGCGCGCGACTGGTGCCTCGCGCGTGTGGCGCAGTTTTGCGGGCTGGATGTTGCCGATATTGTCACCTTCTATGACTGGTTTATGCGCGCGCCAACAGCCATCACGCTATACACCATGGGCATTAACCAGTCTGCCAGCGGTAGCGATAAGTGTAATGCGATTATTAACGTGCATTTGGCCAGCGGTAAGTTTGGTCGACAAGGGTGCGGCCCATTTTCGCTGACCGGGCAACCCAATGCGATGGGTGGCCGGGAAGTTGGCGGGTTGGCGACGCAGCTGGCGGCGCATATGAATTTTGAACCCCAGGATCTTGCCCGCCTGTCCCGCTTCTGGGGCACTGAAAGGTTGGCGCAGACGCCTGGTTTGATGGCCGTGGATTTGTTTGAAGCGATCGGTAAAGGCGACGTTAAAGCGGTATGGATCATGGGGACAAACCCGGCGGTGTCATTACCGGACAGCCATGCCGTGTGCCAGGCGTTGGCAGCCTGTCCACTGGTGATTGTCTCTGAAGTCGTGGCAGACACAGACACCAGCCGCTACGCGCATATTCGGTTTCCGGCTCAGGCCTGGGGCGAAAAAAACGGTACGGTGACGAACTCAGAACGACGGATCTCGCGCCAGCGCGCATTTTTACCAGCGCCGGGTGAGACGAGGGCGGATTGGTGGATCGTCGCGCAAATAGCGAAACAGTTGGGTTTTGCCCATGCGTTTGGCTGGCAAAGCGCATGGGAGGTATTTTGTGAACATGCGGCGCTTTCCGGTTATGAAAACAGGGGGGAACGTGCATTTGATATCGGCGCGTTAGCGGAGCTGACGCATCAACAGTGGGATGAGATGACGCCGGTTCGCTGGCCAGTGAGTACCGGCTCATCAACGCTAAATTTTTGGCAGGGGTGGCGTGGTAACCAACGTTTACGCCTGGTATCTGTTACGCCACAGGGGATGAAAACTGCCTGTGATGCCCTCTATCCATTGGTGCTAAACAGTGGTCGCATTCGCGATCAGTGGCACACTATGACGCGGACGGGGACGATTTCACGCCTGATGCAGCACATCAATGAACCGCTGGTAGAAATTGCACCAGAGGATACCTATCGCTTAAAGCTGAATGAAGGTGCGCTATGCCGGGTTAACTCCCCGCGCGGCGTAATGGTTGGTAGGGTGACCATTCACCGTGGGCAGCGGCCAGGGAACGTCTTCACTTCAATGCATTGGAATAATCATTTTGCCCGTCAAGGACGGGTAAATGCATTGGTGGCACCGATTTGTGACCCTGACTCTGGACAGCCGGAAAGCAAACAGACAGCGGTGCGCATTATGGCATGGCAGCCCCGGTGGCAGGGAGAGCTGTTTTGTCGCTCCGTGCTGACGTTACCGGGGTTCGTTCACTGGTGGCGCAAAAGTGCTGACAATGCCGTGCGTTATACGCTGGCGGGCGACAGCGATATTTCTGCGTGGCTGCAACAATATTGTGTGACGCAAGGCTGGCAACTTCAGCAGGCGAAATGGGAGCAGGGACTGAATCTGTTGGCCTGGCATGAAGGAAAGCTGATGCTTGGGCTCTGGTCAGCGGCAACGCTGCCGCAGATTGATGATGCGGCGATCCTCTGCGCATTCATGCAAACGCCGGAAAACGCTCAGACTCGTCATGCCCTGTTGGGCGGGAAACCCGGTGGTATTACGGCTGATAAGGGCGCGACTATTTGTAGTTGTTACAGCGTAGGAGAAAAGGCCATTACCCAGGCTATCGCTAACGGTTGTGATACAGTTCAGGCATTGGGAAAAGCGTTACGTTGCGGGAGTAATTGCGGCTCGTGTATTCCGGAACTGAAGACATTACTGGCACAAAAAATTACACTCAATGATTAAGGATATTCCTGAAAATTTGAGAAAAAGCTGCAAAGGGGACGTCGGACAGGTAGGATTTACGCTGTGGTCCCCAAATTCAATGATATAAAAGCCAGTAACGATTTGAGCCGTTTTGTTTGCTGCAGATTTTCTCTTCTCCTACTCTTGCCATTGGCAGGCGGTATTGCCAGCGCACGGACATCTTTTATTTACCAGGCCGAAAACCCTTTCGATAACAATAGTGATGGTTTACCCGATCTCGGTCTGGCGCCGGAGTCGCGGGCAGGCGAAAAGCACTTTGCTGAAATGGTCAAAGCGTTTGGTGAAGCCAGCATGACCGATAACGGGCTTGATACGGGTGAACAGGCGAAGCAGTTCGCATTTGGTCAGGTGCGTGACACGGTCAGCGAACAGGTTAATCAGCAACTGGAATCCTGGCTCTCTCCCTGGGGAAACGCCAGCGTTGGATTGCAGGTGGATAACGAAGGCAGCTTTACCGGAAGTCGGGGAAGCTGGTTTATCCCATGGCAGGACAATCCACGTTATCTTACCTGGAGCCAGTTGGGGCTGACGCAACAGGACGAAGGTTTAGTCAGCAATGCGGGGATTGGGCAGCGCTGGGTACGCGACGGCTGGTTTCTGGGTTACAACACCTTTTATGACAACCTGTTGGATGAAAATCTGCCCCGGGGAGGCCTTGGCGCCGAGGCGTGGGGCGAATACTTGCGCTTATCCGCTAACTATTACCAACCGTTGTCCTCCTGGCAGGAGCGTTCCGCAACCCAGGAACAACGGATGGCCCGCGGCTACGACCTGACTGCGCAAATGCGCATGCCGTTCTATCAACACCTCAATACCAGCGTCAGCGTGGAACAGTATTTTGGCGACCGGGTGGATCTGTTTCATTCCGGAACCGGGTACCACAATCCTGTGGCGGTGAATCTGGGATTGAGCTATACGCCGGTGCCGTTGATTACCGTGACGGCACAACATAAGCAGGGCGAAAGCGGAATCAGCCAGAATAACCTCGGCTTAACGCTGAATTACCGATTTGGCGTACCGCTAAAAAAACAACTGATGGTCAGCGAGGTGGCAAATAGCCGATCGCTGCGCGGCAGTCGTTATGACGATCCGCAGCGTAACAATCTGCCGACGCTGGAATATCGTCAGCGTAAAACATTGTCGGTATTTTTGGCCACGCCGCCCTGGGATCTCAAGTCTGGTGAGTCGGTGGCGCTGAAGCTGCAGGTGCGTAGTTTGCATGGGATCCGCCATTTAACCTGGCAGGGTGATACCCAGGCGTTGAGTTTAACGGCGGGTAGCGATAACCGAAACGTGCAAGGTTGGACGATTATTATGCCGAAGTGGGACAGCAGCGAAGGCGCGACAAACCGCTGGCGGTTGTCTGTGGTGGTAGAAGATGAGCAGGGTCAGCGTGTCTCTTCCAATGAGATCACGCTATCACTGACCGAACCGTTTATTACCGTTTCGGAAAATGATCCTCGTTAGCAATGAAGCATCAACGCGTTATCAGAAAATGCGTTCCTGATGTACCCATACCGCGGCTTCGACGCGTGATTTGAGCTTCATTTTCTTCAACATATGCTTCACATGGACTTTTACCGTACTTTCAGTGATGTCCAGACGACGGGCGATCATCTTGTTCGGCAGCCCCTGGGCAATGAGCTTGAGAATGTCGCGCTCACGCGGTGTCAGTTGGGTGACATCACGGTCCGACGTTGCACGATTAGCACGCAGGCTGGCGGCCAGAACCGGTGTTAAGGCTTCACTCAGCACCATTTCACCGGCCGCTGACTGCTGTAAGGCTTTGAGTAAATCTTCAGGCTCCATATCTTTCAGCAGATAACCGTCAGCACCGCGTTTCAGTGCGGTAACTACGTCTTCTTCATGATTGGATACGCTAAACACAACGATACGGCCCGACAGTGACTTTTCACGCAGCTTATCGAGAGTTTCCAGGCCGTTCATGCCGGGCATGTTGAGATCAAGCAGGATTAGATCGGGATCAAGGGATTCAGCCAGCTCGATACCCTGCTCACCATTGCTGGCTTCGCCGACAACGGTAATATCGGGCGCCATGCTGACAAGCTGTTTTACACCGGTTCGCAGCATCGGATGATCGTCGATCAACAGGATGGTTGCCGGTTCCAGATTACTCATGGGTATCTCCTTGGACTTCTGTGAAGTTTGTTTCGGGAATAAAAGTGACAGCAACTTCAGTACCGCCCGTCTCGCGACGGCGTACGCGGCAATCGCCGCGCAAGCTCTGCGCACGGTCGCGCATTATAATCATGCCGTAGTGGTTACTGCGTTCGGCGTTTTCCGGTACGCCGCAGCCGTTATCTTGCACTGTTAGTTTGACCTGCTTGCCATTTTGCACCACCGTCACGACCACTTCATTGGCCTGAGAGTGTTTAAGTGCATTACTCAGGGCTTCGCGCGCAATTTGTAGCAGGTGAATCGCCTGATGCGAAGGGACCAGGCGTGGCGGTAGCTGATAATCCAGCTTAACCGTAAATCCAAAACGGGCGCTGTACTCCTGACAGCTGGCTTCCAGCGCCGGCCGTAATCCAGGTTCTGTGAGCTGTAAACGGAAGGTGGTTAACAGCTCACGCAGTTGTGCCCACGAAGCATTCAGCTCGTTACGAATCTGGCTGAGCAACTCGCGACAGTTATCTGAAAGCGCATCGCCCTGCATCTGCAAACAGCTAACCTGCATCTTCATACAAGAGAGCGATTGTGCAATAGAATCATGAAGTTCGCGTGCAATGGTGGCACGCTCTTCCATCACGATCAACTGCTGCTGACGCTCCTGATGTCTGTCGAGCGCGAGCGTTGCGGTCAGTTGCTCAACCAGGGTATCAACCAGTTGCTGCTGATCGTGGCTGAGATGGCGTCCGTTCGGCAAGGTGGCGAGCAGAATACCATACTGGGTATGCGCGTCGGTCAGCCGCCATTTCAATGTGATTCCGCCGTCAATCGCGGGCAGCGTTCCGCGAGGACAAAGATGGCAACCTTTCTCATCACAGCTGGCATTGGACTGACAGGTAAATTCCTGATGATTGTCTTCATCTTCCAGGTCGTAAACCCGGAGTTCAATATCATGCAGCAAGGTCAAATTTTGCAGACCATTCAGTACCGGAGAGAGGCGTTCGCACAACGGCACCTGAGAGTGCAGGCGGCGGTTGGCTTGCCACAGAAAAGAAAGGATCTGATTTTTGTGCTCCAGACCCGCCGTTTTCTCCTGTACCCGCTGTTCCAGCACGGCGTAACTTTCGGCCAGTTCTTCCGACATATTATTCAGTGCCGAGCCCAGAGCGGCCATCTCATTACGCCCGCTGATACGCGCGCGTTGGGTAAAATCACGTTGGCTGACGGCTCGCGCCATCGCCAGCAGCTGTTTCCACGGCTCTAACAGGCGCACGCGCAGCCAGATAATGGTGAACACCAACAGCAATGCCATAAATATGGCCATCAGGCGATGCAGCAGGACGACGCGTTCAATGCGTAATTCAGTGGTATGGTCAAAGGCGGTAACCAGCTTATCCAGACCGCCTACAAAGCGCGTCACATCCTGCGTTACCGCATCAGGCGTTTGCGCATGCGCAAGCCCCGGCGCCAGTTCAGTGTGCCAGTAATCCTGTAGTGCTTTTAACTGCGCCTGTTGTCCGTCTCGCTTTGCGGCACGCGTCAACTCCGGGCTAAACGCCGTTTTCTCCATTTCATCCAGAAGCGGTTGATCGCTAGCGTCCAGCGGTACGGCTGCCAGCAGGCGATAACTCTGCATGCGCAGCGATCCCGCTTTGTTGATTGCATGGGCGCTACCCTGAACGCCCTGAACCAGCCAGCCGGAGACAGCCATACCCGCCACGCCGATGGCTGTGGACAATAAAACAATCAGCGCCACCTGGTTGACCAGCGTAAGCGGGGAGAGACAACGTTTAAACATGGTGACTTGTTCCTTCGGGTTTTCGTCGAACAGAAAACCTTATTGAATGACGATTCTGCTGCAGGCAGTGGCGTTATTCTCGGCGATACACTGGAGTATACCCATACCTCAAACGGGCTACCTCTTAATTGCCAGTGGAGGGAGAGATCCTGGCCGAGGGGGAGTAGGGGGCGACAGAAGCGTGAAAAACCACATCTTTTTTACCGAAGTTATGTACTCATTTAGGGTAATGATAAATTTTAGGCATGAATAATGACACCTTTTCCTTTGATTTATATCAACTTACCTCCAGCTGTAAACCCTAATGTTGCAGGCATCGAAACAAGTATCAGAGGTGTCTATGAGTCACTCATCTGCCCCGGAAAGGGCATCTGGAGCTGTAATTACCGAATGGCGGCCGGAAGATCCCGCCTTCTGGCAGCAGCGTGGTCAACGAATCGCCAGCCGTAACCTGTGGATTTCCGTCCCTTGCTTGCTGCTGGCGTTTTGCGTGTGGATGTTATTTAGCGCCGTGGCGGTGAACTTACCGAAAGTCGGATTTGATTTCACCACTGAACAGCTGTTCATGCTGACGGCATTACCTTCTGTGTCCGGCGCGCTGCTGCGTGTTCCGTACTCCTTTATGGTTCCCCTGTTTGGTGGACGTCGCTGGACAGCGTTTAGCACCGGTATCCTGATCATTCCTTGCGTATGGTTAGGTTTTGCGGTGCAGGATACTTCCACGCCGTTTAGTACCTTTATTATTATCTCTCTGTTGTGCGGTTTCGCCGGTGCGAACTTTGCGTCCAGCATGGCAAACATCAGTTTCTTCTTTCCAAAACAGAAACAGGGTGGTGCGCTGGGTCTGAACGGTGGCCTGGGCAACATGGGCGTCAGCGTGATGCAGTTGGTTGCGCCGCTGGTGGTTTCACTGTCAATCTTTGCCGCATTTGGTAGCCACGGGGTTGAACAACCGGATGGTACGCAGCTGTATCTGGCAAACGCCGCATGGATTTGGGTACCGTTCCTTGCGGTGTTAACGCTGGCTGCATGGTTTGGTATGAATGAACTGGCAACCTCAAAAGCGTCGCTGAAAGAGCAATTGCCGGTGCTGAAACGTGGGCATCTGTGGATTATGAGCCTGCTGTATCTGGCAACCTTCGGTTCATTCATCGGTTTCTCTGCCGGTTTTGCCATGTTGTCAAAAACGCAGTTTCCTGAGGTACAGATCCTGCATTACGCCTTCTTTGGACCGTTGATTGGCGCGCTGGCTCGTTCAGCGGGCGGCGCAATCTCTGACCGTCTGGGCGGAACCCGTGTAACGCTGGTGAACTTCGTGCTGATGGCAATTTTCAGTGCCTTACTGTTCCTGACGCTGCCATCAAACGGCGTTGGCGGCAACTTTATCGCCTTCTTCGCGGTGTTCCTGGCATTGTTCCTGACGGCTGGTCTGGGGAGTGGTTCAACCTTCCAGATGATCTCCGTTATCTTCCGCAAGCTGACGATGGACAGAGTGAAAGCTGAAGGCGGTTCAGAAGAGAAAGCAATGCGCGAAGCAGCAACAGACACTGCGGCAGCGTTGGGCTTTATCTCAGCCATTGGTGCGATTGGCGGCTTCTTTATCCCGAAAGCATTTGGTACGTCTCTGGCGTTAACCGGTTCGCCGGTCGATGCGATGAAAGTATTTCTGATCTTCTATGTCGCTTGTGTGGTCATCACCTGGGCGGTGTACGGACGTCATTCTAAAAAGTAAAAAAGCTGTATACACAAAATCATTCGAACTGCATCAAGGCGGCAAGTGAGGATTCCCCTGGAGCTTACTGAAGTATGTGACTGGGGAGAACAAGCTCAGCCAACGCAGAAGCCGTTTGAATGATGACGTGTAGGTTGATTATCCATTGCGCGGTGTTAGACCGCGCTTTTTTTTATCTGTAATTAGTTACAACATACTTAGGTATTGTGAAATGACAACAGCCTGTGAGAACGGTACTCGCAATATGCTAAGCAGGGGGGATACCCCTTAATACCCACTTATAAAGAATTTAACATTTGTATGATAAGTGAATTATTTAAAATCCTTTAAATTCAAAATATTACGTTAAAAAACAATATCCCACTTTGGGGGTATGTAAAAACCAACCTTCATTTTTCATCCCTGCATGCCTTGATCGTTATCAATTCTCACGCCCTTTCAGAGCGTTACCTTCGCTCTCAATCAAGCAATGTCGATTTATCAGAGAGCCGTCAGGCTCCTACAGGAGAAAACCGATGAGTAAATTCCTGGACCGGTTTCGCTACTTCAAACAGAAGGGCGAAACCTTTGCCGATGGGCATGGCCAGCTTCTCAATACCAACAGGGACTGGGAGGACGGATACCGCCAGCGTTGGCAGCATGACAAAATCGTGCGTTCAACCCACGGGGTAAACTGCACGGGCTCATGCAGCTGGAAAATCTATGTGAAAAATGGTCTGGTGACCTGGGAGACCCAGCAAACTGACTACCCACGCACGCGTCCAGATATGCCTAACCACGAGCCTCGCGGCTGCCCACGTGGTGCAAGCTATTCCTGGTATCTCTACAGCGCTAACCGTCTGAAATACCCGCTGATGCGCAAACGTCTGATGAAGATGTGGCGTGAAGCAAAAAGACTGCACAGCGATCCGGTAGACGCATGGGCATCCATCATCGAAGACGCCGACAAAGCAAAAAGCTTCAAACAAGCGCGCGGTCGTGGTGGGTTTGTTCGTTCTTCCTGGCAGGAAGTGAATGAACTGATTGCTGCATCTAACGTTTACACTATCAAAACCTATGGCCCTGACCGAGTTGCAGGCTTCTCTCCGATCCCAGCGATGTCGATGGTTTCTTATGCTTCCGGCGCACGCTATATGTCGCTGATTGGCGGTACCTGCCTGAGCTTCTACGACTGGTACTGTGACCTGCCGCCGGCTTCCCCGCAAACCTGGGGCGAGCAAACCGACGTACCGGAATCTGCCGACTGGTATAACTCCAGCTACATTCTTGCATGGGGCTCTAACGTACCGCAGACCCGTACTCCGGATGCACACTTCTTTACTGAAGTTCGCTATAAAGGCACCAAAACGGTAGCTATTACTCCGGACTACGCAGAAATTGCCAAACTTTGCGACCTGTGGCTGGCACCGAAGCAGGGAACCGATGCGGCGATGGCAATGGCGATGGGCCATGTCATGCTGCGCGAGTTCCACCTCGATAACCCGAGCCAGTACTTCACCGACTATGTTCGTCGTTATACCGACATGCCAATGCTGGTGATGCTCGAAGAGCGTGACGGCTACTATGCTGCTGGTCGTATGCTGCGTGCGGCGGATCTGGTCGACTCTCTGGGCCAGGAAAATAACCCAGAATGGAAAACCGTCGCTATCAACAGCAACGGCGAAATGGTTGCGCCAAACGGTTCAATTGGCTTCCGTTGGGGCGAAAAGGGCAAATGGAACCTTGAGCAACGCGACGGTACGTCCGGTGATGAAACTGAACTGCAGCTCAGCCTGCTGGGTAGCCAAGACGATATCGCTGAAGTGGGCTTCCCGTACTTTGGCGGCGAAGGCACCGAGCACTTCAGTAAAGTAGAGCTGGAAAATATTCTGTTGCACAAACTGCCGGTTAAACGCCTGCAGTTGGCCGATGGCTCTACCGCGCTGGTGACCACCGTTTACGACCTGACCATGGCTAACTATGGCCTGGAACGTGGTCTGAACGACGAAAACTGCGCGACCAGCTACGATGACGTGAAAGCGTACACGCCGGCATGGGCAGAAAAAATCACTGGCGTATCTCGCTCTCAGATCGTGCGCATTGCCCGTGAATTTGCGGATAACGCCGATAAAACACACGGTCGTTCGATGATCATCGTCGGTGCGGGCCTGAACCACTGGTACCACCTCGATATGAACTATCGTGGCTTGATCAATATGCTGGTGTTCTGCGGTTGTATCGGTCAGAGCGGCGGCGGTTGGGCCCACTATGTCGGCCAGGAAAAACTGCGTCCGCAAACCGGCTGGCAGCCGCTGGCGTTTGCTCTTGACTGGCAGCGTCCGCCTCGTCATATGAACAGCACTTCCTACTTCTATAACCACTCCAGCCAATGGCGCTATGAGACGGTTACTGCGCAGGAACTGCTTTCCCCGATGGCAGACAAATCCCGCTACAGCGGTCATTTGATTGATTTTAACGTTCGCGCTGAACGTATGGGCTGGTTGCCATCTGCGCCGCAGTTAGGGACTAACCCGCTGCGTCTCGCCGAAGAAGCGCAGAAAGCAGGCATGACGCCGGTAGATTACACCGTTAAATCCCTGAAAGAAGGTTCAATTCGCTTTGCGGCAGAGCAGCCGGAAAACGGTAAAAACCATCCGCGTAACCTGTTTATCTGGCGTTCTAACCTGCTCGGTTCTTCCGGTAAAGGCCACGAGTACATGCTCAAGTATCTGCTGGGTACTGAACATGGTATTCAGGGCAAAGATCTCGGCCAGCAGAGCGGCGTGAAGCCTGAAGAAGTGGAATGGCAGGATAACGGCCTGGACGGCAAACTGGATCTGGTTGTCACGCTGGACTTCCGTCTGTCGAGCACCTGTCTGTATTCCGACATCGTGCTGCCGACCGCAACCTGGTATGAAAAAGACGATATGAATACCTCGGACATGCATCCGTTTATTCATCCTCTGTCTGCGGCCGTTGACCCGGCCTGGGAATCAAAGAGCGACTGGGAAATCTACAAAGCCATCGCCAAGAAATTCTCTGAAGTTTGCGTGGGTCATCTCGGTAAAGAAACCGACGTCGTTACGCTGCCAATTCAGCACGACTCTGCCGCAGAACTGGCACAACCGCTGGACGTGAAGGACTGGAAAAAAGGTGAATGTGACCTGATTCCTGGTGTTACCGCACCGCACATCATGACCGTTGAGCGTGATTATCCAGCAACCTACGAGCGTTTCACCTCCATCGGCCCGCTGATGGAAAAAATCGGTAACGGCGGTAAAGGGATTGCTTGGAATACCCAGAGCGAAATGGATCTGCTGCGTAAGCTCAATTACACCAAGGCTGAAGGTCCGGCAAAAGGCCAGCCGATGCTGGATACCGCAATTGATGCAGCCGAGATGATCCTGACGCTGGCGCCGGAAACTAACGGTCAGGTAGCCGTTAAAGCCTGGGCTGCGCTGAGTGAATTTACCGGTCGTGACCATACGCATCTGGCGCTGAATAAAGAAGACGAAAAAATTCGCTTCCGCGATATTCAGGCGCAGCCGCGCAAAATTATCTCCAGCCCGACCTGGTCAGGACTGGAAGATGAACACGTGTCTTATAACGCCGGCTATACCAACGTTCACGAGCTGATCCCATGGCGTACGCTGTCTGGTCGCCAGCAGTTGTATCAGGATCATCAGTGGATGCGTGACTTTGGTGAAAGCCTGCTGGTTTACCGTCCGCCAATCGACACCCGTTCGGTGAAAGCGGTGATCGGCGAGAAATCTAACGGTAACCCGGAAAAAGCGCTCAACTTCCTGACGCCGCACCAGAAATGGGGTATCCACTCCACTTACAGCGACAACTTGCTGATGCTGACGCTGTCACGCGGTGGCCCGATTGTGTGGATGAGCGAAGTCGATGCGAAGGATCTGGGAATCGAAGATAACGACTGGATCGAAGTCTTCAACAGCAACGGTGCGCTGACGGCACGTGCAGTTGTCAGCCAGCGTGTACCGGCCGGGATGACCATGATGTACCACGCGCAGGAACGTATCGTTAACCTGCCGGGTTCAGAAATCACCCAGCAGCGTGGTGGGATCCACAACTCGGTGACCCGTATTACGCCGAAACCGACCCATATGATCGGCGGCTATGCGCAGCTGGCCTACGGCTTTAACTACTACGGTACCGTCGGTTCAAACCGTGATGAGTTCGTAGTTGTACGTAAGATGAAGAACATTAACTGGTTGGATGGCGAAGGCAATGACCAGGTACAGGAGAGCGTAAAATGAAAATTCGTTCACAAGTCGGCATGGTGCTGAATCTCGATAAGTGCATCGGCTGCCACACCTGTTCAGTGACCTGTAAAAACGTCTGGACCAGCCGTGAAGGTATGGAGTATGCCTGGTTCAACAACGTCGAAAGTAAGCCTGGCGTTGGCTTCCCGAACGACTGGGAAAACCAGGAAAAATGGAAGGGCGGTTGGATCCGTAAAATCAACGGCAAACTGCAGCCGCGCATGGGTAACAAAGCGCTGCTGTTGGGTAAAATCTTTGCTAACCCGCATCTGCCGGGCATGGATGATTACTACGAGCCGTTTGATTTTGACTACCAGACGTTGCATAACGCCCCGGCAGACAGCAAAGCACAGCCAATTGCTCGTCCACGCTCGCTGATCACCGGTCAGCGAATGGATAAAATCACCAGCGGTCCGAACTGGGAAGAAATTCTGGGCGGTGAGTTTGAAAAACGCGCCAAAGACCAGAACTTCGAAAACATGCAGAAGGCGATGTACGGTCAGTTCGAAAACACCTTCATGATGTACCTGCCGCGTCTGTGTGAGCACTGCCTTAATCCGGCGTGTGTGGCGACCTGTCCGAGCGGCGCTATCTACAAGCGTGAAGAAGATGGCATCGTGCTGATCGACCAGGACAAGTGCCGCGGCTGGCGTATGTGTATCACCGGCTGCCCGTACAAGAAGATCTACTTCAACTGGAAGAGCGGGAAATCTGAGAAGTGCATCTTCTGCTACCCGCGTATCGAAGCCGGTCAGCCGACCGTTTGCTCCGAAACCTGTGTAGGTCGTATCCGTTACCTCGGCGTACTGCTGTATGACGCAGATGCGATCGAAAGTGCAGCAAGCACCGAGCACGAGAAAGATCTGTACCAGCGTCAACTGGACGTGTTCCTCGATCCGAACGATCCGGCTGTTATTGAACAGGCGCTGAAAGATGGTATTCCGCTGAGCGTCATTGATGCCGCACAGCAGTCTCCGGTTTACAAAATGGCGATGGACTGGAAGCTGGCGCTGCCGCTGCATCCGGAATACCGCACACTGCCGATGGTCTGGTACGTGCCGCCATTGTCACCGATTCAGTCAGCTGCTGATGCGGGCGAGCTGGGCAGCAACGGTATTCTGCCGGATATTGACAGCCTGCGTATTCCGGTTCAGTACCTGGCGAACCTGCTGACCGCAGGTGACACCCAACCTGTACTGTTGGCGCTGAAACGTATGCTGGCAATGCGTCACTACAAACGTGCGGAAACTGTTGACGGCAAAGTTGATACCCGTGCGCTGGAAGAGGTGGGCTTAAGCGAAGCACAGGCACAGGAAATGTATCGTTACCTGGCAATCGCGAACTACGAAGATCGTTTCGTGGTACCGAGCAGCCATCGTGAACTGGCGCGTGACGCGTTCCCGGAGAAAAGCGGTTGTGGCTTTACCTTCGGCGACGGTTGCCACGGTTCTGATACTAAATTCAATCTGTTCAACAGCCGCCGCATCGACGCTGTCGATGTGACCAGCAAAACGGAGCCGCACCAATGATTGAACTCGTCATTGTTTCGCGTCTGCTCGAGTACCCGGATGCTGCCTTGTGGCAGCATCAGCAGGAACTTTTCGATGCACTCGCGTCATCTGAGAACCTGGATAAAGAGGATGCCCAGGCTCTGGGCGTTTTCCTGCGCGATCTAACCGCGCAGGACATGCTGGATGTGCAGGCCGCCTACAGCGAACTGTTTGACCGTGGCCGCGCGACATCGCTGCTGCTGTTTGAACATGTTCACGGTGAATCCCGCGATCGCGGTCAGGCTATGGTTGACCTGATGGCACAGTATGAGCAGCACGGTTTGCAGCTCGACAGCCGCGAACTTCCCGATCATCTGCCGCTGTATCTGGAATACCTTGCGCAACTGCCGAAAAGCGAAGCGCTAGGTGGCTTACAGGATATTGCGCCGATTCTGGCGCTGCTCAGCGCTCGTTTGCAACAGCGTGAAAGCCGTTATGCGGTGCTGTTCGATCTGCTGTTAAAACTGGCGAATACCGTTATCGACAGCGATAAAGTGGCTGAAAAAATTGCGGATGAAGCCCGTGACGATACTCCACAAGCGCTGGATGCGGTCTGGGAAGAAGAGCAGGTGAAATTCTTCGCCGATCAGGGGTGTGGCGAGTCGGAAATCTCCGCTCACCAGCGTCGTTTTGCCGGGGCCGTTGCGCCGCAGTATCTGAATATCACCACCGGAGGACAGCAATAATGCACTTCCTGAATACGTTCTTCTTTGACATCTATCCGTACATCGCGGGTTCTGTCTTTCTAATCGGCAGCTGGCTGCGTTATGACTATGGGCAATATACATGGCGTGCGGCTTCCAGTCAGATGCTGGATCGCAAAGGGATGAATCTGGCGTCAAACCTGTTTCACATCGGGATCCTGGGTATCTTTGCAGGGCACTTCCTTGGCATGTTGACGCCGCACTGGATGTATGAAGCCTGGCTACCGCTTGAAGTGAAACAAAAGATGGCAATGTTTGCGGGCGGTGCCAGTGGCCTGATGTGTCTGATTGGTGGCGTACTGCTGCTGAAACGTCGTCTGTTCAGCCCACGCGTGCGGGCCACCACCACCGGAGCGGATATTCTGATCCTCTCACTGCTGGTGATCCAGTGTGCGCTGGGCCTGCTGACCATTCCGTTCTCCGCCCAGCATATGGACGGTAGTGAGATGATGAAGCTGGTGAACTGGGCGCAGACAGTGGTGACCTTCCAGGGCGGAGCGTCTCAATATCTGGATGGTGTTGCGTTCATTTTCCGTATGCACCTGGTGCTGGGTATGACGCTGTTCCTGTTGTTCCCATTCTCGCGTCTGGTACACATCTGGAGCGTCCCGGTCGAATATCTGACACGCAAATACCAGATTGTTCGCGCGCGTCACTAATCGTATATTTGAGAATGACAAAACCCTGCTTCGGCGGGGTTTTTTTATGCCTGTTTGCCGGATGGCGGCGCAAGCGCCTTATCCGACCTACGAAGGTATCAGCGAGTGCTGTAGGCCTGATAAGCGTAGCGCAGCAGACAAATAGCGGGCACGTATCGAGTTTGTAGGCCTGATAAGCATAGCGCATCAGGCAAATAAAGGGCATTGCAGAGGAATTGAGTGTGTTGCTTTATGAAGTGATGGTGGTGGGGGAAGGATTACTCAGCGCAGTGCGCTTCGCCCTTCGGGTCGTTGCCTGCGGCAACGCTTTCTCGCTACGCTCGAATCGAACCTTAGTCGAAGCTTCTCATCCTTCCCGCATGGGCAGAATATGGGGCATTAGAGATTGATTTGCTGTTGGTGCTTTATGAAGTGATGGTGGTGGGGGAAGGATTCGAACCTTCGAAGTCGATGACGGCAGATTTACAGTCTGCTCCCTTTGGCCGCTCGGGAACCCCACCAGGGGTAATTCAAATTGTAGGCAGTGCTAGAAGATGGTGGTGGGGGAAGGATTCGAACCTTCGAAGTCGATGACGGCAGATTTACAGTCTGCTCCCTTTGGCCGCTCGGGAACCCCACCACGGGGTAATGCTAATTACTGGCCTGCTTCCGTTGGAAGCGGGGCGCATCATATCAAATGATGCGCCCCTGTAAAGCATTCCGTTGATAAAAAAGAACTGGTTGCCTGATTTTTACACGTAAAGATGTAAAGGTAACCAATTAACTTATCAATCGATTACAGAATAATCGTTCGGTTACCGTAAACAAAGACGCGTTGAGCCAGAACCTGATACAGCGCACGGCTTAATACATTTTTTTCAACGTCGCGACCCGCGCGCATCATATCTTCGGCAGTATAGGTGTGATCAACATGGATCACGTCCTGCATAATGATTGGGCCTTCATCGAGGTTATCATTCACGTAGTGGGCCGTCGCGCCGATGATCTTCACGCCACGCTCATAAGCTTGATGGTACGGACGAGCACCAATGAATGCTGGCAGGAATGAATGGTGAATATTGATAATTTTATTCGGAAAGCGTGAAACAAATGTCGGGGTCAGAACGCGCATGTATTTGGCCAGCACGACATAGTCCGGCTGGTGGGCGTCGATAGCATCAGCCATTTTCTGATCATGTTCGTCACGTGTTAAACCTTCATGGCTCACCAGCTCAAACGGAATATCAAACCGTTCAACCAGAGGACGCAAGGTCTCGTGATTGCCGATCACCGCGGCGATTTCAACATCCAGCCCGCCATAATTGGCCTTCATTAATAAATCGCCCAGGCAATGCGCTTCCTTGGTGACCAAAATGACGATGCGGCGTCGGCCTGCTGGGGTTAATTCACGAATCGAGCCTTCAGGTAAGGCGCTGTCCAGATCGGCAAGCAGCGTGACGTCGTTAAAAATGCCCTCCAGTTCGGTGCGCATAAAAAAGCGTCCGGTACGGTGGTCCACAAACTCATTGTTCTGCACGATGTTCAGTTCATGCTTGTAACAGATATTCGTAATGCGCGCGATCAGACCTTTTTGGTCCGGGCAAATAGTACGCAGCACTTTTCGTTGTAATGAATGCATTTGCAGCGATGATCCTGTTGAGAATGTTTGCAAAATTGATACTGTCGAGCGTTGATTAGCCGCAGCACTTTTTAAATTTTTTACCTGAGCCACAAGGGCAGGTATCGTTTCGTCCAATTTGAGGGCGTGTACCGTCTATATAGTACCACTGACCGTTTTCTTTTAAAAAACGAGAGCGCTCGATAATTGCACCTGTTTTACCTTGTTCAGAAAACCGTGCGACAAAACTGACATAGCCGATATTTTCTGTGTCTGCCGTCTCTTGTTCAAAAACGGTCAGTCCAAGCCATTCGGTATGAGTAAATCCTGCGATAATGTCGTCGCGAAACTCGGCCGCATGGCAATCCGGATGCCAGGTCCTGATAAGGTAATCTGCGTCTTTCATCACAAAAGCACAGTAACGAGAACGCATGAGGTGTGACGGCGTAGGTGCTACTTGCGCGCCGGACACATAACGGTAGCAACATAGGCTATACTCGACAGCGCTACCACAGGGACAAAGCTGAGACACAAAGTACTCCCTGGAATATAAAAACGGCGTAAAAACGCCAGAGTGGCACTATGTTAACTGAGCGGTAGCGATGTTGCTACGTCTGCAAGCCAGGGGAAGTTTGTACGTATAATGAGAAAAATAAAAATTGGGCTGGCGCTAGGTTCCGGCGCGGCGCGAGGTTGGTCGCATATTGGCGTTATTAAAGCCCTTAAGCATATGGGCATTGATGTTGATATCGTGGCAGGGTGCTCCATCGGTTCGTTGGTTGGCGCTGCCTACGCCTGCAATAAGCTGCCTGCTCTCGAAAAGTGGGTCTGTTCTTTCAGCTATTGGGATGTTTTACGGTTGATGGATCTCTCGTGGCGCAGGGGAGGTTTACTGCGCGGTGAACGGGTATTCAATCAGTACCGTAATGTGATGCCGGTAGAAGCAATTGAGCAATGTACTCGCCGTTTCGCAACAGTGGCCACCAATCTGAGTACGGGTCGGGAACTTTGGTTCACCGAAGGTGATTTACATCTGGCTGTCCGGGCCTCCTGCAGTATTCCTGGCCTGATGTCACCTGTGGCGCACAATGGTTACTGGCTGGTCGATGGTGCGGTGGTGAATCCTGTCCCTGTCTCCCTGACTCGCGCGTTGGGGGCCGATATTGTTATTGCGGTCGACCTGCAACACGATGCGCATCTCATGCAACAAGATTTACTCTCCTTCAACGTCAATAGCGATGCCGAATCGGGTGATGATGGTGACGAACTCTCATGGCATGCCCGTCTGAAAGAACGCTTGAGCAACATTACGGCCAGGCGTGCAGTAACTGCGCCCACGGCGATGGAGATTATGACGACGTCTATTCAGGTTCTGGAAAACCGACTGAAACGTAACCGCATGGCCGGTGACCCTCCAGACATTCTGATTCAGCCGTTTTGTCCACAAATATCCACGCTGGATTTTCACCGCGCCAGTGCGGCAATTGCTGCCGGGCAGTTAGCGGTCGAGAAGAAAATGGATGAGCTTCTACCCCTGGTGAAAACCAACGTCTAACGCATTTTTTATCAACACTTAAGCTAATTCTGACAGGCGTGAGTGGCAATAGCATGCCACTATTTATTAAAGCCAGTCAGGGGGGAGAATATGACGCAGCCATTGGTCGGAAAACAGATTCTTATCGTTGAGGATGAGCCGGTATTTCGCTCACTCATGGACTCATGGTTTTCCTCTTTGGGAGCGACAACGGCGGTAGCTGGTGACGGACTTGAAGCACTGGACTTGCTTGGGCATTTTAAACCCGACCTGATGATCTGCGACCTGGCTATGCCAAGAATGAACGGTCTCAAACTGGTTGAGTATTTACGCAATCGTGGCGATCAGACCCCGATACTGGTGATTTCTGCGACGGAAAACATGTCCGACATAGCCAAAGCGCTACGACTCGGTGTGGATGATGTCCTGTTGAAGCCGGTGAAAGACCTTAATCGCTTGCGAGAAACCGTCTTTGCCTGTCTTTATCCCAACATGTTTAATTCACGCGTGGAAGAAGAAGAACGGCTGTTTCGCGACTGGGATGCGATGGTGGACGATCCTACTGCTGCTGCGAAGTTGCTAAAAGAATTACAGCCTCCAGTGTCGCAAGTGCTCTCGCACTGTCGCATTAACTATCGACAATTGGTGGCAGCCGACCAACCGGGGCTGGTGTTGGATATTGCGCCGCTGTCGGATCATGACCTTGCATTCTATTGCCTTGATGTGACGCGGGCAGGGGATAATGGCGTGCTGGCTGCATTATTACTGCGAGCGCTATTTAATGGTTTACTGCAGGAGCAACTGACACAACAAAATCAACGGTTGCCAGAGCTAGGTACGTTATTGAAACAGGTAAATCATTTGTTGCGGCAAGCCAATTTACCAGGGCAGTTTCCCTTGCTGGTAGGGTATTACCACAGCGGATTAAAAAATCTAATTCTGGTATCAGCAGGGCTGAATGCGACATTAAATACCGGTTCCCACCAAGTGCAAATCAGCAATGGCGTTCCGCTGGGTACCTTAGGTAATACGTATCTTAATCAGCTGAGCCAACATTGTGAGTCATGGCAATGCCAGATTTGGGGGGCGGGAGGTCGCCTGCGCTTGATGTTGTCTGCGGAATGAACAATTGAGAGGCGTGCAAATGAAATTGGTTCACCCTCCCCATGTTGTGAGTGCTACTATCAGCGCCAGATTTATTCGTATTTATCTTAATTATACCGACGCGCGTCCTTTTCAGACCAGAAGCTTGTCGCTGTACTGATATACTCGGATGCGATACAGAATGATGAACACGTTCAATACATGAACAGTCCAGGAGAGTTTTAAATGGCTGCCCTTAATTCAAAAGTCAAAAAAGCCGTTATCCCAGTTGCGGGATTAGGAACCAGGATGTTACCGGCTACGAAAGCAATCCCGAAAGAGATGCTACCGTTGGTTGATAAGCCATTAATTCAGTACGTCGTAAACGAATGTATTGCTGCGGGCATCACTGAAATTGTACTTGTAACTCACTCGTCTAAAAATTCCATTGAAAACCACTTCGACACCAGTTTTGAACTTGAAGCGATGCTGGAAAAACGTGTAAAACGTCAGCTTCTGGAAGAAGTGCAATCTATTTGTCCGCCACATGTGACTATTATGCAGGTGCGTCAGGGGCTGGCTAAAGGTCTGGGCCACGCGGTATTGTGCGCGCACCCTGTGGTTGGCGATGAACCGGTAGCTGTCATCCTGCCGGACGTAATTCTTGACGAATACGAATCTGATTTATCCCGCGACAACCTTGCCGAAATGATTCATCGTTTTGATGAAACAGGTAGCAGCCAGATTATGGTTGAACCGGTAGAAGATGTTACGGCTTATGGCGTTGTGGATTGTAAAGGCGTTGAATTATCCCCGGGCGAAAGCGTCCCGATGGTTGGTGTGGTTGAAAAACCAAAAGCTGATGTTGCGCCTTCTAATCTGGCCGTTGTGGGTCGTTACGTTCTTAGTGCCGATATCTGGCCTCTGCTGGCTAAAACCCCTCCGGGAGCGGGTGATGAAATTCAGCTGACAGATGCTATCGATATGCTGATTGAAAAAGAGACGGTTGAAGCTTATCACATGAAGGGCAAAAGCCACGACTGTGGTAATAAACTGGGCTATATGCAGGCGTTCGTTGAATATGGTATTCGCCATAATACTCTCGGCGCCGAATTTAAAGCCTGGCTGGAAGACGAGATGGGTATTAAGAAGTAACCTTCTGGTATTATCTAGTCAGAACGGCGCTGTATTAACAGCGCCGTTTTTTTATACCTAATCCGGGTAGGTTTGAGCGAAGTACCGGTAAAAAAAATCCCGCCAGTGGCGGGATTTTAAACAAACTATTTCTGAATTATTCCTTGATCAGGAAATCGTCCAGTTGTTTACCTTGTTCTTCCATCGCTTTTTTGATCACTGCCGGTGTACGACCCTGGCCAGTCCAGGTTTTAGTTTCACCGTTTTCGTCAACATAGCTATATTTAGCCGGACGTGCAGCGCGCTTAGCTTTGGTGCCAGATTTAACAGCAGCCATGCTATTCAGCAATTCGTTCGGATCAATGCCGTCAGCGATCAGCATTTCACGATATTGTTGCAGTTTACGAGTACGTTCTTCAACTTCAGCAGCAGCAGCGCTTTCTTCTTCGCGACGCTCGCTAACTACAACTTCTAATTTTTCCAGCATTTCTTCAAGCGTTTCCAGAGTGCATTCTCTTGCCTGCGCACGAAGAGTACGGATGTTGTTCAGAATTTTAAGTGCTTCGCTCATTGTAGTAATCTCAAACTTATATTGGGGTGGTTTGTTGAGCTAATAATAGAGCGATAAATTCAGTTGTGCAATAGCCAGGAATGTAAGGAATTCAAAATTGCGCTTTATTTAGTATCAGAATTAATTCTCCTGTCTTAAATTCCCCATGATGTTGGGCATAAAAAAGGCTTATTGGCGAGGGGGCTTCTCAGCGGCTGAGAGTAAAAATTCAAGATTCAGGTCACATTTTATGGTGTACAAATAGTATCTCTTTGCAGTGATTTCAACCTTTTGTATTAGTTTTGCTTACGTGAATTCGCTAATACATGGCGACAGTAGGTAGATTCAATAACAATATGGGAAGGGGTTCTTTATTGCCGTATGATGATAAGTGACATTGATAAATTTCATGAGCACTATTTGTGAAAGAGTGTGTATATACGCGTCCGAGCTCAGGCTGTTTGGTCGATGGTTGTATGCTCTCTCACTACCCGTTACTTAAATTCAGGTGGCACTGTGCGAGCTTGCCCGCTCATTTATACGCCTTTGCGGCCAACGCTACACCGACATGTTCGTGAAATATGATACAATCCAGCCCATATTTATTTCCCCGGGTGAGGGCCTTCGGTCAATGGCACAACTATATTTTTACTATTCTGCAATGAACGCAGGTAAGTCGACTGCATTGTTGCAATCTTCGTACAATTATCAGGAACGTGGGATGCGTGCCGTTGTATATACAGCGGAAATTGATGACCGTTTTGGTGCTGGAAAAGTAAGTTCACGTATAGGTCTGTCGTCACCTGCAAAATTGTTTAACCAAAATTCATCATTGTTCGAAGAGATTCGCGCCGAGAATGCGCAGCAAAGAATTCACTGTGTACTGGTCGATGAGTCTCAGTTTCTGACCCGACAACAGGTTTATGAATTATCTGAAGTTGTCGATCAACTGGATATTCCTGTTTTGTGTTACGGCTTACGCACTGATTTTCGTGGTGAGTTATTTGGTGGCAGCGAATACCTGCTTGCGTGGTCAGATAAACTGGTTGAATTAAAGACCATTTGTTTCTGTGGCCGTAAGGCCAGCATGGTATTACGCCTTGATCAGGCTGGAAGACCTTATAACGAGGGCGAGCAGGTGGTTATCGGCGGGAATGAACGCTATGTGTCGGTATGTCGTAAACACTACAAACAAGCGCAGTCTGAGGGCTCTCTGACTGCGATACAAGAACGACACAGCCACGATTAACCCTGTACGCTTCTGAGCGCTTATAAACACAGGGTAGGCCGGAACCTTCGTCAATGTTCTCTACCCTGTCAGACTCTCTTCTGACGGCTAGTCTCACATCTTCCTGAATACATCTCTTACACTGCCATTCTATTCACATGGTTAAATTGTGTATTCCCCGATTTTCATAACACAAGACGAAAAAAAACGGCCCCAATTCAATTGGGACCGTTTATGATGAAACTAAAACTTATCTGAGCAAATTAAGCGGATTTCTTCGCTTTCTTTTCTGCTTTCGGTGCAGCTACTGCTTCAGTCTTAGCGGCGGTCTGACCTTCGCTATACTCACGACCGTAGTAGGTATCCAGCAGGATCTGTTTCAGTTCAGAAATCAGCGGGTAACGTGGGTTAGCACCAGTACACTGGTCGTCAAACGCATCTTCAGACAGTTTGTCCACGTGTGCCAGGAAGTCAGCTTCCTGAACGCCAGCTTCACGGATAGACTTAGGAATACCCAATTCAGCTTTGATTTCTTCCAGCCAGCCCAGCAGTTTCTGGATTTTCGCGGCAGTACGGTCGCCCGGTGCGCTCAGACCCAGATGGTCTGCGATTTCAGCGTAGCGACGGCGTGCCTGCGGACGGTCGTACTGGCTGAATGCTGTCTGTTTAGTCGGGTTGTCGTTCGCGTTATAACGAATAACGTTGCTGATCAGCAGGGCGTTCGCCAGACCGTGAGGAATGTGGAACTGAGAACCCAGTTTGTGCGCCATTGAGTGACATACACCCAGGAAGGCGTTAGCAAACGCGATACCGGCGATAGTTGCTGCACTGTGTACACGCTCACGCGCTACCGGGTTCTTAGAACCTTCATGGTAAGACGCTGGCAGGTTTTCTTTCAGCAATTTCAGCGCTTGCAGAGCCTGACCATCAGAGAACTCAGAAGCCAGTACTGAAACGTAAGCTTCCAGAGCGTGAGTGACGGCATCCAGACCACCGAACGCACACAGTGACTTCGGCATATCCATAACCAGGTTAGCGTCAACAATCGCCATATCCGGAGTCAGCGCGTAGTCTGCCAGCGGGTATTTCTGCCCAGTTGCATCGTCGGTAACGACCGCAAACGGAGTCACTTCAGAACCGGTACCGGAAGTGGTGGTAACTGCAATCATCTTCGCTTTTACGCCCATTTTAGGGAACTTGTAGATACGTTTACGGATGTCCATAAAGCGCAGTGCCAGTTCTTCGAAGTGAGTTTCCGGGTGCTCGTACATAACCCACATGATTTTCGCGGCGTCCATCGGGGAACCACCACCCAGTGCGATGATTACGTCTGGTTTGAAGGAGTTAGCCAGCTCAGCACCTTTGCGAACAACGGTCAGAGTCGGGTCAGCTTCAACTTCAAAGAACACTTCGGTTTCAACGCCAGCAGCTTTCAGAACGGAGGTGATCTGGTCTGCATAACCGTTGTTGAACAGGAAGCGGTCGGTCACGATCAGCGCACGTTTGTGACCATCGGTAATCACTTCATCCAGTGCGATTGGCAGAGAGCCACGACGGAAGTAGATAGATTTCGGAAGTTTGTGCCACAACATGTTTTCAGCTCGCTTAGCAACGGTTTTCTTGTTGATCAGGTGCTTAGGACCAACGTTTTCAGAGATGGAGTTACCACCCCAGGAACCACAACCCAGAGTCAGGGAAGGTGCGAGTTTGAAGTTGTACAGGTCACCGATACCACCCTGAGAAGCCGGGGTGTTGATCAGAATACGTGCGGTTTTCATCATCTGACCGAAGTAAGCAACACGCTCTGGCTGGTTGTCCTGGTCAGTGTACAGGCAAGAGGTATGACCGATACCACCCATCGCAACCAGTTTTTCAGCTTTGATGACTGCGTCTTCGAAGTCCTTCGCACGGTACATTGCCAGCGTCGGAGACAGTTTCTCGTGAGCAAACGGTTCGCTTTCGTCAACAACCTTCACTTCACCGATCAGAATCTTAGTGGTTTCTGGTACGGAGAAGCCTGCCAGTTCAGCAATCTTGTATGCCGGCTGACCAACGATAGCTGCGTTCAGCGCGCCATTTTTAAGGATAACGTCCTGGACTGCTTTCAGCTCTTTGCCCTGCAGCATGTAGCCGCCGTGAGTCGCAAAACGCTCACGTACTGCATCATATACGGAGTCAACCACGACGACAGACTGCTCAGAAGCACAGATTACGCCGTTATCGAAGGTTTTAGACATCAGAACAGATGCAACAGCACGTTTGATATCAGCGGTTTCGTCGATAACAACAGGGGTGTTACCTGCGCCTACGCCGATAGCCGGTTTACCGGAGCTGTATGCCGCTTTAACCATGCCTGGACCACCGGTCGCAAGGATCAGGTTGATGTCCGGGTGGTGCATCAGCGCGTTAGACAGTTCAACGGAAGGTTGATCGATCCAGCCGATCAGATCTTTCGGTGCGCCAGCAGCGATAGCGGCTTGCAGAACGATGTCAGCTGCTTTGTTAGTTGCATCTTTTGCGCGCGGATGCGGAGAGAAGATGATGGCGTTACGGGTCTTCAGGCTGATCAGTGATTTGAAGATCGCAGTAGAGGTAGGGTTAGTGGTTGGAACGATACCGCAGATGATACCAATCGGTTCAGCAATGGTAATGGTACCAAAAGTGTCGTCTTCAGACAGCACACCACAGGTTTTTTCATCTTTGTAAGCGTTGTAAATGTATTCAGAAGCGAAGTGGTTTTTAATCACTTTATCTTCGACAATACCCATGCCGGATTCGGCAACGGCCATTTTCGCGAGAGGAATTCGAGCGTCTGCGGCAGCCAGAGCGGCGGCACGGAAGATTTTGTCAACCTGTTCTTGAGTGAAACTGGCATATTCACGCTGGGCTTTTTTTACGCGCTCTACAAGTGCGTTAAGTTCAGCGACATTAGTAACAGCCATGATGCTCTCCTGATAATGTTAAACTTTTTTAGTAAATCATCTGCTCGATACGAGAGTATAGACAGACCGACGAAAATTTGTGTAATGGTTTGAAAATCAAACGGTTAATTAACGTCCACTTTACTTTGATTTACTAAAAGAGCTTATACGCTAGCGCCTGTTAACTCTAACGCGTTACCTCCAGGTGGCGTAAGCAAGATTACTCACTTCTGAGTAGTAATTGCGTGATCTGGATCAAAAATTCGCAAAGCTGACACCTTTCAGCAGCCCCTTTTAGCGTTTCTCGTTAAGTGTTAATAAATTGGCGTGATGAATGCTAATAACATTAGCATATTTAATACATATTAATAACACTGAGTATTGGTAGCGTATTTACATTGATATACGCAGATAGAAGGTGAAGTATGCTGACAAAAGGCGTATCTTCAGCGCGGATTTTATCAATTTTTATGACTCATTTTATCCGGCTAACGCTTCGGAGCTAACCGTGATCCAAACGCTATTTGATTTTCCTGTCTATTTTAAATTTTTCATTGGGTTATTTGCGTTGGTCAACCCGGTAGGGATCATCCCCGTCTTTATCAGTATGACCAGCTATCAAACTGCCGCAGCACGAAACAAAACCAACCTCACGGCAAACCTTTCTGTCGCAATCATCCTGTGGACTTCGCTGTTTCTTGGTGATGGTATTCTGCAACTCTTCGGCATCTCAATTGACTCGTTCAGGATCGCTGGCGGCATTCTGGTTGTGACTATCGCGATGTCAATGATTAGCGGAAAACTAGGGGAAGATAAACAAAACAAACAGGAAAAATCAGAAACCGCAATTCGTGAAAGTATCGGCGTTGTGCCGTTGGCATTGCCGTTGATGGCGGGGCCGGGGGCGATAAGCTCAACTATTGTTTGGGGTACGCGATATCATAGCGCGATTAACCTGTTTGGCTTTTTTGTAGCGATTGCGTTGTTTGCCCTGTGCTGCTGGGGGCTGTTCCGCATGGCACCATGGTTAGTGCGCCTGTTGGGCCAAACCGGTATCAACGTCATTACGCGTATTATGGGGCTGCTGTTAATGGCTTTGGGTATCGAATTTATCGTTACAGGCATCAAATCCATTTTCCCTGGTTTGCTGGCCTGAAACCTCTCTTCTGTGCAAACGGAGTCGTGTCCGGCTCCGTTTCATTTCATTATCAGTAAAACTTCTCACTAAAGTTGAAAATCAGCAGAGCAATAATAAAAAATGCTGATGATTAACTCTCCTGTTAGTCATTGATTCTAAAGATATAACACGTCTCAGTGCGCCCGGTGAAGACCGATACTGCTGTTATTTTATTAACATCATACTCTGGGGCTTGCTGAAGGATTATCGAAATGTTATTAGTTATTTCAGCCTTAATTTCAGATGAATGTGCTAATTAATAACCAATTGTTAAATTTATGTGCATTTTGACATGGCGTTGACTTCGGACAGGATGGTTAACACCATAGTCGACATAATGTATTGATTTTTGTGAATTTCCCGTAACGAATCTTCATTCGTAAGACTTTTTAAGTGAGATTTATTTCCAATAAAAGAGAATTGGTTAACAAATTTGTAAAATGTATTGGCGGTTAAGAAACGCATTTGATACTTTCCGGCCAGATAATATGCAGAAGAATTCACGTTGATGAGAATCATTTGCAGTTAGTTTCTCTCAACAGGGTAATAGCGTGTTTCCGGCAGGGGAGGCACGTAGAGAATCGACGCAAGGCGGTCATACGAATCGCCAGAATAAATAAAGTCGGTGATAGCAAGCAGTAAAACAATAAACCACCTGACGGCAGAAAATCTCCGGTGCCGTACAGGGATCCTGACAGGATTAACAGTCTGGTTAAAAAACCAGCCATAATAATGAGGGAGTACAACACAATGACTAACATCACTAAAAAAAGTTTAGTAGCTGCGGGGATCTTAACTGCGCTAGTCGCTGGAAATGTTGCCACGGCGGCAGAAGTGCCAGCGGGTGTGCAGCTTGCTGAAAAGCAGACTCTGGTACGCAATAACGGTTCGGAAGTGCAGTCACTCGATCCCCACAAAATCGAAGGTGTACCTGAATCCAACATTAACCGTGACCTGTTTGAAGGTTTATTAATCAGTGATGTCGATGGCAAACCATCGCCTGGCGTGGCTGAAAAATGGGAAAATAAAGATTTTAAAGTCTGGACATTCCATCTGCGTAAAGATGCAAAGTGGTCTGACGGCACGCCTGTTACCGCGCAAGATTTCGTGTATAGCTGGCAACGTTTGGCTAATCCAAATACTGCATCACCGTATGCCAGTTATTTGCAGTACGGTCATATTGTCAATATTGATGATATTATCGCCGGTAAAAAGCCGATCACCGATCTCGGTGTAAAAGCTCTCGACGATCATACTTTTGAAGTCACCCTCAGCGAACCAGTTCCTTATTTCTACAAACTGCTTGTGCACTCATCCGTTTCACCGGTTCCTAGAGCTGCTGTTGAAAAATTCGGCGAGAAGTGGACCCAGCCCGCTAACATCGTTACTAACGGTGCGTATAAACTGAAAGACTGGGTTGTCAACGAGCGCATTGTGCTTGAGCGTAATACCAACTATTGGGACAACGCCAAAACGGTTATTAACCAGGTAACCTACCTGCCTATTTCTTCTGAAGTGACTGACGTTAACCGCTATCGCAGCGGTGAAATCGACATGACCTATAACAACATGCCGATTGAGTTATTCCAGAAACTGAAAAAAGAGATCCCGAACGAAGTCCACGTTGACCCCTATCTGTGCACCTATTATTACGAAATTAACAACCAGAAAGCACCGTTCAACGATGTTCGTGTTCGTACCGCCCTGAAGCTGGCGTTGGATCGTGACATTATCGTCAATAAAGTGAAAAACCAGGGTGACCTGCCGGCATATAGCTTTACTCCTCCATACACTGATGGTGCGAAACTGGTTGAGCCAGAGTGGTTCAAGTGGTCTCAGGAAAAACGTAATGAAGAAGCGAAGAAACTGCTGGCTGAGGCCGGATATACCGCTGAGAAACCGCTGACCTTTGATCTGTTGTATAACACCTCAGACCTGCATAAGAAGCTGGCTATTGCCGCGGCATCTATCTGGAAGAAAAATCTGGGTGCTAATGTGAAGCTGGAAAACCAGGAATGGAAAACGTTCCTCGATACGCGCCATCAGGGCAACTATGATGTTTCGCGTGCGGGCTGGTGTGCAGACTATAACGAACCGACGTCCTTCCTGAATATGGTGCTGTCCGACAGCTCCAATAATACCGTCCACTATAAGAGCCCGGCATTTGATAAGCTGATTGCGGATACGCTGAAAGTGACGGATGAAGCGCAGCGCAGCGAACTGTATTCGAAAGCGGAACAGCAGTTGGATAAAGATTCTGCGATTGTACCGGTTTATTACTATGTTAACGCCCGCCTGGTGAAACCATGGGTTGGCGGATACTCCGGTAAAGACCCGATGGATAATATCCACGTTAAAGACTTGTATATTATCAAGCATTAATGGCAAGACGTGGGGCAATCATGTTGCCCCACAGTGTCTTTTTCTTCGAACTATAAATACCTCTTTAGACAAAGAGAGGTATACCCTAAATACTTCACGTTGCAGGAAGGCGGCAACGCAGCGAATAACCAGGAGCTTACTTAAGTAAGTGACTGGTGTGAGCGAGTAAAGCCAACGCACTTGCAGCTTGAAGTATGACGGGTATAAAGGCACACGCCAGAAGGTACGGGCAATGTTAAAATTTATATTACGTCGCTGTCTGGAAGCGATTCCGACGCTGTTTATTCTTATTACGATTTCATTCTTTATGATGCGCCTTGCGCCCGGAAGCCCATTCACCGGGGAACGCGCGTTACCGCCAGAGGTGCTGGCGAATATTGAAGCGAAATATCATCTTAACGATCCCATCTCGACGCAGTACTTCAGCTATCTGAAACAGCTGGCGCACGGCGATTTTGGACCATCCTTTAAATATAAAGACTATACGGTTAACGACCTCGTTGCCTCGAGCTTTCCGGTTTCTGCGAAGCTGGGTGCGGCAGCCTTTATTCTGGCGGTACTCGTCGGTGTTAGCGCCGGAGTGATAGCCGCGCTGAAGCAAAATACACGTTGGGACTATACGGTGATGGGGGTGGCTATGACCGGGGTGGTTATCCCCAGTTTCGTGGTCGCTCCCTTATTGGTCATGATATTTGCCATAACCTTGAAATGGCTACCCGGCGGGGGCTGGAACGGCGGGGCGCTGAAATTTATGATCCTGCCGATGGTGGCCTTGTCACTGGCCTACATCGCCAGTATCGCCCGTATTACTCGCGGTTCGATGATTGAAGTACTGCACTCTAACTTTATTCGTACCGCGCGCGCTAAAGGGCTGCCGATGCGGCGGATTATTTTCCGTCATGCGTTAAAACCAGCGCTGTTGCCAGTGCTGTCCTATATGGGACCGGCATTTGTCGGCATTATCACCGGTTCGATGGTTATTGAAACCATTTATGGTTTGCCGGGTATTGGCCAGTTGTTCGTCAATGGGGCGTTAAACCGCGACTATTCGCTGGTTCTTAGTCTGACCATACTGGTGGGTACGCTGACCATCGTGTTTAACGCGATTGTCGATGTGCTGTATGCCGTTATCGACCCGAAAATTCGTTACTGATACTGGAGCTCGCTATGATGTTAAGTAAGAAAAACAGCGAGGCGCTGGAGAATTTCAGTGAAAAGCTGGAGGTCGAAGGCCGTAGCCTGTGGCAGGACGCGCGTCGACGCTTTATGCATAACCGCGCGGCGGTAGCAAGCCTGGTGGTGCTGGTAATTATTGCGCTGTTCGTAACGCTGGCACCGATGTTGTCGCAGTTTACCTACTTCGATACCGACTGGGGCATGATGTCCAGTGCGCCGGATACGGAATCAGGCCACTATTTCGGTACTGACTCGTCGGGACGCGACCTGTTGGTGCGTGTGGCAATTGGCGGGCGCATTTCGCTGATGGTCGGCATTGCGGCGGCGTTAGTCGCGGTGGTTGTTGGTACGCTGTACGGTTCTCTGTCGGGCTACCTCGGCGGAAAAATCGACTCGGTGATGATGCGTCTGCTGGAAATCCTCAACTCCTTCCCGTTCATGTTCTTCGTGATCCTGCTGGTCACCTTCTTTGGGCAAAATATTCTGCTGATTTTTGTCGCTATCGGGATGGTCTCCTGGCTGGATATGGCGCGTATCGTGCGTGGGCAAACGCTAAGTCTCAAGCGCAAAGAGTTTATTGAAGCGGCGCAAGTGGGTGGGGTGTCTACCGTGCGTATCGTTATCCGCCATATTGTGCCGAACGTGCTGGGTGTGGTGGTGGTTTACGCTTCATTGCTGGTGCCGAGCATGATCCTATTTGAATCCTTCCTGAGTTTTTTGGGATTAGGTACGCAGGAGCCGTTAAGTAGCTGGGGCGCGTTGCTCAGTGATGGTGCCAACTCTATGGAAGTCTCACCATGGCTGCTGCTGTTCCCGGCTGGTTTCCTGGTGGTCACTTTGTTCTGTTTTAACTTTATTGGCGATGGCCTGCGTGATGCCCTCGACCCGAAAGACCGTTAAGGAGTGCAGCCATGAGCGTAATTGAAACCTCAACCGCGCCGCTCGCGCAACAACAGGCTAACGCACTGCTAAACGTAAAAGATTTGCGTGTGACGTTTGCGACCCCCGACGGCGATGTAACTGCGGTCAACGATTTAAACTTTTCTCTGCGAGCTGGAGAAACGCTGGGTATTGTCGGTGAATCCGGTTCGGGTAAATCGCAAACGGCCTTTGCCCTGATGGGCCTGTTGGCGGCAAATGGTCGTATCGGGGGCTCCGCAACGTTCAACGGGCGTGAAATTCTGAATTTACCGGAACGTGAACTGAACAAACTGCGCGCCGAGCAAATCTCGATGATTTTCCAGGACCCGATGACGTCCCTCAATCCATACATGCGGGTCGGGGAGCAGTTGATGGAAGTTCTGATGCTGCATAAAGGCATGAGCAAAGCGGAAGCTTTTGAAGAGTCAGTCAGAATGCTGGATGCGGTGAAGATGCCGGAAGCGCGTAAGCGTATGAAAATGTATCCGCATGAATTCTCCGGTGGTATGCGTCAGCGCGTAATGATCGCCATGGCACTGTTGTGCAGGCCCAAATTACTGATAGCCGATGAACCGACCACTGCGCTTGATGTAACGGTACAGGCGCAAATTATGACGCTTCTGAATGAACTGAAAAGCGAATTCAACACCGCGATTATCATGATCACCCACGATCTGGGGGTTGTTGCCGGTATTTGCGATAAAGTCCTGGTGATGTACGCCGGACGTACTATGGAATACGGCAGTGCGCGGGATGTCTTTTATAAGCCCGTTCATCCGTATTCGATTGGTTTGCTAAATGCCGTACCTCGTCTGGATGCAGAAGGGGAAGAGATGCTCACTATACCGGGTAACCCACCGAACCTGCTGCGTCTACCAAAAGGCTGTCCATTCCAGCCGCGTTGCCCGCATGCGATGGAAATCTGTAGCAGTGCTCCGCCACTGGAGGAATTTAGTCCAGGCCGCCTGCGTGCCTGCTTTAAGCCGGTGGAGGAACTGGTATGAATGCGGTGACCGAACAACGTAAAGTGCTCCTTGAGATTGCCGACCTTAAAGTCCATTTTGATATTAAAGATGGCAAACAGTGGTTCTGGCAACCGACTAAAACCCTGAAGGCGGTTGATGGCGTAACCCTGCGACTGTATGAGGGCGAAACCCTGGGCGTGGTCGGTGAATCAGGCTGCGGAAAATCGACCTTTGCCCGTGCGATTATCGGCCTGGTGAAGGCCACCGATGGAAAGGTCGCCTGGCTGGGTAAAGATTTACTGGGCATGAAACCCGATGAGTGGCGGGAAGTACGCAGCGATATCCAGATGATTTTCCAGGATCCTCTGGCATCGTTAAACCCGCGCATGACTATTGGTGAAATCATTGCTGAACCGCTGCGAACTTATCATCCGAATCTTCCTGGTCAGGAAGTCCGCGACCGTGTGAAGGCGATGATGATGAAGGTTGGACTATTGCCTAACCTGATTAACCGCTACCCACATGAGTTTTCCGGTGGCCAGTGTCAGCGTATTGGTATTGCCCGCGCGCTGATCCTCGAACCGAAGTTGATTATCTGCGATGAACCGGTTTCAGCGCTGGATGTATCAATCCAGGCCCAGGTGGTTAATCTTCTGCAACAGCTTCAGCGCGAAATGGGATTATCGTTAATCTTCATTGCTCACGACCTCGCTGTGGTTAAACATATCTCCGACCGTGTGCTGGTTATGTATCTCGGACACGCGGTGGAATTAGGGACCTATGATGAGGTGTACCATAACCCGCTGCATCCTTATACCAAAGCGCTGATGTCTGCGGTGCCAATCCCCGATCCGGATCAGGAAAGGAATAAGGTTATTCAGTTGCTGGAAGGCGAGTTACCGTCCCCGATTAATCCTCCTTCCGGTTGCGTGTTCCGTACGCGCTGCCCGATTGCTGGACCGGAATGCGCAAAAACGCGCCCGGTTCTGGAAGGAAGTTTCCGACATGCAGTTTCCTGCCTGAAAGTAGACCCGCTATAATCCTGAGGGCTGACAAAGGTCAGCCCTTTTTTTGGTGAGGTTTCTGTGCCAGGTTTAGTCTCTTCTGTCCGCCGTGCGCTCTATCGCAAATTATTTGATTTAAATACCCGTTCAGGGCGTCGCTTTGAAGGTATGTGCGCACTATTTGCCTTGCTCAGCGTTATCGTTATCTTCATTGAGTCCGGAGTAGGGACGCAATACCATTTAACCTTTGAGGAATGGCGCATTTTTGTCTGGCTGGAGATCTTTATTACTCTGGTCTTCACCCTCGAATATCTTCTGCGCTTATGTTGCTGGGCCAACCCCGCTAAATATGTGTTCAGCTTCTGGGGGATAATTGACCTTGCCACCATTCTGCCGCTGTATGTGATGTGGCTATGGCCGGAAATCAGTCTGAGCTATGTTTTCGCCTGGCGAGCGATGCGTGTCCTGCGCGTTCTGCGTATTCTCAAGCTGCTGCGCTTCATGCCTTCTCTGCGGGTGTTCTGGAATGCGTTAAAAAGCGCCCGACATCAGCTGATGCTGTTCTATTCCTTTATCGCCATCCTGATGGTGGTTTTTGGCGCGATGATGTATCTGATTGAAGGGCCAAAATATGGGTTTACTACGCTGAATGCGTCGGTGTATTGGGCGATTGTTACTGTAACCACCGTCGGCTATGGCGATATCACGCCACACACACCGTTGGGGCGCATGGTGGCGTCTGTGCTTATCCTGATTGGTTACTCGGTGATTGCAATACCGACGGGATTGATTACCACGCACATGAGCAGTGCGTTCCAGCAGCGCGGGCACCAACGAAAATGTCCGCAGTGCCAGCAGGCGCAGCACGAACATAGTGCGCAATTTTGTAACCGCTGCGGAAGTAAACTACCGGGCTAAAAATGAAAAAAGCTGCGAGAGCAGCTTTTTTGTTTGATTATTCGCGCCAGAGAATATGGCAGAGCTTATGATCTTTTTCGCGACATAATAAAACGCGCGCAAAAATATCGTTAATCTCGCCGTCTTCTGTATCTGCCAGACCAATCACCACCTCGGCAAAGAAGTCAGGGTTCAGGTCAAAATCAACATGCTCCTGCCAATCTTCTGCCGGATCGAACAACTCGGCACCGCCACGCTCTTCAAACTGCAAATTGAACAGAATGATGTCGGCTGGATCCAGATTGTCCGCAGCCAGTTCGAGAAAAATGTCGTAAGCCTGCTCAAGCGTTTCGTCTTCGGTCAGGCGATTGTTCAAATCCATATCCATAATGACTACCTGTTTACTGTCTGATGGGCACGTTTTACAGCAACGGACTAAAGAAGTAAAACAGTCGCTCTGCTATCCTCTGCCAGAGTGGTCGTTTTACCCACAAACGGGCATCAAGCAGGCGTGAACGCGAAATATAATCATCCTGCACTGCCGCGAGATCGCCACCGAATCCGGCATCATCAATGACCAGCGTGATTTCAAAATTGAGCCACAGGCTGCGCATATCCAGGTTAACCGTCCCGACCAGGCTCAGCTCGCCATCGACCAGTACGCTCTTGGTGTGCAGCAAGCCACCTTCGAACTGATAAATTTTAACGCCGGCTGCCAGCAGCTCGGTGAAAAAGGCCCGGCTTGCCCAGCCAACCAGCAGGGAGTCATTTTTACGTGGAAGAATGATACTGACGTCAACCCCACGCTGCGCTGCCGTGCAGATCGCGTGCAACAGATCGTCGCTGGGGACGAAGTAGGGGGTGGTCATAATTAAATATTCACGCGCTGAATAAGCAGCGGTTAGCAGCGCCTGATGAATCAAATCTTCAGGGAAACCAGGTCCCGAGGCGATAGTGTGAATGGTGTGGCCGCTGGCCTGCTCAAACGGCATGATATTGACGTCTGGTGGCGGAGGCAAAATGCGCTTTCCGGTCTCAATTTCCCAGTCGCAGGAATAGACAATGCCCATAGCAGTGGCGACAGGACCTTCCATTCTCGCCATTAAATCAACCCATTGCCCGACACCCGCATCCTGTTTGAAGAAACGCGGGTCGACCATGTTCATGCTGCCGGTATAAGCAATGTAGTTATCTATCATGATCATTTTGCGGTGCTGACGCAGGTCCATACGGCGTAAAAATACACGCATCAGGTTCACCTTCAGCGCTTCTACAACCTCGATACCTGCGTTACGCATCATCGCCGCCCAAGGGCTGCGAAAGAACGCCACGCTGCCAGCGGAGTCCAGCATCAGGCGACAGTGAATGCCACGTCTCGCGGCAGCCATTAACGACTCGGCTACCTGATCGGCCATACCGCCAGGCTGCCATATGTAGAACACCATTTCGATGTTGTGGCGCGCCAGTTGAATATCACGGATCAGCGCCTGCATCACGTCATCTGAACTGGTGAGCAACTGCAGTTGGTTTCCCTTAACCCCGGCTATTCCCTGACGGCGCTCGCACAGTTTAAATAACGAAGAGGCGACGCTGCTGTTTTCCTGGGCAAAAATATGCTTGCAGGCCTTGAGATCGTTCAGCCATTTGGCCGTTGACGGCCACATTGCCCGGGCGCGTTCGGCACGTCGCTTACCCAGGTGGAGTTCACCAAAGGACAGATAAGCAATGATCCCTACCAATGGCAGAATATAGATGATCAACAGCCAGGCCATTGCGGAGGGCACTGCGCGTCGTTTCATTAGAATGCGTAATGTTACGCCAGCAATGAGTACCCAGTAACCCAGAATGACCAGCCAACTCACCACGGTGTAGAAGGTTGTCATAAATTTAAAAATCCTTTTGAAAGCGTATTGTTAAGAGTTTACGCATCAGGATTAATCTGGCAAATAAAAACAAGGGAAAACCACTGGTCTGCATTCGGTCTGGCGTTATAATGGCCGCTCAGTGACTGAAAGAGTAGTAAACATGAAGCGTAGTAGAACGGAAGTGGGACGCTGGCGGATGCTGCGTCAGGCTAGCCGCCGTAAAGCACGTTGGCTTGAAGGACAATCGCGTCGTAATATGCGTATCCACACTATCAGAAAGTGCATTCTCAACCACCAGCGTAACTCGTTGTTGTTTGCGATCCACAGCATCTGATCCCAAAAGGGCACCGCTGGCGGTGCCCAATGTCTGCTTTGCGTTCTGTTTTTAAAATACTTTTTTGTACGGTTTTACTGAAACCTGCGCATACACGCCCGCCGCGACATACGGATCGGCTTCCGCCCACGCCTGTGCCGCCTCCAAAGATTCAAATTCGGCAATCACCGTCGAGCCGGTAAAACCCGCCGCACCGGGATCGTTACTATCGACCGCTGGCATGGGGCCCGCCGTGAGCAAACGACCTTCGTCATGAAGGAGTTGCAGGCGAGCCAGATGAGCAGGGCGCACGGAGAGACGTTTTTCGAGAGAGTCTGCGATATCTTGAGCGTAAATAACATACAGCACGGGTAGAGCTCCTTGAACGGTAAAAGTCGTTAATAACGTTATTGGAAAGGCCTAACAACTGCAACGGAAAGATAACTGATATGTTAAGGCCATACTCTGAAAGCGGTTTTTTATCATAAAATCGCGTTTTAAATGTCAGTTACCGCCACGGGCTTATTGAATATGATTGCTATTTGCATTTAAAATCAGGGCCTGGTTTTTTTACTGAAACGATTATGACTTCAATGACCCTTGATTTACCTCGTCGCTTTCCCTGGCCAACGTTACTGTCTGTCGGCATTCATGGTGCCGTAGTGGCTGGTTTGCTGTATACCTCGGTACATCAGGTTATTGAACTGCCTGCGCCAGCGCAGCCGATCTCTGTCACGATGGTCGCGCCTGCAGACCTTGAACCGCCTCAGGCCGTTCAGCCGCCGCCGGAACCCGTTGTCGAGCCTGAACCGGAACCAGAACCGATTCCAGAGCCACCAAAAGAGGCACCGGTGGTGATTGAAAAACCGAAGCCCAAGCCTAAACCCAAGCCAAAACCGGTGAAAAAGGTGGAAGAGCAACCGAAACGCGATGTTAAACCAGCAGAACCGCGCCCGGCCTCCCCACTGGAAAATACGGCACCTACTCGAACAATGACCAATACCGCGCCGGCAACTACCAGCAAACCGGTGGTCAGTGCGCCATCAGGTCCACGCGCTTTAAGCCGTAATCAGCCTCAGTATCCGGCGCGAGCTCAGGCGCTGCGCATTGAAGGACGGGTAAAGGTCAAATTTAACGTAACGCCGGATGGTCGGGTTGAAAATGTGGAGATCCTGTCTGCACAGCCTGCCAATATGTTTGAGCGTGAAGTGAAAAACGCGATGCGTAGATGGCGTTATGAGGCAGGTAAACCCGGTTCCGGACTCGTGGTGAATATTGTTTTCAAATTAAACGGCACAACGCAAATCGAGTAAGCATCAGGCCGTCCGGCAATCATCACTCTTGATCATTGCCGGATAGCATTACTGGCGTGTGCTATCAGGCCAACGTGGGAATTGGACGCGGTTTCCCGTCTTTATCAACGGCAACGTAGATAAACAGAGCTTCGGTGGCTTTATAGCGCTGCCCAATAGGTTCAGAAGCGACTTTCTTCACCCAAACTTCAATATTGATGCTGATTGAGGTTGTCCCGCGTTTCACACAGCGCGCGTAACAACACACTACATCACCTACGGCGACCGGCCGCAAAAAGCTCATTCCTTCAACCCGCACCGTTACCACACGACCATGTGCGATCTCTTTGGCCTGAATCGCGCCACCTATATCCATTTGTGACATCAGCCAACCGCCAAAAATATCACCATTCGCGTTGGTATCTGCAGGCATGGCCAGAGTACGTAAAACCAGTTCACCCTGGGGAGTGTTATTCGTTGTTGTCATTGTAGAACCGACTATAGAGAAAGATTACAGGCGCGATGCTACTAGAATTTGTGCGTTGAGAATAGAGGGGATGCGGCGTGCAGAACAGATGTAAGCCAGGTTGTCAGCACAATGGAACGCGAGGGGATAAAAATTCGCCAGATCCGCAGATCTGGCGAGCATGTATTACGATTTATCTTCTTGCGGCAGATGACGGTAAATATAGACTCCACTCAGCAGCGTAAAGAATAAAGTCAGGGCGGTCAGGCCGAACACTTTGAAGTTGACCCAAATGTTCTGCGGTAGCCAAAATGCAATATAGATATTCGCCAGACCACACAGGATGAAAAAGACGGCCCATGCTAAATTAAGTTTCGACCACACCGGCTGCGGCAGGGTCAGCTCTTTACCTAACATGCGCTGAATTAGCGGCTTTTTCATTACCCACTGGCTAACCAACAGAGCACCAGCAAACAGCCCGTAAATCACCGTTACTTTCCACTTAATGAATTCATCGTTGTGGAAAAAAATAGTCAGGCCACCAAATACGGCCACCAGGACAAAGGTGATTAACGCCATCTTCTCGACCTTGCGATAGCGAACCCAGCTGTAAATCAACACTACAGCCGTCGCGACAATCAGCGCCGAGGTCGCCGCATAGATGTCATAAAGCTTATAAAAAGCAAAAAAGACAACCAGCGGTAAAAAATCAAGAAACTGCTTCATTCTTCGATTCCGTCATCAAAAGCACCGGGTACAAGCCCGGAATGCGTTCAGGGTTTATTGGCGAATCAGCATGTACAGGCGGAACAAATAGATCAGCAACACGGCGGAGATCATATTGCTCAGCGTATTCGCCAATACCGCGCCTACATTCGGCGTAAGTACTGCAAAACTTGGCGCAAAAAGCAACAGCAGCGTTTTTGCCAGCAACCAACCGATCACTGCCGGCGCAACCAGTCGCATATTCGACCACGCCAGACGCATACTGTTGCGCATCGCGGCAAAGACACCCATTTTGTCCTGTACCAACATCACAGGGGCGAGTGCCAGCAGGATCGCCAGCAGAATACCGGGTACAACAACCAGCATAATACCGATTTGCACCAGCAGAGTAGTCAGAAAAATCAGAATAAACAGCTTCGGTAACACTGGCGCACTGGCGCCGATGGCACGTAATGCGCTGACGCGATGACCTGCTGAAATCAGCTGAATCATCAGGATGACACCCCCGGCGAGGATGGCATTACCAATCAGACCGGAAAACGTCGACGCCGCGGAAGCGCGTAGCAAAATTTGCTGTTGCTCCGGGGTCATGTTTTGCACCAGATCGAACAGCCCCACGCTGCTGGTTAACTGATCGCCTTCACTGAGTTGCGCAATTTGTGCGTCAGTGGGGGAAAAGGCATGCCCTAACACCACTGTGATAAACGCGCACAACAACGATACCAGCAAGATGGTAATGAATTGATTACGGAAAAAGTTTCCCGTGTCACGGTAAACGGATTTCGCCGTGATAGACATGCACTCTCCTTGAGTTTTGCAGGTGTTCATTTGCGGGCAATTGTACCCTGGATAACTCTGCAGTGGCAGCATCGCGCGATGTATGGAAAAGCATATCTGTGTAAAGCTGCAGTAATTTTTGGCTATGACTTCAGCGTCGTGCATGAACGCTGTTTGTTATCTGCGCATCACGAGCAGATATCCATCACCCATCAGCAATGAGCTGGAGGTACTTGCACATTGAAAATATATCAAAATTGATCTGAATTAATTTAACCAGGATTTTGAATGCAAGTTCTAACTTAATCTGGATCAATAAATGTTAAATTATCAAAGTCAATGTGATCCATGTTAGATCACTTATTACTCCAATGTGGGTATATTCGTTCCGCTTTTATAACCATAACGATGGAGCGGACATGAAAAAATTAACAGTTGCAGCATTGGCTTTAACAACTCTTCTCTCTGGTAACGCATTTGCGCATGAAGCTGGAGAGTTCTTTATTCGTGCAGGTTCTGCCACCGTCAGGCCGACGGAAGGTGCAGGTGGTACGCTGGGCAGCTTAGGTGGCTTTGATGTCAGCAATAACACGCAGTTGGGTCTGACATTTACCTACATGGCAACCGACAATATCGGTGTTGAATTACTGGCAGCTACGCCGTTCCGCCATAAAATCGGCACTGCTGCAACGGGTGATATTGCCACCGTACATCATTTACCGCCGACGTTAATGGCGCAGTGGTACTTCGGTGACTCCAGCAGTAAACTGCGTCCGTACGTAGGTGTTGGGGTGAACTACACGACCTTCTTCGATGAAGGCTTTAACGACAACGGTAAAGAAGCGGGGTTATCGGACCTGAGTCTGAAAGATTCCTGGGGCGCAGCAGGGCAAGTTGGTATGGACTATCTGATTAACCGTGACTGGCTGATTAACATGTCGGTGTGGTACATGGATATCGACACCACCGCAAGCTATAAAATGGGCGGTGTACAGCAGCGAGACAGCGTACGCCTTGATCCGTGGGTGTTTATGTTCTCTGCGGGTTATCGTTTTTAAGTTTTTCTGCAAACCCCCTGCAAAACTGGTCATCAAATGGCCAGTTTTTCCATTCTTTTCCACACGTGTCGTTGTCTTGAACGGCCATTATTTTGCGCCTCTGGCGTGACAAAATTTGTGTGTCGATACCTCGCTATAAGCTGTACTGCGCTAACTTTAATAGCAAGTGTGTTTATCTGGAATATCACTTTTGTTTCTCTTTTCTTATGCATTATTGTTGCGGTTCATTTATTACGCACAAAAAACCTGAAGATAGTCAGGGGATAATTTATCCAAAATGTTAACTATTGATAAAATTAAAGTAACATATCGTAAAATTTGGATATTTTATTTTTCATGGACGAGGATTTATACGTCATGATATAATGTAATGCTAGGTTATTTACCTGTCGGCTATGTAAATGAATTTTTGAGGAGATCATTCCAGTGGGACGTAAGTGGGCAAATATTGTTGCTAAAAAAACAGCTAAAGACGGAGCAACGTCTAATGTATATGCAAAATTCGGTGTAGAAATTTATGCTGCTGCTAAACAAGGCGAACCAGACCCAGAATTAAATACATCTTTAAAATTCGTTATTGAACGTGCTAAACAAGCGCAGGTTCCAAAACACGTTATTGATAAAGCTATTGATAAAGCCAAAGGCGGCAGCGATGAAACGTTCGTGCAAGGGCGTTATGAAGGCTTTGGTCCCAGTGGCTCACTGATTATCGCTGAAACATTGACTTCAAATGTTAACCGTACGATTGCTAATGTCCGCTCAATTTTTAATAAAAAAGGCGGGAATATCGGAGCGGCTGGTTCTGTCAGCTATATGTTTGACAATACCGGAGTGATTGTATTTGAAGGGACAGATCCTGACCACATTTTTGAAATTTTGCTTAATGCTGAAGTAGATGTTCGTGATGTAACCGAAGAAGAAGGAAACATCGTTATTTATACGGAATCTACAGATCTTCACAAAGGCATTGCAGCTTTAAAAGCCGCAGGGATTACTGAATTCACTACCACAGAATTAGAGATGATTGCTCAATCAGAAATTGAACTTTCACCAGAGGATTTAGAAGTCTTTGCAGGGCTTGTTGATGCCCTTGAAGATGACGATGATGTTCAAAAAGTATATCATAACGTTGCAAATCTCTAATGATAGATTAAAAGAATCTGTCATTATGGCAGATTTTTTTAACTCATAGGGTTGTTATGAAGAAGAATGTCTGGCCAGATATGTTTATTCTAAAAAATAGATAAAAACCACTATCTTAAAAAAGAAAATGTAATAATTAAAATCTCTGGCCTTAACTTCTTAGGTACGCGATAAACGTTATACGTCCAATACGCCCCGCGATATCCTGAATCCACTCAGCGCTGCTATGAACAATTGAGATGTTAACTCCATCATTCCAGGTCATCCTGATGCAAGCACAACGTGAGTTCCTCGCTTATCGCTGTCCCGACAGTATGAGTGAAGCTTTTCATCAGACTTTTCATCAGATAGTCTGGTCCGCTTCACGCTCAGAGTCGTCCAGCGATTGACAGTCTCAGGCAGTATGGAAACAATGAGTACAAGTACACTGTTATTACAAACTCGGATATTTTCCATCGTCATCAACTAAAAAGATCTGAGATAGATACCAGGTATCATTTTCTTTGGACAATTGATATTCATAAATAGGTGAATAATACGGCCTTGATAATTTGGTCGTTACGACCGCTATTTTTTCAGTAATCTGAACCGATATGATCTTCTCTTGCTCAGGGTCATGACTAGACTCAGAACCAAAAGCTATAGGCTCGCCCTGAAAACCAGGTTTTGTATATTTTTTCAAAAGCTCATTCCAACCCTTCTGGGCCTGGAGCATAACTTCTTGCTTTCCATCGTTCTGATTTCTCAGGAATGACTGGTCATTCCAATATTTATAATCCCTCTGGAAAGCGGTGACTACCTGTTCCGGAGTATTTGCCAGTATGTCCCCAGCGCTTAAAAATCCAACGCTTAACACAACTAATTTAATCAACAGATGTCTCAACAAGTTCACCCATATTTGGTATGCTTTAAAGCAGTGTCTCGCAAGGGACTTTTTGAAGTCAACTTAATTAATAGCTGCACAACCAGGATGATTGAACTGTATAGATTCCGAGCATGCCTGACAGTAGTTAGCAACCAGGAAACATTCCCCTCGTTCTTCATTTAAACATTCTGGGGAAAACATCGTGCCTTTCTCCCCTTTGATGTAGTGCTACTCTTTAAGCAAACCAACTTTGAGGGTATTGCTGATGATGTTGACCCGCCATCTGCTACAGCAAAAAATCACACTTCTGGAACCGTTCTCCGAAGATCAAACGGCAGCGTTTGCCGTGAGTGCTGCACGTGAGTTATTACTTTACATGGATAAAATTGAGGTGCTGGAGAAAATTATTGCGACTCCAGTTACACTACCTTATTGCAGCGCAAGTCCGGTTTGCGAGATTGAGGCGGGCTATGCCGCAGGCGTAAACGACTGCCGCGAGGCCATCCGGCGGGCAGGATATCCTATCGAAGGTGATGATTAGTTTGCGTTTATGTTAACAAATATGTGATTTTATTGTATAAATATGTAACCTAAGCGCGCGACTGCGGGCTACATCAACTTACCTGCTTCGGAGTGGCAAACATTCTCTATCAACGTACAACGCTGTTATGCAACAACATAAACGGGTAACCGATTTGGCAATACTGTTAACTATCAGGGTGGACTCGTGAAGATTGTGCAGGATAAGCTCAGAAACAGGCAGGCACTGCTGGTATCAGGGCTCATTACGTTGATATTTACTTCGTTGTTTCTGTTTATTATTTATGAACAGCGAATGGCCGCTGCCAGCGAAGGTGTCAACCGCCTGCAAGCGCGCATGATGGACATTTTTAACGATAACGAGCTGATCGCCGATGCGATTGGTGAGCGTTATCACCATATCAAAACGGGGGAACAATGCGGCGATATTTCAAAATTTGTTCTCCGGGATGAGGATGAATGGGGAATTAACGCCGATCCAAAGCGACTGCATTCGGCGACGGGGACAATGGTTGCCCAGCAAACCAGTCACAACGCGCTGTGTATGTATACGGCGGCTGAATTTATTCGCGGTATGGTCAATGAGCTAAACCCGGGCAGCTTCGATGCACATCGTTATATCATCGCCAAAAATTCAGATTATTTTTACTGGTTTATGGCTTCCGATTCACGCAATTTCAGTTTCTCAAATTCTGAAATGGCGCGGGATATCACTCAATTTTTCTACCCGCCCGTCGATTTCTATACCCGATTACTGCAAAAAAACGTCAAAAACAAAGCCCTTAGTTCGACGAATTTTTATACCGATAAAATTACCGGTGAAAAAGCTTACAGCGTGGTGAGTTATATCTACGATCTGTCTGGCAAAGAGATATCAGACCAAATCGTAGCCTATCTGGTCTATGACCATTCAAAGCCCGAATTGCAGGAAGCGTTAGCCCAGGCATTTGACAACCAAATTCCACCGGAGCTGAACGTGGAGTTGGTGAATTTAACAAACCATGAGAGTCTCTGTTTATCCGGCAAATGTACAAGTCAATCCCGCTTTATGGTGCGCAATTTTTCGGAGAAATATGCACTGCACTATTCGCTATCATTAGGTCGTTTTATGGTACGCGACACACATGCTGGGATCGTGATTCTGCTGGCGCCGTTCTTTTTCATCATGATCAGTTTCTCACTCAAATCATGGCTGAATGAAAGCGACCTCAAGGTTTATATCGATACTCTGACCGGCTGTTTTAACCGCCGAATACTCGACATTATCAAGCGTCGGGATTTATCACACTGTTCGGTGGTGCTACTGGACTGCAATAAATTCAAGGCCGTCAATGATACCTGGGGCCACGCGGCAGGCGATCGCGCGCTGCAAATTATCGCCAACAGGATGCTGTCAAACACCCGCACCAGCCACGATATTGTGATTCGTACCGGCGGGGATGAATTTATGATCCTGCTGTTTCGATCACAGGCAACTGACGCTATAGCAATCGCGCAACGTATTAGCGGGCAGGTGACCAGTCATGTGTTCGTTGTGGACGGCCATACCGTGCCATTGTCAGTATCGTGGGGAATTGCAGAGGTGAACGATGAACTGGATGTGGCCATTCAGAATGCGGATAGCGCTATGTATAGAATGAAGCACACGAAAGAAGGGTGAAACCGCCAGCTGTCACTGGCGGTTGATTTAACTTACTGCTGGGTGGCGGTTTTCATCGCGCTGACAAACGCTTTCAGCTCAGCCAGCATCTGATCCGGTGCCGCAACATTTTTCTCAATGACCTTCACAATTGCCGAGCCGGAAATTGCGCCGGCAGCACCGGCTTCAATAGCACCAGCGACCTGTTCAGGCGCAGAAATACCAAAGCCCTGTAAAGAAGGCGGAGCATCATATTGTTTCAGCTTTTCAACCAGATGATACAGCGGTAATGCCGCACGATTTTCTGCACCGGTCACACCTGCACGTGAAAGCAGATAAGTGTAGCCACGGCCATAAGAGGCAATCTGGCGTAGCAGTTCTTCATCAGCGTTCGGAGGGCAGATGAAAATTGGTGCAATATTGTGGCGGAGCGCTGCAGTTCTGAACGGAGCTGACTCCTCAACAGGCACATCGGCCACTAACACAGAATCCACACCCACTTTTTCGCACTGGGCGTAAAACTCGTCAATGCCCTTGCTGAAGACCAGGTTGGCATACATCAGCAACCCAATGGGAATCGTCGGATGCTTCTGGCGAATCAGCGCCAGCATTTCAAAGCATTGCGACGGTGTAACGCCGGCGGCAAACGCTCGCAGGGTGGCTTCCTGTATGGTCGGACCGTCTGCCAGCGGATCGGAGAACGGAATGCCGAGCTCAAGCGCGTCGGCACCGGCTTCAATCAGCGTATCAATGATTTTCAGTGACTGCTCAACAGACGGATCGCCCAGGGTTACGAAGGGGACAAAAGCGCCTTCTTTGCGGTCCTTCAGCTGTGCAAACAGGTTTTTGTAACGTTCCATCAGATTTCCCCTCGCGCTTTCAGAATATCGTGTACGGTGAAAATGTCTTTGTCGCCGCGACCGGAGAGATTAACCACCAGTAACTGCTCTTTTTCCGGATTCTCACGCATCATTTTCAACGCGTGCGCCAGGGCATGGGAGGACTCCAGTGCCGGAATAATTCCCTCGTGCAGACACAGCGTTTTGAAGGCTTCCAGTGCTTCATCATCGGTGATTGAAACATAATCAGCGCGACCAATGCTGTTCAGGTACGCATGCTGTGGCCCAACTGACGGGAAGTCCAGCCCTGCAGAAATAGAGTAAGACTCTTCAATCTGTCCCTCTTCAGTCTGCATCATTGGGGACTTCATGCCGAAGTAAATCCCGACACGACCATGCTTCAACGGTGCGCCGTGCTCTCCAGACTCAATTCCGTGACCGCCTGGCTCTACTCCAATCAGACCTACGCTGGTTTCATTAATAAAATCGGCGAACATACCGATGGCGTTAGAACCGCCACCCACGCAAGCGATAACGGCGTCCGGCAGGCGACCTTCTTTTTCCAGAATCTGCGCCTTGGTTTCTTCACCGATCATGCGCTGGAACTCACGCACAATGGTCGGGAAGGGGTGCGGACCAGCCGCCGTACCGAGCATGTAGTGCGCGGTATCGTAGCTGCCAGACCAGTCGCGAAGCGCTTCGTTACAGGCATCTTTCAGCGTTGCGGAACCGCTGTGAACGGGGATAACTTCAGCGCCCATCAAACGCATACGGAAAACGTTAGGCGACTGACGTTCAACATCTTTCGCACCCATGTAAATACGGCATTTCAACCCCAGCAGTGCGCTGGCGAGAGCAGATGCAACCCCGTGCTGACCCGCGCCAGTTTCGGCGATAATTTCCGTTTTACCCATGCGCTTCGCCAGCAACGCCTGACCCAGCACCTGATTGGTTTTGTGCGCGCCGCCGTGCAGTAAATCTTCACGCTTGAGATACAGCGTTGTGTTGGTGCCTTGAGTAATGTTCTGGCACTTGGTCAGTGCGGTTGGGCGACCTGCATAGTTTTTCAGCAGGTCTGTAAACTGCGCCTGAAATTCAGGATCCTTTTGTGCGCTGACAAAAGCTTCTTCCAGCTGGCGCAGGGCAGGCATCAGAATCTGTGGCACATACATACCGCCAAATTCACCAAAGTACGGATTGAGTAATGTTGTCATGTCCTTTTCCTTAATATGCGCGCAGCGTCTGAAAGACCGAAGCCAGAAGACGTGCATCTTTGATGCCCGGCTGTGACTCTACGCCAGAATTGAAATCGAGACCGGCACAGCCGGTTTTTGCCGCGTCAACGCAGTTATCTGCGCCGAGTCCGCCAGCCAGTAAAACGTTATCCAGCGATTGTCCACCTAAAAGTGTCCAGTCGAAGCGTTGACCGCTGCCGCCCTGGCCGTTATCGAAGACGTATTTATCGACATGCTGATAATCACGGGCTGGCAAAGTTTCGCTGACGCTGAGTGCCTTCCAGATTTGCACCTGTGCGGGCAGTACCTCGCGCAGGGCGTCAACGTAGGACTGGTCTTCGTTACCGTGCAGTTGCACGGCAGTTAGTCCCAGTTCCGCCGCTGTTGCGCTCACGTCGGTTATATCTGAGTTGCGAAACACCCCGACGTATTGCAGCGGCGCGCCGGTCATGACCTCTCGCGCTTGTTCAACGTTGACCGCGCGCGGTGATGTGGGGACAAAAATCACGCCGCCGTAAATGGCACCCGCTTCGTATGCCGCATTTGCATCCTGAGCCCGGGTTAAACCGCAGACTTTATTCTCGCCGAGCAGTACGCGACGCACGGCGGCGTGCAGATCATCATGCGACATCAGCGCGGAGCCAATCAGAAAACCGTTGGCGAAGTGGCTGAGCTCGCGCACCTGACCATAGGTGTTGATCCCGGACTCGCTGATGACGGTAACACCGTGACCCAGTCGCGGCGCCAGTTGACGGGTACGATTCAGATCAATCGACAGGTCGCGTAAATCACGGTTGTTGATACCAACGACTTTGGCGCCCAGTGCGATAGCACGCTCCAGCTCTTCTTCGTTGCTGACTTCGGTCAGTACGCCCATTTTCAGACTGTGGGCGACGGCGGCGAGTTGACGATATTGCTCATCATCGAGCACCGACAGCATCAATAAACAGGCGTCCGCCTGGTAGAAACGTGCCAGGTAAATCTGGTAAGGATCGATAATAAAGTCCTTGCACAGAATCGGCTGCGGTGCGATGCGGCTGACGATGGGCAGGAAATCAAAGCTCCCCTGGAAATACTTCTCATCGGTCAGTACAGAGATCGCGGAAGCATAATGTTTATAGACGCCAGCAATTTGTGCCGGGTCGAAATCATCACGGATCACGCCTTTTGATGGAGATGCCTTTTTGCACTCCAGAATAAAGGCGGTGCGCGCACCTTGCAGCGCATCGTAGAAATCACGTGAGCCAGGCTGAACATCATTTTGAAAGCTGGCCAGCGGTTGTTGCTGTTTACGGGCTTCTACCCAAATCGCCTTGTCTGCGACAATTTTCGCTAAAACGGTTTGCATCATTTACCCTCTTGCTGCCAGTGCAGTAACGCGGTCATAGGCCGCACCGCTACGCAGTACATTAATCACGGTTTGCGCATTGGCTTTTAAATCTTCTTCACCGTGCAGGCGCATTAACATGGCGACATTTGCGGCAACAGCAGCCTCATGAGCGGCTTCACCTTTACCTTGTAACAAGCGACTAAGAATGTCACGGTTTTCTTCCGGCGTGCCGCCAGCCAGCTGTTCCTGATGGTAAGGCGTCAGACCAAAGTCTTCTGCCGTCAGTTGATAACTCTTGATTTCCCCATCGTGCAGCTCTGCCACTATGGTCGGCGCATGCAGCGAAACTTCGTCCATGCCACCACTGTGCACCACGGCTGCTCGTTGATATCCCAGCACGCGCAGCGTCTCGGCAATGGGTAGCACCAGTTCCGGGCTGTAAACGCCGATCAGCGCCAGCGGCGGATGCGCCGGGTTAATCAACGGGCCGAGCACGTTAAACAGCGTGCGGGTTTTCAACTGCTGGCGTACTGGCATGGCATGGCGAAAACCGGTGTGATATTTCGGCGCAAACAGGAAGCACACCCCGAGGTCGTCTAGCGCCTGACGGGACTTATCAGCGTTCATATCCAGATTGATGCCAAATGCCGCTAACAGATCCGAAGAGCCAGACTTGCTGGAGACGCTGCGGTTGCCGTGTTTGGCAACTTTCAGTCCGCAAGCCGCCGCAACAAAGGCGCTGGCGGTAGAAATATTGATACTGTTGCTGCCGTCACCGCCGGTACCGACAATATCGGCAAACAGATAATCAGGGCGCGGGAACGGGGCTGCGTTTTCCAGCAGCGCGGTTGCCGCACCGGCAATTTCATTCGGGTGTTCGCCACGAATTTTCATGCTTACCAGCGCCGCAGCCAGTTGTTCCGGTTTCAGTTCACCGCGTACCACGGCAGAGAACAGCTGGTGGCTTTCCTGCTGGGACAGCGTTTGGGCCTGATACAGTTTCTCCAGAATGGGTTGCAGCGTATTGGTTTGTTCAAGCTTCTGTTGCGCCCAGGCCAGCGTTTGTTCCAGCAATCGCGCGCCCTGGGTGGTCAGAATTGACTCCGGATGGAACTGGAAGCCGCAGACGCGATCGGTATCGTGACGTACCGCCATCACCATGCCGTTAAAGTGGGCGTTAATGGTCAATCCAGCAGGTACGTTGCTGCCAACCAGTGAATGATAGCGTGCCACCGGCAGCGGATTTGCCAGACCGGCGAACATTGCCTGACCGTCGTGTTCAATGCTGGACGCTTTGCCGTGCAGGATCTCTCCGGCCTGACCCACATATCCACCATAGGCTTCAACAATGGCCTGGTGTCCCAGACAAATACCGATGATTGGCAGCTTGCCGCGCAGGCGGGTTAACAGCTCCGGCATGCAACCTGCTTCGCTTGGCGCACCTGGGCCTGGAGAGAGCATCAGCACCGGATTTTTCATCGTTGCTAAGCGGTCAATCAACGTCTGGGCCGGAATATGGTTGCGGTAAATCACCACGTTGTGACCATTAGTACGCAGCTGATCCGCCAGGTTATAGGTAAAAGAGTCGATATTATCGAGCAGCAGAATGTCAGCCATTAGAAGGTCTCCTGTGCGTGGTGCGCGGTGGCGATAGCACGCAGAACCGCGCGCGCTTTATTACGGGTTTCATCGGCTTCAGACTGCGGTACAGAATCCAGAACAATCCCGGCACCGGCTTGTACGGTGGCAATACCGTCTTCCACGAGGGCGGAGCGAATGACAATACAGGTATCCAGATCGCCATGCGCCGTGAAGTAACCTACCGCACCGCCGTAGCTGCCACGGCGACGACCTTCTGCCTCGGCGATAAGCTGCATGGCGCGAACTTTTGGCGCTCCGCTTAACGTGCCCATATTCATACAGGCGCGGTAAGCGTGCAGCACATCCAGATCGCTACGCAATTCGCCGACCACGCGCGAAACCAGGTGCATAACGAAGGAGTAACGATCGACCTTGGTGAGGTCAGCAACATAGCGGCTGCCAGGCGTACAGATGCGCGCCAGGTCGTTACGCGCAAGGTCAACCAGCATCAGGTGCTCAGAAAGCTCTTTATGGTCGGTACGCATCTCCAGCTCGATACGGCTGTCGAGATCGCGATCAAGCGAACCGTCCGCACGACGACCGCGCGGGCGAGTACCAGCAATCGGGTAGATCTCAATCTGGCGGCTGGTGGCATCGTATTTCAGCGAGCTTTCCGGGGAGGCGCCAAACAGCGTGAAATCGTTGTCCTGCATGAAAAACATGTATGGGCTGGGGTTACTTTTCTTCAGCACATAGTAGGCCGCCAGCGGAGATGGGCAGGGCAGCGAGAAACGGCGGGATGGCACCACCTGGAAAATTTCGCCCGCGCGAATCGCCTTTTGCATGCCACGTACTACGGCGCCAAACTCTTCATCACTCTGATTGCACTCGCAGCGCATCTGTGGGACTTCAGTGACCGGCAATGGCGGCGCAGGCTCGGTAAGCTGCTGGCTCAACTGCGCCAGACGAGCGTTAATACGCTGTTTTTCAGCATCATTAGGGGAAAAAATACTGGCTTGAATACGGGTGCTTTTTTTCTGGTGGTCGATAACCATCAGCGTTTCTGCCAGATAGAAGCAGTAGTCAGGGCAACGGTTGCCCGCTTCAAGCTGAGGTAAATCTTCAAAACCGGCAACCAGGTCGTAGGAAAAAAGACCGCCGAAGAACATCGCTTCACGTTCTTGCGCTGGAACATTCACCAGCTCCTGCAGTAAGCGAAAAGCGTCAAATACGGAAAGAGAACATAAGCGGGCGTCTTCATCCAGCAGCGGGCTGACGGCGGGGAATCGCAGATGACGACCATTCGGCTGTTGTTCGTTCTCAACGCCAGCGGGCAGGGCAGCATCCAGCAGGGGCAGCAGCGATGCGCCGTTTGCGGACAACGCCTGAATAGTGACAGTGTCACCTAGAGCTGTAATGCGTAATGCGCTGTCGACCAGCAGCAGGCTCTTCAGATCGTCTTTGCTGTCGATATCTGCAGATTCCAGCAGCAGTGTTGCTGGACGTGCGCCACACACCTGATGAAACAGCGCCGTCGGATTCTCTCGGTAGGCGGCATCGCAGGCAAGCAGTTCGAGTGTCGGTTTTTGAGTTTGCATCGTTATTCTCATTAATTTTGTTCAAAAAAAAGCCCGCTCATTTGGCGGGCCGGGTATCTGGTTGCATATTGCAGACGTAAGACACTGCCCGAAATCAGGAAGTGCGCCACCAACCGTGCAGAACAAATGTTGCTTTCATCTCAGATACCTTCTTCATGTGAACTTGCGTACTAGTTAACTAGTTCAATGGAATAAAGTCAACACCTGATTTCAGTATATTTGTCGAAACCGCTATGATGGGCGTGATACGACATTTATTGAAACGGGAGCCGCCTTGAGCGACACGAATTACGCAGTGATTTATGACCTGCACAGTCATACTACAGCCTCCGATGGGCGGTTAACGCCAGAAGCCTTAGTACACCGTGCGGTAGAGATGCGAGTCGGTACACTGGCGATCACCGATCATGACACCACGGCCGGCATTGCGGCGGCAAGAGAAGAAATTTCACGTTCAGGTTTAGCCTTAAATTTAATCCCTGGCGTCGAGATATCAACGGTCTGGGAAAACCATGAGATCCATATAGTGGGTCTGAACATTGATATCGCCCATCCCATGATGTGTGAGTTTCTGGCGCAACAAACGGAACGTCGTCAGCAGCGTGCGCGCCTGATTGCCGAACGACTCGACAAAGCGCATATCCCCGGCGCGTGGGAAGGGGCGTTACGCCTGGCTGATGGCGGGGCGGTTACGCGGGGCCATTTTGCGCGTTTCCTGATGGAATGCGGAAAAGCCACAACCATGGCGGATGTCTTTAAAAAATATCTTGCCCGTGGGAAAACCGGTTACGTTCCGCCACAGTGGTGTACAATAGAACAAGCTATTGATGTCATTCATCATTCTGGCGGTAAGGCTGTTCTGGCTCATCCTGGGCGGTACGATCTTAGCGCTAAGTGGCTGAAAAGACTGGTTGCGCATTTTGCTGAACATCGCGGCGACGCGATGGAAGTATCACAGTGCCAGCAGTCTCCCAATGAACGCACCCATCTGGCGACGCTTGCGCGTTCGCATCAACTGTGGGCATCGCAAGGGTCTGATTTTCATCTACCCTGCCCATGGATTGAGTTGGGTCGTAAACTTTGGTTGCCCGCAGGCGTAGAAGGCGTCTGGCAACTTTGGGAGCAGCCCGAGATCACAGAGAGGAAAGTATGAGCCAGTTTTTTTATATTCATCCCGAAAACCCGCAGCAGCGACTGATCAATCAGGCCGTTGAAATCGTGCGTAAAGGTGGGGTGATCGTCTATCCAACCGATTCCGGCTATGCGTTGGGCTGCAAAATTGAAGATAAAGGCGCCATGGAGCGCATTTGCCGCATTCGTCACCTGCCGGACGGGCACAACTTTACGCTGATGTGTCGTGACTTGTCTGAACTGTCGACCTATTCGTTTGTCGACAACGTGGCCTTTCGTTTAATTAAAAACAACACGCCGGGTAACTACACCTTCATCCTGAAAGGAACGAAAGAAGTTCCGCGCCGTTTGTTGCAGGAAAAACGTAAGACTATCGGCCTGCGTGTGCCATCGAATCCGATTGCGCTGGCGCTGCTGGAAGCACTGGGCGAGCCGATGCTCTCTACATCGCTGATGCTGCCGGGCAGTGAATTTACTGAGTCAGACCCGGAAGAGATTAAAGACCGTCTGGAAAAACTGGTGGATTTGATTATCCACGGTGGCTATCTCGGTCAGCAGCCGACCACGGTCATCGATTTAACCGACGATTCCCCGGTGGTGTTACGTGAAGGCGTCGGCGACGTTAAACCTTTCTTATAAGGGCGCGAACCGCTATACTACGCGACCTTAAAATGGCGCTGACTGGCGCCGTTGATTCTCCTGTTCGACGCCTGTGAAGGCGACATCTAAAGGAAGCTCTATGAGCGAAAAGTTACAAAAAGTGCTGGCGCGCGCTGGCCACGGTTCTCGCCGTGAAATCGAATCTATTATTGCCGCGGGTCGCGTGAGCGTTGATGGCAAAATTGCCACGCTCGGCGATCGCGTTGAAGTCACTCCGGGTCTGAAAATCCGTATCGACGGTCATCTGATTTCGGTTAAAGAGTCTGCGGAGCAAATCTGCCGCGTTCTGGCCTATTACAAGCCAGAAGGTGAACTGTGTACCCGTAACGACCCGGAAGGTCGTCCGACCGTGTTCGATCGTTTACCAAAACTGCGTGATGCGCGCTGGATTGCCGTAGGGCGTCTGGACGTGAATACCTGCGGTTTACTGCTGTTTACCACCGATGGTGAACTGGCTAACCGTCTGATGCACCCAAGCCGTGAAGTTGAACGTGAATATGCGGTACGTGTTTTTGGTCAGGTTGATGATGCAAAACTGCGCGATCTGAGTCGTGGCGTACAGCTGGAAGATGGTCCGGCGGCATTTAAAACGATCAAGTTCAGCGGTGGTGAAGGGATCAACCAGTGGTATAACGTCACGCTGACCGAAGGGCGTAACCGTGAAGTCCGTCGCCTGTGGGAAGCTGTAGGTGTGCAGGTAAGCCGTCTTATTCGTGTTCGTTACGGTGATATCCCGCTGCCGAAAGGCCTGCCGCGTGGTGGCTGGACCGAGCTTGACCTCGCGCAGACCAACTATCTGCGTGAACTGGTGGAGCTGAAGCCGGAAACGACATCTAAAGTTGCCGTCGAGAAAGATCGTCGTCGCATGAAGGCAAATCAGATCCGTCGTGCGGTGAAGCGCCACTCACAGGTCGGTAGCAGCCGTCGTCCGGGTGGTCGTAGCAACAACGGTTAATCATGACCAGGCCTGATAAGCAAAGCGCTATCAGACGTTAGCGTGGAGCCGGATGCGGCGCAAGCGCCTTATCCGGCCTGGTGTCAGTAATCGATCCCTATCTGGGCCTTCACGCCCGCTTCAAACGCATGCTTGACCGGGCGCAGCTCGCTGACCGTATCCGCTAACTCCAGAATATCGCGATGACATCCACGGCCGGTGATAATCACCGTTTGATGGGCAGGGCGCGCATTTAGGGCAGTGATGACCTCTTCAAGTGGCAGATAGTCGTATGCCACCATATAGGTCAGCTCGTCCAGCACCACCATATCCAGTTCATCGTCGGCCAGCATCCGCTTGCCGTGTTCCCACACGGCCATACAGGCCGCGGTGTCGGACTCACGGTTTTGCGTTTCCCAGGTAAATCCTGTTGCCATAACCTGAAACTCTACGCCGTGGGGTTCAAGTAAGTTACGTTCTCCGTTTGGCCACGTACCTTTAATAAATTGTACGACACCGACTTTTTTACCGTGGCCCACCGCGCGTGTGGCGGTACCGAATGCGGCGGTGGTTTTACCCTTACCATTTCCGGTGAACACGATGATGATCCCGCGCTCGTCCGTAGCGGCGGCAACGCGTGCGTCAACCCGATCTTTTACGCGCTGTTGACGTTGCTGATAGCGTTCTTCACTCATTGGGCAATTCCTGGTTTACGGCCCGGCTGGGCGTCAAAAGTCATACCGGTTTTACGGCGGCTGTCATCGCCCATCAGCCACAGGTAGAGCGGCATAATATCGGCGGGGGTTTTCAATTTTTGTGGATCTTCCGTGGGGAATGCGCTGGCTCGCATGCCAGTACGTGTTCCACCAGGATTGATACAGTTTACGCGCAGATGACGGTTTTGATACTCATCAGCCAGCACCTGCATCATCCCTTCGGTAGCAAATTTTGAGGTAGCATATGCTCCCCAATTGGCGCGTCCCTGGCGGCCGACGCTGGAAGAGGTAAAGACCAGCGATCCGGCATCGGATTTGAGTAACAACGGCAGCAATGCCTGAGTCAGCATAAAAGTAGCATTCACATTTACCTGCATTACATCCTGCCAGACCTGCGGGTTTTGTTCACTCATTGGGCAAATATCGCCGAGTAATCCGGCGTTATGCAGTACGCCATCCAGACGCGGGAAATGTGCGGCAATGCGCTGCGCAAGCTGGTGACATTCTTCAGAGGTACAGGTCAGTAAATCCAGTGTAAACCACTGTGGTTGTGTTCCGTTTTCATTGGCGATAGTGCGGGCAACCTGACGCAGTTTTTCTTCGTTACGCCCAAGCAGGATAACGGTCGCGCCATAGCGTGCATAGGTCTGCGCGGCTTCGCGTCCGATACCATCGCTGGCACCGGTGACAAGAATAATGCGGCCCTGTAAAAGGTCTTGTTTAGGTTGGTAATGCACGGCTACTCCTCGGCGACGCCCTGGCCATCTCGTTCGCAATAAGTTTTGGGCTTTATGCCTTAAACCCTGTTCTTTTTCAATCAGCCAAAGGCAATAACACCGCAAAATGAACGCTTTGTCATGCTTTTTACTGATTCAGCACTGGATGTATGAAGCAAGACGAGGTGACACGCCTGTTGTACACTGAGCGGAAGTCGCGTTGTTTAACCAAGGTGGGTCTTGTGGAATTGTTGTCTGAATATGGGCTGTTTTTGGCAAAAATTGTCACTGTCGTGGTGGCTATTGCAGTGGTGGTGATGCTGATCGTAAACGCGACACAACGCAAACGTCAGCGTGGGGAATTGCGGGTTATTAACCTCAGCGATCAATATAAAGAGATGAAGGAAGATCTGTCGCTGGCCTTATTGGATGGGCATCAGCAAAAATTCTGGCATAAGGCGCAGAAAAAGAAACAGAAGCTGGAGGCGAAGGCCGCCAAGGCAAAAGCGAAACTGGGTGACAGCACGTCATCTGATAAACCTCGTGTATGGGTGCTTGATTTTAAAGGCAGTATGGATGCCCATGAGGTCAGCGCATTACGCGAAGAGGTGACGGCGGTGCTGGCGGTTGTTAAACCTCAGGATCAGGTGGTGGTTCGTCTGGAAAGCCCGGGTGGTGTGGTACATGGCTATGGCCTGGCTGCATCGCAATTGCAACGTCTGCGCGATAAGCAGATACCGCTAACCGTCACGGTGGATAAAGTCGCTGCGAGCGGCGGATATATGATGGCCTGCGTGGCAGATAAAATTGTCTCGGCGCCGTTTGCTATCGTCGGCTCAATTGGCGTGGTGGCGCAGATCCCGAACTTTAATCGCTTCCTGAAAGGGAAAGATATTGATATCGAACTGCACACCGCCGGACAGTACAAGCGTACGCTGACCTTACTCGGTGAAAACACGGAAGAAGGACGGCAGAAATTTCGCGAAGATCTGAACGAAACGCATCATCTGTTTAAAGACTTTGTGCATCGCATGCGTCCGACTCTGGACATTGAACAGGTTGCCACGGGTGAACATTGGTTTGGTCAACAGGCGCTGGCAAATGGGCTGGTGGATGAGATCAATACCAGCGATGAGGTGATCCTCGGGCTGATGGAAGGTCGTGAAGTGTTGAACGTTCGCTATCTGCAGCGTAAAAAGCTGATGGATCGTTTTACCGGTAGTGCGGCGGAGAGCGCCGATCGTTTGCTGATGCGCTGGTGGCAGCGGGGGCAGAAGCCACTGATGTAAAATTGTCATTGCCGGATAGCGCTGCTCACATATCCTATCCGGCCTACAAATATGCATCAATGTAGGCTGGATAAGGCGTTGCTGCCATCCGGCAAATTATTTCTCGTATTAATCGATCAAGTGATACTTTTCAGAAAGTACGTGCGCCAGGTGTTTAAACATATTAAACACAGCCGTACTTTTGGGCGTTGGTAGCCCTTGCTCGTCTAAAAAGTAATCTCCGCTGAAAACCAGCACGCCGTTTCGCTGCGTAACGCCGGTGGCGACAATCCCCGCCAGCGTGTCCTCATGCTCACGAATGATTTTGTTGGCTTCAATCAGCAGTGTTTCGCGATCGATGGGTTGAGTGTCTTTATGCATGATTTACTCCTTAAACAAGGACATTAGTCTACGCTGAGCCCGCCTTATGGGCAAATATTCCCTGACATAAATGAAGGTTTTACGACAGTGTTACAACTGGCGAGATTTGTTTTTGCATGCTAATAAAGTTGCGTAACGCATTTTATCAGGTACAGTGTGACGCTTTCGTCAATCTGGCAACAGATTTGCTTGACATTCGACCAATACTTCGTCGTGCTAGAGCGTTTGTGAGAAAAAAAGCCTGTTAACTCAGTTACATGAGAGTTACATTACAAGCGCGAAACAGTTTAAGGGGTTGATATCCGCCGACGCAGAGACCATATCGATGTCTCGTCGCCAGTGGAAGGTGAATCAACGTGCGACGCATTCTGGAAGAATCAAATTAGGTAAAGGTGAATATGGGTAAAGCTCTTGTCATCGTTGAGTCCCCGGCAAAAGCCAAAACGATCAACAAGTATCTGGGTAATGACTACGTGGTGAAATCCAGCGTCGGTCATATCCGTGATTTGCCGACCAGTGGCTCAGCAACTAAAAAGAGCGCCGACTCAACCTCCACCAAAACGGCTAAAAAGCCCAAAAAGGATGAACGTGGCGCTCTCGTCAACCGTATGGGTGTTGACCCGTGGCACAACTGGGATGCGCGCTATGAAGTGCTGCCTGGTAAAGAGAAAGTTGTTTCTGAACTGAAGCAACTGGCTGAAAAAGCCGACCACATCTATCTCGCAACCGACCTTGACCGCGAAGGGGAAGCCATTGCATGGCACCTGCGGGAAGTCATCGGTGGCGACGACACTCGCTACAGCCGCGTGGTGTTTAACGAAATTACCAAAAATGCTATTCGCCAGGCGTTTGAAAAACCGGGCGAGTTGAACATCGATCGTGTTAATGCGCAACAGGCGCGCCGCTTTATGGACCGTGTTGTGGGCTATATGGTGTCGCCACTGCTGTGGAAAAAAATTGCGCGCGGTCTGTCTGCCGGTCGCGTACAGTCTGTGGCTGTGCGTCTGGTGGTTGAGCGTGAACGCGAAATCAAAGCATTTGTTCCAGAAGAGTTCTGGGAAATTGATGCTAACACGACCACGCCGGGCGGCGACGCGTTGCCGCTTGAGGTGACGCATCAAAATGATAAACCGTTCCGTCCTGTAAATCGGGAACAAACGCTTGCCGCTGTTAGCCTGTTGGAAAAAGCGCGCTATAGCGTCCTGGAACGTGAAGATAAACCGACCAGCAGCAAGCCGAGCGCACCGTTCATTACCTCCACGCTACAGCAGGCTGCGAGCACGCGTCTGGGCTTTGGTGTGAAGAAAACCATGATGATGGCGCAGCGCTTGTATGAAGCGGGTTACATCACTTACATGCGTACTGACTCAACCAACCTGAGCCAGGATGCTGTCACCATGGTTCGCGATTACATCAGTGATAATTTTGGCAAAAAATATTTGCCGGAGAGCGCGAACCAGTACGCCAGCAAAGAGAACTCGCAGGAAGCACACGAAGCTATCCGTCCTTCTGATGTCGCCGTACTGGCGGAGTCGTTGAAAGATATGGAAGCCGATGCGCAAAAACTGTATCAGCTGATCTGGCGCCAGTTTGTAGCTTGTCAGATGACGCCAGCGAAATATGACTCTACCACCCTGACTGTCGGTGCAGGTGATTTCCGTCTGAAAGCGCGTGGTCGTATTCTGCGTTTCGATGGTTGGACCAAAGTGATGCCCGCGCTGCGTAAGGGCGATGAAGATCGCATCCTACCGGCGGTGGACAAAGGCGATACCTTGACGCTTATCGAGCTGACACCTGCGCAGCACTTCACCAAGCCGCCAGCACGCTTCAGTGAAGCTTCGCTGGTTAAAGAGCTTGAAAAGCGTGGCATTGGTCGTCCATCCACCTATGCGTCGATCATCTCTACGATTCAGGATCGCGGTTATGTTCGCGTTGAAAACCGTCGCTTCTACGCTGAAAAAATGGGTGAAATCGTCACCGATCGTCTGGAAGAAAATTTCCGTGAACTGATGAACTACGATTTTACCGCGCAGATGGAAGACAGCCTCGACCAGGTGGCGAATCACGAAGCCGAATGGAAGGGCGTACTCGACAACTTCTTCACTGATTTTACTCAGCAGCTGGATAAAGCCGAGAAAGATCCTGAAGAGGGCGGTATGCGTCCGAACCAGATGGTACTGACCAGCATTGATTGCCCGACCTGCGGGCGCAAGATGGGTATTCGTACCGCCAGCACTGGCGTTTTCCTTGGTTGCTCCGGCTACGCACTTTCCCCGAAAGAGCGTTGCAAAACCACCATCAACCTGGTGCCGGAAAACGAAGTATTGAATGTGCTTGAAGGCGATGACGCGGAAACGAACGCATTGCGCGCCAAACGCCGCTGCCAGAAGTGCGGTACGGCAATGGACAGTTATCTCATCGATCCTAAGCGTAAATTGCATGTGTGTGGTAATAACCCAACCTGCGACGGCTACGAGATCGAAGAGGGTGAATTCCGTATCAAGGGTTATGACGGTCCTATCGTAGAGTGCGAAAAATGTGGTTCTGAAATGCACCTGAAAATGGGACGTTTCGGCAAGTACATGGCGTGTACCAACGACGAGTGTAAAAACACCCGTAAGATCCTGCGTAACGGTGAAGTTGCTCCGCCGAAAGAAGATCCGGTTCCGCTACCGGAACTGCCGTGTGAAAAATCTGACGCGTATTTCGTGTTACGTGATGGTGCTGCAGGTATCTTCCTTGCGGCCAATACGTTTCCGAAATCACGTGAGACTCGTGCGCCGTTGGTGGAAGAGTTGTATCGCTTCCGCGATCGCCTGCCGGAAAAACTGCGTTATCTGGCAGACGCACCGCAAACTGACCCGGATGGTAACAAGTCCATGGTTCGTTTCAGCCGTAAAACCAAGCAGCAATACGTTGCCGCTGAGAAAGACGGTAAGGCGACTGGCTGGTCCGCGTTCTTCGTTGACGGCAAATGGGTAGAAGGGAAGAAATAACAGCATTCTGGCTGAGTTCCTCCTCAAAGGGTCGCGTAAGCGGCCCTTTTTTGTTTATGGCATATTATTTTTTGTCATACCTATACAGCGTACATATAAATGATATAGTGGTTATAGTTAACAAGCTTTTTATTATTAAATCGTATTAGCAGCGCCCACGAGCCTGCGCAGAAACGATGATTTGATGGCGCAAATCGGGATGGCATAACATGAAATTACAGCAGCTTCGCTACATCGTTGAGGTGGTGAACCACAACCTTAATGTCTCCTCAACGGCAGAAGGGCTCTATACCTCCCAGCCAGGTATCAGTAAGCAAGTTCGTATGCTGGAAGATGAACTTGGCATCCAGATTTTTGCCCGTAGCGGTAAGCATCTGACCCAGGTTACGCCAGCGGGGCAGGAAGTCATCCGTATTGCGCGCGAAGTTCTGTCTAAGGTGGACGCCATTAAGTCTGTTGCTGGTGAACATACCTGGCCGGACAAAGGTTCGCTGTATATCGCCACCACGCATACTCAGGCACGTTACGCATTACCGAACGTGATTAAAGGTTTTATTGAGCGTTATCCTCGTGTTTCATTGCATATGCACCAGGGATCGCCAACGCAAATTGCCGAAGCCGTCTCGAAAGGGAATGCGGATTTTGCTATCGCGACGGAAGCCTTGCACCTGTATGACGACCTGGTGATGTTGCCTTGCTACCACTGGAACCGTTCGATTGTCGTCACGCCGGATCATCCGTTGGCGGGAAAATCTTCGGTTTCTATTGAGGAACTGGCACAGTATCCACTGGTGACCTACACCTTTGGATTTACCGGGCGTTCGGAGCTGGACACCGCGTTTAACCGTGCGGGTCTGGAGCCGCGTATTGTTTTTACCGCGACCGATGCCGATGTTATTAAAACCTATGTCCGTCTGGGTCTCGGCGTGGGTGTAATTGCCAGTATGGCGGTAGATCCTGTTTCCGATCCTGACCTGGTACGTGTGGATGCGCACGATATCTTCAGCCATAGCACCACCAAAATTGGTTTTCGTCGCAGCACCTTCTTACGTAGTTACATGTATGATTTCATTCAACGTTTCGCGCCGCATCTGACGCGTGATGTGGTGGACACGGCGGTGGCGCTGCGTTCCAACGATGATATTGAAGCCATGTTTAAAGATATTAAATTGCCTGAGAAATAATAACGGCCATAACCTCGTCGGTATCCATAAGCATAAAGCGATACCGACGGGAGAGTTTGAATTTATTCATTATTTCTCCTCCTATATATTAACCATATATTATTTATGGAAAAAGTTCTCTAAAGTAGTTTCAAATTAGTCAGCTTGCCAAAAATCACTCTCAAATATTCATAATTGATCAAACAATTGATTTATTTATCAGATTGAGTCCGAAAATTAACTGGCTTTTTATCGCCTTTTTTATTAGGATTCCTCCTATCTGATGATTAATTGTACCAATTGTTTGGTGCCTAAATGATAAGTGATTTCGATAGTATGAGGTTAGCGATGCCTTCAGGAAACCAGCCTGCACGCCGGGATCCCGCGATGAAACGTAAAGCCTGGTTCGCCGTGTTTCTTGGCTCTGCCGTATTCTGGATTATTGTCGCGCTCGTGGCCTGGAACGTGTGGGGGTAAGTATGTCCGCACCGAAGCAGCACTCTACTATGACGCCAGCGTCTCATGAACATGAACACGAGAGCAAAACCGTCGCCGAGAAGGGGCCGAAGATACCCGAATCCTGGAAACTTTCTCCTGAACAACGGGCGTTTATTGATCTGTTAACGGGTGATGATGAACAGAAACAATAGTTCGTACGTATTTTATAATAATAACGATTACCTCGTGACCTTAAATATCGAATCGTTTATCCCATGTATTCACCATCAGCCACCTAATCAACGTATTATCGATTGCGCTATTGCCTGCTGAATATCCATCCTATTAATCTACACGGCTAGACCTTCCTCCCTACCATTGACCTCACTTCGCGCTTTTGTATCGCGCGCTACTTTTATCAATTTGAGTTGTTATCAAAGCGTTACATTTTGTTTGTGTTATCTTTAATACTAACCCTGAGGAAATCAGGGGATCCAACCCTGTCATTTAAGGAGGAGCTATGTCGTCGACCCTACGAGAAGCCAGTAAGGACACATTGCAGGTTAAAGATAAAACCTACCGCTACTACAGTTTACCTCTGGCCGCTAAATCACTGGGTGATATCACCCGACTACCCAAATCGCTGAAAGTGTTGCTGGAAAACCTGCTTCGTTGGCAGGATGGTAATTCCGTAACCGAAGATGATATTCATGCGCTCGCGCATTGGCTGAAGACTGCCCATGCCGATCGTGAAATTGCCTATCGACCCGCTCGTGTTCTGATGCAGGATTTTACCGGCGTGCCGGCGGTGGTCGATCTGGCCGCCATGCGCGAAGCGGTGAAACGTCTGGGCGGAGATACAGCAAAAGTGAATCCGCTTTCGCCAGTGGACCTTGTCATTGACCACTCGGTAACGGTGGACCGTTTTGGTGATGATGATGCTTTCGAAGAAAACGTTCGCCTGGAAATGGAACGTAACCATGAGCGTTATGTGTTCCTGAAATGGGGACAGCAGGCATTTAGTCGCTTCAGCGTTGTGCCACCGGGAACGGGGATTTGCCACCAGGTTAACCTTGAATACCTGGGCAAAGCCGTCTGGAGCGAGTTACAGGACGGTGAGTGGGTGGCTTACCCTGACACGTTGGTCGGAACTGATTCCCATACGACAATGATTAATGGTCTCGGTGTGCTGGGATGGGGCGTTGGAGGCATTGAAGCTGAAGCAGCAATGCTGGGTCAACCGGTTTCTATGCTTATCCCGGATGTTGTGGGCTTCAAACTGGTGGGCAAACTGCGGGAAGGTATCACCGCTACCGACCTGGTTTTAACCGTCACCCAGATGCTGCGTAAGCACGGCGTGGTCGGTAAATTCGTTGAATTCTACGGTGATGGGCTGGACACCTTACCGCTGGCCGATCGGGCAACCATTGCGAACATGTCACCGGAATACGGCGCAACCTGCGGTTTCTTCCCGATCGATAGCATCACTCTTGAATATATGCGTCTGAGTGGGCGCAGTGAGGAGCAGGTTGAGCTGGTCAGCGCCTATGCCAAAGCGCAGGGAATGTGGCGTAATCCTGGGGATGAACCCATATTTACCAGTTCACTGGAGCTGGATATGGGCAGTGTAGAAGCTAGTCTTGCCGGACCGAAGCGTCCGCAGGATCGGGTAGCACTGGCTGATGTCCCGAAAGCGTTTTCGGCGAGTAATGAACTCGAAGTGAATAGTTCGCTGAAAGATCGCCAGCCAGTGGACTATACAATGAACGGTCACCAGTACCAGCTGCCGGATGGTGCTGTGGTTATTGCGGCGATAACTTCCTGTACCAACACCTCTAACCCAAGCGTATTGATGGCGGCGGGGCTGCTGGCGAAAAAAGCAGTGACGCTTGGTCTGAAACGTCAGCCATGGGTGAAAGCCTCGCTGGCGCCAGGATCGAAGGTGGTGTCTGATTATCTGGCGCAGGCAGGATTCACGCCGTACCTTGATGAGCTGGGATTTAACCTTGTAGGTTATGGCTGTACCACCTGTATTGGTAACTCGGGCCCTTTACCCGATCCTATCGAGACAGCAATCAAAAAAGGCGACCTCACCGTTGGTGCTGTGCTTTCCGGCAACCGAAACTTTGAGGGGCGTATCCATCCGCTCGTGAAGACCAACTGGTTGGCGTCTCCGCCGCTGGTGGTGGCCTATGCGCTGGCGGGGAATATGAATATCAATCTGACGAAAGATCCGTTAGGGCATGACAGAAAGGGCGATCCCGTATATCTGAAAGATATCTGGCCGACGGCTCAGGAAATTGCACGTGCCGTGGAGCAGGTTTCTACCGCCATGTTCCATAAAGAATACGCTGAAGTCTTTGAAGGCACGCCGGAATGGAAAGCTATCCAGGTAGATCGTGCTGATACCTATGGCTGGCAGTCTGACTCAACCTATATCCGCTTGTCGCCGTTCTTCGATGGTATGCAGGCGACGCCGGATCCGGTCCAGGACATTCATGGTGCGCGTATCCTTGCAATGCTTGGAGATTCCGTCACCACCGACCATATTTCTCCTGCCGGCAGTATCAAGCCGGATAGCCCGGCAGGTCGTTATCTGCAAAGCCACGGCGTGGAGCGTAAAGATTTTAACTCCTACGGTTCACGGCGCGGGAATCATGAAGTAATGATGCGCGGTACCTTTGCCAATATTCGTATTCGCAATGAGATGGTGCCCGGCGTTGAAGGTGGGATGACGCGTCATTTGCCGGGAACTGAGGTAGTGGCTATCTATGATGCGGCTATGCAATATCAACAGGAGAATATCCCCCTGGCGGTTATTGCCGGGAAAGAGTATGGCTCTGGCTCCAGTCGCGACTGGGCGGCAAAAGGCCCGCGCTTACTGGGGGTTCGCGTGGTTATCGCAGAGTCCTTTGAGCGAATTCACCGTTCTAACCTGATTGGTATGGGGATTTTGCCGCTGGAATTCCCACAGGGCGTCACGCGTAAAACGCTGGGACTAACCGGTGAGGAAGCGATCGATATTACGGATCTGCAAAACATCAAACCGGGTGCAACAGTGCCGGTGAGTATGGTTCGCTCGGATGGACGTAAAGAGGTGGTTTTATGCCGCTGCCGTATCGATACCGCGACGGAGCTAACGTACTACCAAAACGATGGCATTCTGCACTACGTGATTCGTAATATGTTGAGCTAGAATGTAAAAAGCCTGCGAGAGCAGGCTTTTTTATCGGCGGTAACAACTATTACTTGCCCAGCAAATGTCCCATCTTGGCGGCTTTGGTGTCCAGGTAATGTTCATTGTTCGGGTTACGACCCACAATCAACGGCACGCGTTCAACAATATTGATTCCCGCTTCGGTCAGAATTTCCACTTTTTTCGGGTTATTGGTCAGCAAACGAACTTCGTCCACACCAAGCAGCTTGAACATATCCGCACACAGCGTGAAATCACGCTCATCTGCCGCAAAGCCCAACTGATGATTAGCTTCAACGGTATCATAACCCTGGTCCTGCAACGCGTAGGCGCGGATTTTATTGAGCAGACCGATATTGCGTCCTTCCTGACGATGATAAAGCAGGATACCGCGCCCTTCTTCAGCAATATGGGTGAGAGCCGCTTCGAGCTGGAAGCCGCAATCGCAACGCAGGCTAAACAATGCATCGCCAGTCAGACATTCGGAGTGGACACGCGCCAGGACAGGCGTTTGGCCTGTGATATCGCCAAAAACCAGTGCGACGTGATCGTGTCCGGTTGCCAGTTCTTCAAATCCCACCATCAGGAAATCACCCCAGGGGGTTGGCAGTTTGGCTTCTGCCACACGTTTAAGCTGCATGTAATTCTCCAGATTATGCTGGCACTGTCGTGCCGTCGCCTGTTGGCTTCTGTTCTATATTGCACTATTTTGCCATAAGGCAACGATGTTCACCTAATCGCGACAACGGATTCGTTTTTGGAATGGCACAAAATTGTCAATTTCCCCGGCATGCGCTTTTTTCAGTTATGATTGTGAGACTTATCGACGAAAGGAGAGGCAATGCTGTCAATTGCAAAGCGCACTGCGGTCGGGGCCGGACTGCTACTTATTATGCCGGTTGCCGTATGGGTATCGGGCTGGAGCTGGCAGCCGGGACATAACGTTTGGTGGCTAAAATCTCTGTACTGGATAACGGAAACGGTGACGCAGCCGTGGGGTATTATCACTCACGTTGTTCTCTGTGCATGGTTTCTGTGGTGTCTGCGTTTTCGTCTGAAAGCTGCGGTAATGCTGTTTGCGATCCTGGCTGCGGCAATTTTAGTCGGTCAGGGCGTAAAGTCCTGGGTTAAAGACAGGGTGCAGGAACCTCGGCCCTTTGTCGTGTGGCTGGAAAAAACGCACCATATCCCTGTTGATGAGTTCTACACTTTAAAACGTAAAGATCGTGGCCACTTAGTTAAAGAGCAATTGGCCGAACAACAGGATATTCCGACGTTTCTACGTAAGCACTGGCAAAAAGAAACAGGGTTTGCCTTTCCGTCAGGGCATACGATGTTTGCCGCCAGTTGGGCTTTACTGGCCGTAGGGCTGTTATGGCCACGCCGACGTACGCTGACGATTGTGTTTTTACTTATCTGGGCTACGGGTGTTATGGGCAGTCGCTTGCTATTAGGCATGCACTGGCCCCGTGATTTGGTCGTTGCAACGCTGATTTCATGGTTGCTGGTAACACTGGCGACATGGCTTGCGCAGCGGGTATGCGGACCATTAACGCCGCCTGTGCAGGAGGAAAAAGAAATCGCTCAGCGTGAACAAGAAAGTTAGCCATGATTGATTTTTCGAATTTTGCCCTTAAATCAGAAAGGGGAAAGCGCTTTTCCGTTTCGCACTCGTTGTGAAAATGGTAATTTAAAGGGCTCAACGCGGTAAGTTGTACACGATTTATTCGCTCAAACCACATAACGGGAAGTAATGTGAAATATTTACTCATTTTCTTACTGGTGTTGGCGATTTTTGTTATTTCGGTGACATTAGGTGCGCAAAACGATCAACAGGTTACGTTTAATTACCTGCTGGCTCAGGGTGAGTATCGTATCTCTACGCTGCTTGCTGTATTGTTTGCCGCAGGTTTTGCGATTGGTTGGTTAATTTGCGGCCTTTTCTGGCTGAAGGTTCGTGTGTCTCTTGCGCGCGCCGAACGTAAAATCAAACGACTGGAAAACCAGCTTACGCCTGCGACCGACGTTGCGGTTTCTGCCGATTCGTCGGTTGTGAAGGAATAATTATTTATGTTGGAGTTGTTGTTTCTGCTTTTGCCTGTAGCCGCTGCCTATGGGTGGTATATGGGTCGCAGAAGTGCGCAACAAACCAAGCAGGATGAAGCTAACCGTCTTTCCCGTGACTATGTCGCCGGGGTTAACTTCCTCCTGAGCAACCAACAAGACAAAGCGGTGGATCTGTTCCTCGATATGCTAAAAGAGGATACGGGCACCGTTGAGGCTCATCTCACCCTCGGAAACCTGTTTCGCTCGCGCGGTGAAGTCGACCGCGCAATCCGCATCCATCAAACGTTAATGGAAAGTGCTTCGCTGACCTACGAGCAGCGTTTGTTGGCCGTGCAACAGCTGGGGCGCGACTACATGGCCGCAGGTCTGTACGACCGCGCGGAAGACATGTTTAATCAGCTTACCGATGAAACAGATTTTCGCGTCGGTGCATTACAGCAACTGCTGCAAATTTATCAGGCGACCAGCGAATGGCAGAAAGCGATTGATGTCGCAGAACGCCTGGTGAAGCTCGGTAAAGATAAACAGCGTATTGAGATAGCTCACTTCTACTGCGAACTGGCCTTACAGCAGATGGGTAGCGACGATATGGATCGCGCCATGACGCTGTTGAAAAAAGGGGCTGCGGCAGACAAAAACAGTGCCCGTGTTTCCATCATGATGGGCCGTGTGTACATGGTGAAAGGCGATTACGCGAAGGCCGTCGAATGTCTACAACGCGTGATTTCTCAGGATAAAGAACTGGTCAGCGAAACGCTGGAAATGCTGCAAAGCTGCTACCAGCATCTGGGGAAAAACGATGAGTGGGCCGAGTTTTTACGTCGGGCTGTTGAGGAGAATACTGGCGCCGCCGCCGAGCTGATGCTGGCCGATATTCTTGAAGCGCGTGAGGGGACTGATACCGCTCAGGTTTATATTACCCGCCAGCTACAACGCCATCCTACGATGCGCGTGTTCCACAAGTTGATGGATTACCATCTTAACGAAGCAGAAGAAGGGCGCGCGAAAGAGAGCCTGATGGTTCTGCGCGATATGGTCGGGGAGCAGGTGCGCAGCAAGCCTCGGTATCGTTGCCAGAAGTGCGGATTTACCGCATATACACTGTACTGGCACTGCCCATCCTGTCGCTCATGGTCAACCATTAAGCCTATTCGCGGACTTGATGGGCTGTAATTTTTAAAAAAAACTTCACTTTAGTTACAACATACTAATGATGTGTAACCAATCCATCCTCAACCTCCGTTGCCAAATTCGCCTGGCAGAAATGTAATCGCGCCTGTTAATTTTCTATTGCCGCAGGTAGAATGCACGCCGTTTACCCATTTTGCGCCGCCGATGGCGCCCATCCTCAGGAAGGTCTGGTCATGACGTTTACTGCTTCATCTTTTTCTCGTGCTGTTACTGATTCTCCTGTCGTTGTCGCTCTCGATTATTCCAATCGTGATAAAGCATTAGCTTTTGTCGACAGAATTGATCCTCGTGATTGCCGTTTGAAAGTGGGCAAAGAGATGTTCACGCTTTTTGGACCTCAGTTGGTTCGCGATTTACAACAGCGTGGCTTTGACGTTTTTCTTGATTTGAAATTTCATGATATTCCCAATACTACCGCGCATGCCGTTGCGGCGGCGGCTGAGCTTGGCGTGTGGATGGTTAACGTTCATGCTTCAGGTGGGGCGCGTATGATGACCGCCGCACGTGAAGCCCTGGTGCCTTTTGGCAAGGATGCGCCGCTGCTGATTGCAGTAACAGTTCTGACCAGTATGGAAGCCAGCGATCTTGCCGACCTTGGCGTGACGTTGTCACCTGCGGAGCATGCGGAAAGGCTGGCGCGCTTAACCCAACATTGTGGTTTGGATGGCGTCGTATGCTCCGCGCAGGAAGCAGTGCGATTCAAGCAGGCATTTGGCCAGGCATTTAAACTGGTAACGCCCGGTATTCGTCCTGAAGGCAGCGAGGCAGGCGACCAGCGTCGTATTATGACGCCGGAACAGGCACAGTCAGCTGGCGTCGATTATATGGTTATTGGTCGTCCGGTCACACAGTCGGCAGATCCGGCTCAGACGCTGAAGATGATCAATGCCTCCCTGAAACGAGGTGCGTAAATGAACGACTCAAATTCTCGTCTGGTCTACTCAACTGACACCGGGCGTATTGATGAACCAAAAGCCGTCCCAGAGCGTCCCAAAGGCGATGGCATTGTCCGCATCCAACGACAGACCAGTGGCCGCAAAGGTAAGGGTGTGTGCCTGATTACTGGAATAGATCAGGACGATGCTGAACTGACCAAATTAGCTGCGGAACTGAAGAAAAAATGTGGTTGCGGCGGGGCAGTGAAGGATGGCGTGATTGAGATACAGGGTGATAAACGCGACCTGATTAAATCGCTGCTGGAAGCCAAAGGAATGAAAGTTAAATTGGCTGGCGGTTAATAAAAAAAGCCACGGAATTTTTCCGTGGCTTTTTAATAATACAGACCTGAAAAAGTAAACGTATTATTATATCGAGCCGTTTAACCGTAAATTATTTACCCACCTGGTGGCCAATAATACCACCTACTGCAGCACCACCCAGCGTTCCCAGCGTGCTGCCGTCAGTCAGGACTGCACCACCGATTGCACCAGCACCAGCACCAATTGCGGTGTTACGGTCACGTTTGGACCAGTTAGAGCAGGCACTCAGCGACATTGCCAGAGTAATCGCCAAAATGGCAGCGGTCATTTTTTTGCTCGTTACTAACATAATACTTTCTCCTGAATTATTGATTCACGGAATCCAGTGTTCTTTAAGAATAGCGCTAAATTTAGGCTAACGAAGATATTTCCGTGAAACCGTTTAGCGAAGGCATGACAAACACTATCCTGAGATTGGAGGTTCGTTCCTGTTATATCGCTAACATTAATTTTACGACTTAATCCTGTTAACGACAGGTAAAAAGTCTTAATTGGACTGTCAGATAACTCTCAGAGAGGAGATGATTTGCCGACTGACAAATCATCTGCTGAAGATTTTATGCGTGCGCATCAATGATATTGACGGTTAAACCCGAGTGCTCGAGCTGCATTTGTACGCTGGCGCTGAGTCTGGAATCCGTGACTACGCGGCTGAATCGCTCTAATGGACCCAGCGTGTAAGGGTGAATGGCTTCGAATTTTGAGCTGTCAGTAAGCACAATAGCTTCTGCACCTTTTTCCAGCACCGCGTTAACCACATCAGAACGCATCATGTCGCGTCCGGTGAAGCCGGTGTCAGCCTGCCAGCCATCAATGCCGATAAAGGCCTTGCTGAAGTGTACCTGCTGGATAAACTGGCGAGTTAAGGGCCCCACCATGCTTTCGCTTTTTTTCTGATAGATGCCGCCAAGGAGAATCACTTCGCAGGGGGTTTCTTTCAGCAGATGGGCTATATAGCTGCTGACGGTAATGATGGTGACATCTTTTTGCTCCGCCAGCGTTCTGGCCAAGAGCGCATTGCTGCTGCCGTTTTCAATGAATACGGACTCGCCTGGGCTTACCAGCGATGCGGCGAATTCGGCCAGCTCACGCTTCAGCGTAAAATTAGTCATCATGCGCGTTTCCACATCATCGCTGTTCAATGAAACAGCAAAACCGTGCGCACGGCGTAAATAACTCTGTTTTTCCAGTGTGTTCAGATCCTGTCGAATCGTCACTTCTGAGACACCGGTGATTTTTGCCAGTTCGGCAACGCTCATCTGACCTTTATCAGTCACCATCTGCAAAATAGATTGTTGTCGGGAATTCATAATATTAATTTTATTGCGATATCGTATCGGAAATTAAACGAAAACTGCCTCATATGCAGTTTGCTGATAGCAGCGACATTAAAGGGTTAATGTCATCAGATCTCCCAGGGAGCCTTGTGCTTTTTGGGCAAAGACTCGGCATCTTCTTTGGCCGTGTCTAGCAGCTCAGCCTTCAGAATTTCGAGATTGTGGATGGCTGAGTGGTAATCACCTGCAACGAGGATATCCAGCACGGTATCAATGCGTTCGGCCAGACGCTGAGCGTCGATATCAGACATGGTTATCATCCTAATGGCAATAGAGTTTGAATTTCATGATGCAGAATTTCATGGCAAAAGAGAAGGGAAAAATAGTATTAACTTCAATGATAGAAGAATATTATATATTCTGTGATTACATGCAGATAGGATCGTTAGGTAATGTCCATTTATGGCTATTTTCAACGTTTGATCCCACTGCATTAGCGTGTTTTTTTATTCAGGTGCCGTCGATACCAACGTTCAAATGCAACTGCTGGCATTGGTTTGGCAAACAAAAAACCCTGACGCTCGTTGACACCATTTTTGGTTAAAAACGCATCCTCTTTCGCGCTTTCAACACCTTCGGCGATGACCTGCAGATTGAGTGCCTGTGCGACCGCAACAATGGCACGTACCAGCGACTGCGAAATAGGTTGTTTGTGTACATCCCTGACAAAGGTTTGATCCAGTTTAATTGCATCAAGCGGGAAGCGGGCCAGTTGAGACAGTGACGAATATCCGGTACCAAAATCATCCAAATGGATTTGCGCTCCCAACTGGCTAAACTGCTGAATGACGGACAGTGCCAACTGTTCATTTTCAATCAAACTGCTTTCCGTTAACTCGACATCAATGGGGCAATATTCAAAGTCGAGTTCATGAAGCACCTGTTTGAGATCGGTAAATAGCGTCTGATCGGCGAGTTGGCGGGCAGAAACGTTTACCGCCACGCGCAGATTGATTCCCTTGGCGCGCCATTTTGCAACCTGACGCACAACGTCCAGAATAACCCAGCGCCCCAGCGGAACAATAAGCCCTGATTCTTCGGCGTAGGAGATAAATTCCAGTGGTGGAATGAGGCCGCGTTCCGGAGACTGCCAGCGTACCAGCGCCTCCAGGCTGCGCACTTCGCCTCGCCAGGTTATCTTTGGCTGATAATGGATAACCAGTTGATCGTTTTCCAGTGCCTTGCGCAGGTTAGTATCCAGCCACAGGTATTCAAAAACCCGCTGATTCATTTCCGGAGAGAAAACACAAAACTGTCCGCGGCCGCCTTCTTTCGCGGTGTACATGGCCGTATCGGCGTTACGAATGACGCTTTCGCAGTCCTGACCATGCTGTGGAGCGAGGGAAATACCAATAGAGCAGCCTGTATAGACTTCAATCAGGCCAATGCGAAAGGGTTGACGCAGGCGTGTCAGAATGCGCGATGCGGTAGCCTCCAGTGTGCTCTGGGATGTTTCGGTGGCAAGGACGATAAATTCATCACCGCCAAACCGAGCCAATAGCTGGTTGTCGTCAAGGCAACTGAGGATTGCAAGCGACACACTCTGTAATAGCTGATCGCCAAACATATGCCCGTAGGCATCGTTCACCTTTTTGAAGTTATCCAGATCGAGATATACAATCCCAACCTGAGTATCACCTGCGTTCTCAATCGCGTCGCTTATCAGCTCATGAATGGCGTTGCGGTTCGGTAATCCGGTGATGGAGTCGGTATTAGCCAACATCCGCAGGCGTTCCTGCGCGCGGCGTTCTTCAGTGATATCGGTGCCGGAACAGATCAGAAATATTTCGTTCTTGCCGCTACCGTTATGTACAAACTTATTGCGAAAAAGAAACAGGCGCTGACCTTTGCAGGTCTTCACCCAACGTTCGACCTCATATGAGTTGCCTTCGCGAAAAAAAACCTCGATGTTACGTCTGGAGGCTGCGGCTTCACGTCGACTCATAAACAGTGTGAATACGCTTTGGCCAATGACTTCACGTTCTCTGAGTCCGGTGTACTCTTCGCACAAACGGTTAAAACGCTGAATGTTGCCCATTCGGTCAAGAATGACAATAACGGAATTGGCTTCTGAAACCACCTGTTCGGCAAAAGAGAGACCTTGAGCCAGGTCGCGTGCGACGGAAGGGGTGTCATCCCAGGCTGATGCGCTACCGGCCCATTCGCGCTTATTGATTTTCCGCCCGACCAAATGTACCGGAATATCGTCATCTTCAATGGGTAACGTCATCAACAGGCTTGACGTAATTACCGTCATCTCGCGAATGCGGTCGGCCTGTTCAGGTGATAATTCGATGGTCTGCTCAGCTTCTGCTGTTTCATCAATAGAGAAATGCAGGATGTTGCAATCCTCTGACAAACGCCAGTAGGGGTTATGAGTGCCCACATAGCTATACAACGTAACCAGCTCCCGGACGTCTTTCATGATGTGTACTATCCCGTTTAAAGCGCATAAAGCCTCAAAAGTAAGGGTAGCCATGATTCATTCAGGGTGATTATGGCTGAACGTATTGTTTTATTTATATATTTATATGTAATCCAGAATCCATAAAAAGCAAAGCCAGCGGAACTGAAAAATAGTAAAAAAAATTTTGACTGGATGAGAGAAGTGTAGTGTGTGGTTGAAATTTGGTCGGTAAAAAAAGAAAACGACCTTTCAAAAAAGAGAAAGGTCGTTGGATTTGTCAGTTTACGCTGCTGGACGTGCGATAACGCTACGGGTTTCCATGCGAACTTCGGCGATAGTTACGTCAATCACATCAGTGACTTTGTAAACCACTTCACCTTTGATTTGTACGGTACCACTTTCCTGGCTGCAGACCAGTTCGTCACGCACGGCGTGCAGGAAGGGGGCAGGAATAAAGGCAACAGCGCCATTATCAACCAAACGTACGCGCATGCCGCCGCGGCTGACGTCGATGATCTCGGCCGCAAAGCGGGTGTCGGTTCCGGCTTTATCACTCAGGAAACGGGCGTATAGCCAGTCACCCACATCACGCTCAGCCATCCGGTTCAGGCGACGACGTTCTGCCATCTGCACGGTGGTATCATCCTGAGGTCGGGCGACGGTTTCGCCTTTGATGACGGCCTTAAGCAGACGGTGGTTGATCATATCGCCATACTTACGGATTGGGGAAGTCCAGGTGGCATATGCCTCCAGACCCAACCCAAAGTGTGGACCTGGCTCAATACTAATTTCAGCGTAAGACTGGAAGCGGCGAATTCGGCTGTCGAGGAAACCGGATGGCTGTGCATCCAGTTCGCGGCGCAGTTTGCAGAAACCTTCCAGTGTCAGTACTTCTTCGGCATCGACGTGCATACCGTGGGTTTTCAGCAGCGCGGCCAGAGCGTCGGCGTTGGCCGGGTCGAATCCCATATGGACGTTATAAATACCGAAGCCCAGCTTGTCGCGAAGCACACGGGCGGCGCAAATATTTGCCGCAATCATGGATTCTTCCACGATACGGTTTGCGATGCGGCGTGGCTCAGCGACGATGTCCAGTACTTCACCTTTTTCACCGAGAACGAAACGGTAATCCGGGCGATCTTTAAAGACCAGCGCGTGGTTATGACGCCACTCTCCTCGGCTCAGGCAAATACGATGCAGCAGACGGATTTGTTCCGCAATCGCGTCGTTTTCTGGTTGCCACTCGCCTGTACCTTCCAGCCAGTCGGAAACATTGTCATAGGCCAGCTTCGCTTTAGATTCGATGGTTGCGGCGAAGAAGGTGATGTTGTCTTCAATCGTTCCATCGGCAGTAATGCTCATACGACAAGCTAAAACCGGGCGCACTTCGTTCGCGCGCAGAGAGCAGAGATCGTCAGACAATTCACGTGGTAACATCGGGATATTGAACCCCGGTAAATAATTGGTGAACGCGCGAATTTTTGCCGTTTTATCCAGCTTGCTGCCTTCTGCAATCCAGGCTGTTGGGTCGGCAATGGCGACGGTTAATTGTAGTGTGCCGTCAGCTTGTTCTTCAGCATACAACGCATCGTCCATATCTTCGGTGCTGGCGCTGTCGATGGTGACGAAATTGAGGGCGGTTAAATCTTCACGAACCAGACCTTCGTCCAGCATTTCGGTTGCTACACCGTCTGGGGCTTCTTTTTCCAGATTATGGCGTGCCAGTGTGACCCACCACGGGACAAAGTGGTCATCAGCAAAAGTGATAAATTGGGTTAACTCGGCGTAGAAGGTGCGATCGCCTTTCAGCGGATGGCGGCGCATTTCTGCAACAGCCCAGTCGCCTTCTTTAAATTCATGTTCAACGCCGCGGGCTGCACGACAAGGAATAGCATCTTTCAGTAACGGATGATCCGGCACAATGGACAGACGGTCATTTTTGCCCTGAACTTTACCCACGAAGCGCGTCAGGAAGGGTTCGATCAGTTCTTCCGGCTCAGCAGACTCACGATCTTTTTCTGTATGGATAACCGCAACAATACGGTCGCCATGCATCACTTTTTTCATCTGCGGCGGTGGAATGAAATAGCTTTTTTGTGCATCGACTTCCAGGAAGCCAAAGCCTTTTTCCGTGGCTTTTACCACCCCTTCAGCACGTGGCGTCTGGGAATGTAGTTGCTGTTTAAGCTGCGCTAGCAGCGGGTTGTCCTGAAGCATAATTGTCTATTTTCGTGGCTAAAAGAGCGGCTGACAGTTTTACGCGATTCTGCCAGTGGCAGCAAGCGCTCTTTCAGTAAGTGGATCGGTTAATCAGTGTCGCCCAGCGCGATTTTCAAGCGATTCAACCATCCGCACAATCCACTCCAGGCTAGCAGGTTAATGGCCTGCTCTGAAGAGATTTCCTGATCGAACAAAGGCGTTAACAGTGCGGTGCTAAAGCGGTCGGGCGCCCGGGTCAGCCATTGTACCGCCTGTAGGGTAACGCGCTCAACCGGATGTCGTTGTTCCCAACGTTGTAATTCACGTTCATCCTGGCGAAGAACGGTAATGGCCTCGGTTAATTCATGAGCTGAATATGCATGTTCATTAAAACAGGCCACGCTGCCATTAATCCGTGAAGTCATCAGCGTCGCCAATGAAAATGCCTGTACCGGTATCCCGCTACGTTGCGTGCTGGAAATGAGCGACCCGAGTAAATCCAAAATGACGGGGGAATGTATCAGTAATGGCAGTAACGCTTGCAGTTCCTCGGGATAACGTCTGTCTATCGACTCATCATGATTAAGATGTTTTTCTATCGGGAATGGCGCAGCGTGCCAGGTTGTGTTTGTTGCATTAAATGGCGCAGCGTGAGCGAATTGTTGTATATCGAGACCCGGAATTCGGCGCACCGGATGTCCACACCAGGCCTGAAACAGGGCCACGATACGGGCCTGAAAACCGACGAATCCGATAATTTGATTCATCAGAATGCTATCGCTGGTGGTTAGCCCGACAGCATCCAGATGCTGGCGATCGCGCGCGCCTATCACGGCAGGGGAGCTGGCAAGTTGACGAGCATATTGGGTGATTTGCGCCAGTCGATGGTTACTTTCCCGCGAGGAGTCCGGCCCAGGAAGCGGTGTTAGACGCGCGGCATAGTGATTACATAATCGCTGGACGCCATATACCTGAGCGACGGTTAACGCCGTACTCATCCGTTCATAGGCGCTGAATGTGTGCATCTGACTCAGGTTTACGTGGGTCGGGAAGAGAATCTGTGCAAGTTTACGGGCAGGGATTAACCAGGATTGAAAAGGTAAAAGGGCGTCATCAGATATCGCCAGATCCAGTAAAAAGCAGTCGTCGACATGAGCGGCTTCCGGCACCAGCGGCAGAACATCTTGTGGATACATGCTGGATTGCGTCTCATGATACCAGTGGCTTTTGCCTTCAATTCGGCGTTGTTCCATGGGCGGTCCTTGGTCTAAAAAGTGGCGACCCGGACACGTCGTCATACCACTCGCCGGATCGTTTGCGCTGCAATATCCTGACGTAAGCAGAAGAGGGGATGAAAGATTGTTACGTGATAATAAATATCAGAAAAGCATATATGGGACAGGGTAGAGGGGAATTAAAAAACGAGCATCATGGGCGACAGCGGGCCGCCCAGAGAACAGTGGAAGATTATTTTAGTTCTAGTTCATTCATTGCAGCGATGCTGAAACCACCGTCAACGTGTACGACTTCACCAGAGATACCGGCAGAAAGATCGGAACACAGGAATGCCGCAGAGTTGCCCACATCTTCAATGGTAACAGTGCGGCGAATCGGCGTAACAGCTTCGCAATGGGCCAGCATTTTACGGAAATCTTTGATACCGGAAGCGGCGAGGGTGCGGATTGGACCTGCGGAAATTGCGTTTACGCGTACGCCTTCAGGCCCCATTGCGTTAGCCATATAACGGACGTTTGCTTCCAATGAGGCTTTCGCCAGGCCCATCACGTTATAGTTAGGGATTGCACGTTCTGCGCCCAGATAGGACAACGTCAGTAGCGCAGAGCCAGGGTTTAGCATGGAACGACATGCTTTTGCCATCGCAACAAAGCTATAAGCGCTAATGTCATGCGCAATTTTAAATCCTTCGCGGGTAACTGCGTTCACATAATCGCCATCCAGTTGGTCAGCAGGTGCGAAGCCGATGGAGTGTACGAAACCGTCGAATTTCGGCCAGGCTTTGCTCAGTTCAGCAAACATGGCGTCAATGCTGGCATCTTCAGCCACATCACACTGCAAAACAATGTTGGAGCCTAATTGCGCTGCAAATTCTTCCACACGACCTTTCAGCTTGTCGTTCTGGTAGGTGAACGCCAGTTCGGCACCTTCGCGATGCATCGCCTGAGCGATTCCCCATGCGATAGACAATTTACTGGCAAGGCCTGTCACCAGAATGCGCTTACCTGATAAAAAACCCATGGCTTTAATCCTTTTGGCTAACACTTATATTATATCAATCAATGAGTTATGATTGACGCATTAAACACACTCGAAATTGGCCTGAAATTATATCCCACGCTTTTTCCCTGGAGAATGGTTATCCGCCTCACGTGACCTGTCACGTCATTACATGTGAGGAGTATATCATCCCCCTCCGCTTGTGCTTCGTTCAGGCATCTAACGTCGGTGAATCAGAGAAAATACGAGGTTTCAAAGGCATTGAAATGGTATTATTTCATTGCTAGCTGATGTTAATAAACATAGCAAGGTAGGAACTTTCTTAAAACAATAAATGTGACAATATTCAGCTTGTTATGATATATTGTTTTTATCGATCAATATCGAATCATTGATCGATATTATTGATTGATTGTGATTAGAAGTGCATTATCAGGATGTTATGATCAATTGGAGTGGTCTTATGCACTATCATTTCATCGCGGAACCGATGAGAGACACAACAGATAAATTACTGGGTGTGGAGATTAACGCCCGGTTTACTTCAGATACGGTTCACCCGTTGCATCCAGATTTCATCATTTCAGCGTGGGATAGCGAACAAAAGCGTAATTTCATGCTCGAGCAAATTCGATTAATTGCCGAAAAGCGTGACTGGTTTGAGCACAACAGCCTTATTTGCACCCTGAACCTCATTGACGAAATGGCACTGCTGGCGATTGGTGATCCAGCCATCAAGTCGGCCTTACATGCTCTACCATTTATTGCACTGGAACTTTCAGAACGTTTTCTGTCGAATACCATGTGCCTGAATAATCTGCTGATTAATTCACTTCGCGACGGCCCAAACGCATTGTGGTTGGGCGATCTTGGCTCCGGCAGCGTAGGGGCCAGTCCACTGGTTTGCGGTCATTTTGACGTTGTGAAACTGGATCGCGGTTTCTTCCTGGAACAGGTAGAAAAACCGATGTTCCCGGTGCTGATCAAAAATATCAGGGAATATTGCGACCGTGTTGTGGTGAAGGGAGTAGAAACAGTACGACTTATCGACGAGGCCAGTACCGCAGGTGTCTGGGCAATGCAAGGTGGTGCCCTTTACCCGTCAGTCGCGTTTACCGAAGTTGATACGCTGCTCTTACCCACATTGTGTCACTGATGGCAGAATGCCCCCCGGTTGAGGAGGGCAACCGTTTGTTAACGATCTTTTCGCCAGGCATCAGCGGTAAGCGCTTCGCCGAAATGACCTGCAATCAGGCGGCGGGTAAGCTCATGAAGAGGGGACGCCAGAACATCCGCTGTACTGCCGCGTTCTACCACTTCGCCCTGATGCATGACTAATACCTGATCGCTGATGTGCTTCATCATGCCAATATGTTGGGTCACATAGATATACGAAATCCCCTGTTTTTCCTGCAATTCCAGCATCAGATTGATGAGCTGCGAACGCATCGACATGTCCAGAGAGGCCAGGGCTTCGTCGGCGATAATGACTTTGGGGCGTAAAATGAGCGCGCGGGCAAGGCCCAGACGCTGTTTTTGCCCTGGGGCCAACATATGTGGGTAATAACTTACGTGATCGGGCAGCAATCCGACCATGCGCATGGTCTCCACGATCTGTTTACGACGCTGCTCAGGCTCGAGGTCGGTATTCAGACGTAGCGGAAAATCGAGGATCTGCGAGATACGTTGCCGAGGATTAAGCGATGTTGACGGATCCTGGAAAATCATACGGATCCGCTGACTACGAAATGAATAATCGCCATATTTTAACGGATGATCGTCAATCAGCAGCTCACCGCTGGTGGGTTCAATCATACCCGCCAACATTTTTGCCAGCGTAGATTTCCCCGAGCCGTTTTCACCAATGACGGCGAGCGTCTGACGTTCGCGCAGGGTGAAACTCAGGGGCTTAACGGCCTCAACGGTCTGGCGGCGAAATAAACCTGTCCGGTAGCGAAAGGTTTTGCTTAGATTACGAACTTCGAGCAGGGTTTCTACCATCTCACTCTCTCTCCATGTTCAGCGGGAAATGACAGGCGTAGAGATGATTCTTTGCTCCGGTCAGTCTTGGGGTTTCAATACATTCGCGTTGTGCATAAGGGCAGCGTGGCCCCAGACGACAGCCGATGGGTAATTGTTCCAGCAATGGAATAGCTCCTGGCATGGTATTCAGGCGGCTTTTGTGCGGCATTGCGCTACCAAAATCAGGAATAGCGCGAATCAACGCTTGAGTATAAGGATGATGTGGAATGGTGACCAAATCTTTACTTGGCGCGGTTTCGACCGTTTGTCCGCAGTACATCACGTTGATTTTGTCAGCCCACTGGCTGAGCATTTGCAGGTCATGGCTTATCAACAAAATGGTGGTATTGCTGTTTTGATTCAGACGGGTTAGCAGACGGAAAATTTGCGCCTGGGTGGTTGGCTCCATCGCGTTCGTTGGTTCATCGGCAATCAGCAAACGCGGCTGATTCGCTAATGCAATAGCGATCATGACCTTCTGGCATTCGCCATCGGTCAGCTCATATGGGAAGCTGCGCATGGCATCTTTATGGTCTTTTATCCCGACGCGGTGCAAGAGTTCAATCGCACGGCGTTTGCGCCAACCGATGCGCTGCCACCAGCGACCTTTGTAGGTCCATGCCGGAATATTTTGCATCAGTTGACGTCCGATACGCTCGGACGGATCGAGACATGACTGCGGCTCCTGAAAGATCATGGAGACGTTATGACCGACCAGTTTGCGTCGTTCACGCGCGGAAAGGCGTAGCAGATCGATATCATCAAAACGCATACGGTCTGCGGTTACGCGCCAGTTATCTTTAGCGACACCGCAAATGGCCTTAGCGATCAGACTCTTGCCGGATCCAGATTCGCCGACGAGCCCGCGGATTTCACCCTCATTCAATGTCATGCTGACACGATCAACAGCCTTTACCCAGTCGTCACCGGTCCTGAATTCAATGGTTAGGTTGCGGATATCCAGTAATGGCATTACTCCACCCCCGCAATAATTGCGCGGCGCACGCCGTCACCCAGTAGGTTAACCAGCAACACGCTTATCATAATTGCCGCGCCTGGCAGCATCACCGTCCAAGGTGCGACATAAATCAGCTCCAGCGCGTCGCCGAGCATGGCTCCCCATTCCGGGGACGGCAGCTGTGCGCCAAGGTCGAGAAAACCCAGCGCGGCGATATCCAGAATCGCCATCGACAGTGCGCGGGTGATTTCAGTAATAAGGCCAGCGGTGATATTGGGCAGAACGGCGAACCACAGAATATTCAGTGTGGTTGCACCGTCCAGGCGAGCGGCAATGACGTACTCTTTCTCCAGCTCGTCATGCACCATGCTGTAAACGGAGCGCACCATGCGCGGCAGCAGCGCCAGCCAGACGGCAAACATGGCGTGTGTCAGATGCGGCCCGGCAAAGGCCACCACAATAATCGCCAGCAGCAGAGAAGGGATCGACAGTAGGGTGTCCAGAATGTGGTTCAGCACCGCAGAGCGCAATCCGTGCGTCGCACCGGCAACTACGCCCAATACCAGGCCACACAGCGTGGCGGCAAGAGTAACGACAAACGCGCCGCCAACGGTCGGGGCCGCGCCGCTGAGCAGACGACTTAAAACGTCACGTCCCAGATCGTCAGTCCCGAGGAAGAATGAGACTTCGCCATAGCGCGACCATGACGGCGGTAAAAGCTGATAGCCGAGAAATTGCTGATCGATGCCGTAAGGGGCAAACCAACCACCAAAAATACACAGAATAGCCAGTCCCGCACAGCCGTACAGGCCGATCATCGCAGTCGCATCACCATAGAAATTGCGCCATGCGGTGCGCAACGTACCCGGCGGGCGTTTTTCGCTATAGACGCTATCGTAAGGCATACCATTCCTTATGTTTCAGAGGGTTAGCCATAGCACCCAAAATATCAGAGATGACGTTAACGATGATAACCAGTGAACCAATCACCATCACGCCCGCTGAAATCGCCGCGTAATCCTGCTGGCGAATCGCGTTAATCAGCCAACGGCCAAGACCTGGCCAGCTAAAGACCATCTCGGTGATCATCGCCAGCGTCAGCATGGTGGAAAACTGTAAGCCCAGACGCGGGATCACCGGCGGAAGAGCGTTGTGCAGGACGTGACGACGCAGAATCGTTAATCGTGACAAACCGCGTGTGGCCGCCGCTTTGACGTAGTTCTGGTCAAAGACCTCAATGGTGCTGATACGCATCAGGCGGATGACTTCGGTGGTGGGCGCAACGGAGAGCGTCAGCACCGGGAGCACCATATGACGGATAGCGCTGACCAGCATTTCATCGCGCCAGGGCGAGTCGGAGATCCACGCATCAATAATGGCAAAACCGGTAACAGGTTTCACCTCGTAGAGAAGATCAAAACGCCCGGAAACGGGTAACCAGCCGAGGGTCAGTGAGAAGAGCAATGTTAGCAGCAGCGCCAGCCAAAAAACGGGGATAGAAAACCCCATCAGAGCCAATGCGCTGATGCAGCGGTCCTGCCATTTGTTCCGCGTGATACCGGCCAGCATACCAACGGGGATCCCAACCATTAGTGCAAAACCAAAGGCAAGAATGCACAGTTCCATTGTGGCCGGGAACACCTCTTTTAGCTGCTCTGAGATCAACTGACCGTTAATACTGGATACGCCGAAATCCCAGTGAATGAGACCATTGAACCAGAATACCCAGGCGTTCCACAGCGATGCACCCTGTAACGGCGCATGAGGCGTAAAGTAGCTCAGACTGAAGCCAATAAAGGTCAGGAAGAACAGGGTTACCAGTAGCAATAAAAATCGACGCAAGGTGAAGATAATCATGGTTTTTTCACCTCATCTTTCTTTTCCCTGGACACGCCGGCAAAAGAGGCATTACCGAATGGACTGAGCACCAATCCTTTGATGTCGTAGCGATAAGCCTGTAGACGCAGTGAAGAGGCCAACGGCAGAATAGGTAACTCTTGTGCAAGAATATTTTGCGCTTCGTCATAGGCATCTATTCGCGATGAAAGCTGCTGCGAAGAGAGGGCCTTGCGCAGAATGCTGTCAAACTGCGGATTACACCAGTGGGCAAAGTTGGTCTGCGAATTGATGGCGGCACAGCTGAGCAACGGCCGGAAAAAACTGTCAGGATCGTTACTGTCCGTCGCCCAGCCGGATAACGTCAGATCATGGTTCATATCCATTAATCTCGCCTCCTGAAAACGACCTTCTACCGGGATGATCTTCACTTTCACACCCACCTGAGCCATATCTGCCTGAATCAACTCGGCGGTTTTCAGCGGACTGGGGTTCCAGGCCTGAGAGCTGGTAGGGACCCAAAGTTGTAATGTCAGATTCTCCAGCCCCAGCGCTTTTAGCTGCTCGCGCGATTTTGCCGGGTTGTATTCTGTAATTTTAGCTTCGTTATCATAAGCCCACGAGGCGCGAGGCAAAATAGATGCCGCGGTTTCTGCCGTCCCGTAGTAGATAGACTGCATTAAGCGCTGGTTGTTAATGGCCAGCGCCAGCGCATGCCGCACGGCAGGGTTATTCAACGGCGGTTTATTGGTGTTGAACGCCAGATAGGCAATGTTCATCCCCGGGCGCAGCGTCAGGCGCAGGCGAGGGTCATCACGCAATATGCTGAGCTGGCTGGCGGCAGGCCAGGCCAGGACGTCGCACTCGCCAGTGAGTAATTTCGATAAGCGTCCGGTTCCACCAGAGCCGAGATCCACTACGACCTGCGGCATCAGGGGGGTACCACGCCAGAATTTTTCATGTCGCTGCAACCGAATATATTGGCCGGCACGATTCTCCGAAAGCTGGTACGGGCCTGTGCCGACGGGTTGTCTGTCGAGCAACTCCTGGCGATCCTGTTTTGCCAGATTAGCGGCATATTCGGCCGACATTACGGAGGCATAGTGTGTGGCAAGGTGCCACATAAAGGAGGCATCCGGTTGCGTTAAGCGGAATTCAACGGTGTTGTTGTCCAGTTTGCGCACGCTTTGGACGTTATCGGCAAACTGCAGGCTGTCGAAGTAGGGGAAACTGCTACCGTTCACATTGTGCCACGGATGGTGGCGATCAAAGATGCGCTCGAAGGTAAACACCACATCGTCCGCATTTAGTTTGCGGGTGGGGGTGAACCAGGCAGTCTTCTGAAACTGAACGTCACGACGCAGATGGAAACGGTAGGTTGCGCCGTTATCCAGCACTTCCCAGCTTTCAGCCAGCTCAGGCACCAGCCGATAGGTGTAGGGATCTACATCAAGCAGTCGGTCATACAATTGGGCCGCTAACGTGTCGACGATGAGACCGCTGCTCGTTTTTTGTGGGTTGAACGTATTGACCTGCCCGCTGACGCAATAGACAAACCCGCTGTCACGGATATCAGCGTGCGGAGCTTGCTCAGGCGCAGCAGCAGCCTGACCACTCAGAAATCCAGCCATCACGATCAGAGATGATAAAACCAGGCGCATAATTTTAATGGATTATATAAAGAGGCTATCTTACTAATACTTAATGACATTTGCCATTACCGTTTGTTTTTGGGAGTAACAGGCTCGATAAGCGCGAGTTCAACACCGCGACATGGTCAAAATTCATACCTGCTATCTACTTTGAATCTACTCTGTTAACTATCTTAGCATTTTCATGGCCCATCTGACTTGCTATAAACGTGGGGGCGTTCCTGTCGTTGTTTACTGATTGATATCAGTGTGTACTCGGAAGATGGAGTATGGCATCGATAACGAAGTGTGGAGCGAGCATTTAGAGTGTCACTATCAATGCTGAACTATAATCATTCAGGAAGTAGTACACGTTATGTGAGTTGTAATAGCTAAAGTATCTATAATTATTTCAATATGTTAATTCCATTTTTTCTTCATGGCATCTTAATCTTCTCACCCATTTATGGTGATGATTTCCATTGGTTATTAAATGCATTTTGGCTTTGATCCTGGTTATGAACGGTTTTCTGTTGCCATATAACCTCTAATGGAATGAATTGTATGAATAAATTACTGAGCCTTGTTGTTTCACTTGCCCTATTGCCTGGAGCCGTTTTTGCTGCGTCGACTCCAGACTGTGTGAAGGTGAATAAAGCGCAAATCGAAGCGCTATTTGATAAGTGGAACGAGTCATTGAAAACAGGTAACGCGCAGACGGTATCTGAAAATTATCTTAGCGATGCGGTATTGCTGCCTACTGTATCCAATAAAGCGCGTTTAACGGACGCTGAGCGTGTTGATTATTTCGAGCATTTTCTTGCGAAAAAGCCGACCGGGAAAATTGACATGCGTACCATTCGCCTGGGGTGTAATAAGGCGATAGACACCGGTACCTACACATTTACCTTCGCGGACAAATCAACGGTTTCAGCCCGCTACACATTCACTTATACATGGGACGGTAAAGAGTGGAAAATTTCCACACACCACTCTTCAGCGATGCCTGAGGGGTAAAAAGCAGTGCAGGGGGCGGAATATTCACCGCTCCCTGAAGACTAGCCAATAATCGCGATGCCAAGACGTTCCATGAGCAACGATGCCTGGTAGTTGTCCAACTTAACGCCTTGTAAATCAACGCCCCGAATATCTAAGTCACCCAACTCCGAATTGGTCAGATCGCAATGTGTGAAGTTTGCTGCTCGCCAGTCGAAAGTCGAAAACTCGCCGCCGGAGAGATCTGAACCACTGAACGTCGCGCCCAGTACCTGGGCACCCATCCAACGGTTTTCCCACAGCTCACACTTTTCCAGCACGACTTTCGAAAAATTGGCGTAGCTTAGATTTGTGTTAGTGATATATGCGCTGCAAAACCAGGTGCGTGTAGTGATCATATTCATAAAGCTTGCGCCGCGGAAATCTGCGCCTTGTGCGCGGCAGTGGCGAATTTCAATGCCCAGCGCACTGGCATTGCGAAAATCCGCCATGGATAAATCACAGCTTTTAAAAATGGCATCTTTCAGCATTGCACGACTAAAATTGCACCCTTTCTGGCTTTCACGATCATAGAACTGACAGCCGATAAATTCAGTACCACTTAGGTCGGCACCTGAAAAATCACAGTTAAAAAATGTACTATTTTCAATTTTCTCACCGGTGAAACGGTTTCTGTCAATTTTTTCGCCAACGAGTGCCAGAGCCATATTTGTACCTGTTTTTTTATACAGTAATGGCGTCATGGTAAACCCTGATGAGGTTATGCGTCAAATCCGCCAATATGACATCTGCAAATGTGCTTTAAATCTGGTGTTTTTTCAGCAAAGCGCGAAGCTGATGGTAAGTCAGACCCAGTAATTCAGCGGCTTTTTTCTGGTTAAATTTTGCCTGCTGTAAGCTGGTTTGTAGAAAGTCTTTCTCTTGCTGCTGCTGGAATTCACGCAGATCCAGCGGTAACCCTACAGACATCGGTTTAGTTTCCGGCGCCTGCGGCTGCGTAGTGTGGCGGCGGAAGGGGTCAATGATTATCTCATCCAGCGGGTAATCACTGGTTCCATGCCGGTAAACGGATCGCTCCACGACGTTTTTCAGTTCACGAATATTGCCCGGCCAACGGTAGTGGAGAAGCGTTTCTCTGGCCTCGGCACTAAAACCCGGAAACAGAGGTAACCCGATCTCGCGGCACATCTGAATGGCAAAATGTTCGGCCATTAACATAATGTCACTTTGACGCTCGCGTAACGGTGGGAGTTGCACCACGTCAAAGGCCAGGCGATCCAGCAGGTCCGCGCGGAAAGTGCCTTCGCTAACCATGCGAGGTAAGTCGGCATTGGTTGCACAAACAAGTCGTACGTTAACCTGTAATGGTTGGCTACCACCTACGCGCTCAAGCTCGCCATATTCGATAACGCGCAGTAATTTTTCCTGTACCAACATCGGGGCGGTTGCCAGTTCATCGAGAAACAGCGTACCGCCGTCGGCGCGTTCGAAACGTCCCGGATGGCGTTTTTGCGCGCCGGTAAAGGCGCCCGCTTCGTGACCAAACAGTTCGGAATCAAGCAAATTTTCGTTTAGCGCCGCGCAGTTAAGCGAAATAAACGGGCCTTGCCAGCGGGTGGAGAGGTAGTGCAGGCGGTTGGCAATAAGTTCTTTCCCGGTCCCGCGCTCACCTATAACCAGTACAGGTTTATCCAGCGGTGCCAGATGAGAAACCTGCTCCAGCACTTCAATAAAGCTGTTCGCTTCACCCAGAAGATTATCTTTGTATCCAGCCATGATGAAATTCACCATTTGTTAGTGTTATTCACCAATTTACGCTAATTAGCCTGGCAGGTAAAATTATATAATTACAATAAAATCAATCACATAAAAAGTTGGCACGCCAAGTGCATTATGGAAACAGCAGGGCATAGCCCGATATCAGAACAGTAAGTGAGGATTACATTATGGGTATTTTTTCTCGTTTTGCCGACATCGTGAACGCCAACATTAATGCGTTGCTGGAAAAGGCTGAAGATCCGCAGAAACTGGTGCGGTTGATGATCCAGGAAATGGAAGACACGCTGGTTGAGGTACGTTCTAACTCAGCGCGTGCGCTGGCAGAAAAGAAACAATTATCTCGCCGTATCGAACAGGCCAGTGCCCAACAGGCAGAGTGGCAAGAAAAAGCAGAACTTGCGCTGCGTAAAGAGAAAGAAGATCTGGCGCGTTCTGCGTTAATTGAAAAGCAGAAACTGACCGATTTAATTGACTCTCTGGAGCATGAGGTGACGCTGGTTGACGATACGCTGGCGCGTATGAAAAAAGAGATCGGTGAGCTGGAAAATAAACTCAGTGAAACCCGTGCTCGTCAGCAGGCGTTGATGCTGCGTCATCAGGCAGCGAGTTCTTCGCGTGATGTTCGTCGTCAACTGGACAGTGGTAAACTCGATGAAGCGATGGCGCGCTTTGAATCTTTCGAGCGTCGTATCGATCAGATGGAAGCCGAGGCTGAAAGCCATAACTTCGGTAAACAGAAGTCTCTGGATCAGCAATTTGCTGACCTGAAAGCAGATGATGAAATCAGCGAGCAGCTGGCGCAACTTAAAGCCAAAATGCAGCAAGACAAGCAATAATAACATCTGGCGGCGCCCGAACGCGCCGCCGCTCATCACCTGTAAGGAGTACTCATGAGCGCGCTATTTCTGGCCATCCCGTTAACCATCTTTGTGTTGTTCGTTTTACCGATTTGGCTCTGGCTGCATTACAGCAACCGTTCCAGCCGTGGCGAACTGTCGCAAAGTGAACAGCAACGTCTGGTCGAACTCAACGATGACGCACAGCGGATGCGCGAGCGCATTCAGGCGCTGGAAGACATCCTTGATGCTGAACACCCAAACTGGAGGGACCGCTAATGGGAGGCGTTAACCTGAACAAAAAACTGTGGCGTATTCCGCAGCAGGGCATGGTGAAGGGGGTTTGCGCTGGGATTGCGCATTATCTCGATGTGCCTGTGAAGCTGGTACGGATCCTGGTGGTGTTGTCAGTCTTTTTTGGCCTGGCCTTTTTCACCTTCGTCGCTTACATCGTGCTGACCTTTGTGTTGGATCCGATGCCGGACAATGTGGTTTCCGGCGAGCAGCAGCCATCAAGCGGTGAGCTGTTGGATGCCGTCGATCGCGAGCTGGCGGCTAGTGAAAAGCGTTTACGTGAAATGGAGCGTTATGTGACGTCCGATACTTTTTCCTTACGTAGTCGCTTCCGTCAATTGTGAGGATAGAAATGAACAATCGCTGGCAACGTGCCGGGCAAAGGGTTAAGCCGGGCTTTAAAATAGCAGGTAAGCTGGTGCTTCTGACCGCACTGCGCTACGGCCCGGCGGGTGTAGCAGGGTGGGCGGTGAAGTCCGTCGCCCGACGCCCGCTAAAAATGCTGCTGGCGTTGGTTCTGGAACCGGTGTTGAGTCGGGCTGCGGCAAAATTGTCGAAACGTTATTCAGGTAATCAACCCTGATATTTGAATCAGCAAAAGCAAGCAACAATTAATCAACATTCCCTCAGTTAATTTGCGGCAGCTCACAAATATAATTTTGGGGCTGTCAAAATTCTTTTGGGTCGTTACCACGGGTATTGAAGGTGAACTAAAAAATCTATTTCGCAGGGCATTAATACCCAGGTTTTATATCAGGAAGTCGGTCAGCAATATTTGTGTTCCTATAGTGATATTCTGTAATCCTTTCTCACCTGCAATCAGATTAAATAATAAATTACAGATTGGCTCACCTAATTGTTGGGAAGGAACGTCAAATGCGGGTAGAAAAATCAACAGGCTAACTGCAGCATGGGTAACCTGAGTGACAATCGTCCGCGCCTGCAGACGGTGATAATGCGGTCGCAATATTTTCTTAAGAACTGGCGTATAGTGTAGAGGTAAATCCAACTATCAGTCAGGAAGATATTATGTTGAAAAAAGGTGTATTAGCGTTGGCTCTGGTCATCGGCATGCCGGTTTATGCTGCGGAACATTGGATCGATGTTCGCATTCCTGAACAGTATCAACAGCAGCATATTCAGGGGGCCGTCAATATTCCGTTAAAAGAGATGAAGGCACGTATTGCAGCTGAAGTTCCTGATAAGAACGACACTGTGAAGCTGTACTGCAACTCCGGGCGTCAATCGGGACAAGCGAAGGATATGTTGACTGAAATGGGCTATACGCAGGTGACGAATGAAGGTGGCATCAACCAGATCTCGCTTCCTAAAGTAGAGAATAAATAAGCCGTACGCAGTTCTTCTGCTCTTGGCGGTAAGAATAATGCCGCCAGGAACCGCCCAGGTAGTTGATAAGTAAGAATTGACCCCTATCTTTACTTCCTGTTTGTTATAATTTCTTCGGTTCCTTCAGCAAAACGGGATGGCGATGAAGCGACTTAAAAATGAACTCAATTCGCTGGTTAATCGCGGGGTAGACCGGCATTTACGCCTGGCTGTCACCGGACTTAGCCGCAGCGGTAAGACGGCGTTTATCACCGCGATGGTAAATCAGTTACTCAATATTCATGCCGGTGCACGTCTGCCGTTGCTCAGCTGCGTGCGCGAAGAGCGTTTGCTCGGCGTGAAACGGGTTCCTCAACGCGATTTTGGCATTCCGCGCTTTACCTATGATGAGGGACTGGCTCAGCTGTACGGCTCTCCGCCGACCTGGCCGACCCCTACGCGCGGCGTGAGTGAAATACGTCTGGCGCTACGCTATAAATCCAATGACTCTTTACTGCGCCACTTTAAAGACACCTCCACGCTGTACCTGGAGATCGTCGATTATCCGGGGGAGTGGCTGCTCGATTTACCGATGCTTGCCCAGGATTATCTGAGCTGGTCGCGGCAAATGACCGGATTATTGCAGGGGCAGCGGGGCGAATGGTCGGCAAAATGGCGGCAGTTATGCCAGGGGCTGGATCCGTTGGCGCCTGCTGATGAAAACCGTCTGGCGGAAATTGCTGCCGCCTGGACGGAGTATCTGCATCAGTGTAAACAGCAGGGCCTACATTTTATTCAACCGGGCCGTTTTGTCCTGCCCGGGGATATGGCGGGCGCGCCTGCGCTGCAATTCTTCCCGTGGCCGGATGTCGATGCCTGGGGGGAATCAAAGCTGGCGCAGGCTGACAAACACACCAACGCGGGCATGTTGCGCGAAAGATTCAATTATTACTGCGAAAAGGTCGTCAAAGGGTTTTATAAGAATCACTTCCTGCGCTTTGACCGCCAGATTGTGCTGGTCGATTGCCTGCAGCCGCTCAACAGCGGGCCACAGGCGTTCAACGACATGCGCCTGGCGCTTACTCAGTTGATGCAAAGCTTCCATTACGGGCAGCGTACGCTGTTTCGTCGGCTATTTTCTCCAGTGATCGACAAGCTGCTGTTTGCCGCCACCAAAGCCGACCACGTCACGGTGGATCAGCACGCCAATATGGTGTCGTTATTGCAGCAGCTGATCCAGGACGCATGGCAAAACGCTGCGTTCGAAGGTATCAGCATGGATTGTCTGGGGCTGGCATCTGTGCAGGCAACCACCAGCGGCTTGATCGATGTGAAAGGTGAAAAGATCCCGGCGTTGCGTGGTAATCGTCTGAGCGATGGCGAACCGCTGACAGTCTATCCGGGGGAAGTGCCCGCGCGTTTACCTGGGCAGGCATTTTGGGACAGCCAGGGCTTTCAGTTTGAGGCGTTTCGCCCGCAGGTTATGGATGTCGATAAACCCTTACCACATATCCGCCTCGATGCCGCGCTGGAGTTTTTAATAGGAGATAAATTGCGATGAGCGAGCCGTTAAAACCGCGTATCGATTTCTCAGGTCCGCTGGACGTGGAACAAAACACGGCGTTTAAAGCACAACAAATGTTCAACGAAACGGAGGCGCAGACTTTTTCTCCGGCGAAAGTGGATGAACCCCTGGAAGACGAAGGTCAGGCGGAGGCCGTCATTGATGCGGCCTTACGCCCCAAACGCAGTCTGTGGCGCAAGATGGTGATGGGCGGGCTGGCGCTGTTTGGCGTGAGCGTTGTTGCTCAGGGTGTGCAGTGGACCATGAACGCCTGGCAGACTCAGGACTGGGTCGCGCTGGGAGGATGTGCCGCAGGCGCATTGATTATCGGCGCAGGTGTCGGATCGGTGGCGACCGAGTGGCGCAGATTGTGGCGATTGCGTCAGCGCGCGCACGAACGTGATGAAGCGCGAGACTTGCTCCACAGCCATGGAACCGGAAAAGGTCGTGCATTTTGTGAAAAACTGGCGCAGCAGGCGGGTATCGATCAGTCGCATCCAGCATTGCAGCGTTGGTATGCCTCAATTCATGAAACGCAGAACGATCGCGAGGTGGTCAGTCTGTATGCCCATCTTGTGCAGCCGGTACTGGATGCGCAAGCCCGGCGTGAGATTAGCCGTTCTGCGGCAGAGTCCACGCTGATGATTGCCGTCAGCCCATTGGCGCTGGTGGATATGGCGTTTATCGCCTGGCGAAATCTACGGCTGATTAATCGCATTGCATCGCTGTATGGCATTGAACTTGGTTATTACAGCCGTCTGCGTCTGTTCCGCCTGGTGCTGCTGAATATCGCTTTTGCCGGGGCCAGTGAGCTGGTGCGGGAAGTAGGGATGGACTGGATGTCGCAGGATTTAGCCGCCCGCTTATCAACGCGTGCCGCACAGGGCATTGGCGCGGGGTTGTTAACGGCGCGTCTGGGCATTAAAGCTATGGAACTTTGCCGACCGCTGCCGTGGATCGATGATGATAAGCCACGACTGGGCGATTTTCGCCGTCAACTGATTGGTCAGGTGAAAGAGACCTTACAAAAAAACAAATCTCCGCGCGAAAGTTAGCTAAAAAACAGGCGCCGATCGTATAACTTTACGCCCCGGCGCCCAATTTTCCAGCGCGCTGTCAATATTTGTTGACAGAGTTCTTCCTGCGAACCAAATACTGTCTTATCATTTACTACATAATCCCTTGTCCTGATGAAGGTTCCTATGCGTTTGGAAGTCTTTTGTGAAGACCGTCTTGGTCTGACCCGCGAATTGCTCGATTTACTGGTGCTGAGAAGCATTGATTTACGCGGCATCGAAATTGACCCCATCGGGCGGATTTACCTTAATTTTGCGGAGCTGGAGTTCACCAACTTCAGCAGCCTGATGGCTGAAATTCGCCGTATTTCAGGGGTTACGGATGTGCGTACCGTGCCATGGATGCCTTCCGAACGTGAACATCTGGCACTAAGTGCGCTGCTTGAAGCGTTGCCAGAGCCGGTCCTTTCTCTTGATATGAAAAGCAAAGTCGAGATGGCGAACCCTGCGAGCTGTCAACTTTTTGCGCACACCCAGGAGCGGATGCGCAACCATACCGCAGCCCAGTTAATCAATGGGTTTAACTTCCAGCGCTGGCTGGAAAGCAATCCGCAGGATTCCCATAGCGAACATGTCGTGATTAACGGGCAGAATTTCCTGATGGAAATTACGCCCGTCCATTTGCAGGGCGAAAATCAGGAGCAGATGTTGACCGGCGCGGTGGTGATGTTGCGCTCCACCATCCGAATGGGACGTCAGCTGCAAAATATGACAACGCAGGATCTCAGTGCGTTTAGCCAGATTATTGCCGTCAGCACCAAAATGAAACACGTCGTAGAGCAAGCGCGCAAGCTGGCGACGCTGAGCGCGCCGCTACTGATTACTGGTAATACCGGCACCGGCAAAGATCTCTTTGCTCATGCCTGCCATCTGGCAAGCCCGCGTGCGTCGAAACCGTATCTGGCGCTGAACTGTGCGTCAATCCCTGAAGATGCGGTTGAAAGCGAGCTGTTTGGCCATGCGCCGGAAGGTAAAAAAGGGTTCTTTGAGCAGGCGAATGGCGGTTCGGTTCTGTTAGATGAAATTGGCGAAATGTCGCCGCGTATGCAGACCAAATTGCTGCGTTTTCTCAATGACGGTACGTTCCGTCGCGTGGGAGAAGATCACGAAGTTCATGTTGATGTCCGTGTGATTTGCGCCACGCAAAAGAACCTTGTGGAGCTGGTGCAGAAAGGACTTTTCCGTGAAGACCTCTATTATCGTCTGAATGTACTGACGTTAAACCTGCCGCCGCTGCGCGATTGCCCACAAGATATTATGCCGCTCACCGAACTGTTCGTGGCGCGTTTTGCCGATGAGCAGGGCGTGCCGCGTCCGAAGCTGTCCGCCGATCTCAGCACGGTGTTAACCCGTTACGGTTGGCCGGGCAACGTGCGTCAGCTTAAAAATGCTATCTACCGGGCGCTGACCCAGCTTGAAGGCTATGAACTGCGGCCACAGGATATTTTGCTGCCGGATTATGATGCGGCAACGGTTGCGGTCGGAGAAGAGGTAATGGAAGGGTCGCTGGATGAAATTACCAGCCGCTTTGAACGCTCCGTGCTGACGCAGCTGTATATGAATTATCCCAGCACGCGCAAGCTGGCCAAGCGCCTCGGCGTTTCGCATACCGCGATTGCCAATAAATTGCGCGAGTACGGCCTGAGCCAACAGAAAAAAAGCGAAGAGTAATGCCGTAAATGAAAATGCCTCCATGTGGAGGCATTTTTGTATGCAAACGCAGCTTACGCTTTCAGTACGTCCAGCGCCGCTGTGTAGTCTGGTTCGTTGGTGATTTCATTGACCAGTTGGCTGAAGACGACGTTGTCATTTTCATCGATAACAACTACGGCACGTGCGGCCAGACCTTTCAGCGGGCCTTCAGCGATTTCAACACCGTAGTTTTTCAGGAATTCTGCGTTGCGCAGGGTGGACAGCGTGATAACGTTGCTCAGACCTTCCGCGCCGCAAAAACGAGAGTGGGCGAATGGCAGGTCGGCCGAAATACACAGTACGACGGTATTGTCGATTTCTGTCGCCAGTTGGTTAAACTTACGTACCGATGCCGCGCAAACGCCAGTATCGATGCTTGGGAAAATATTCAGCACTTTGCGCTTGCCTGCAAACTGGCCCAGCGTAACGTCAGACAGGTCTTTAGCCACAAGGGTAAAAGCCTGAGCTTTGCTTCCAGCCTGAGGAATGGAGCCGGCAACTGCAACCGGGTTGCCCTGGAAATGAACGGTTTGTGACATGGTTATCTTCCTGTTTACATATAGTTAACGTCGAGGCTAGTTTATGCCATCAACAGTTAACACGGCAAACGCTATTTGCGGATATCCGCTTCAGGGACTGCATTAAGGAAAACAAATGAGAACAGTTAAGGTATATGAGGAAGCCTGGCCGCTGCACACTCCCTTTGTCATCGCCCGTGGGAGCAGGACCGAAGCGCATGTGGTTGTCGTCGAATTGACAGAAAATGGCGTCACAGGTATTGGCGAGTGCACACCGTACCCGCGCTACGGTGAAAGCGATGCCTCTGTCCTGGCGCAAATTATGAGCATTGCGCCACAACTGGAAAACGGACTGACGCGTGAAGAGCTGCAAAAGCTGCTGCCAGGAGGGGCTGCGCGAAATGCCGTAGATTGTGCGTTGTGGGATCTGAGTGCGCGTCAACAGCAGACGTCGCTGGCGGAATTGGTGGGAAGTGAACTGGCGGAAGTGGTGACGACGGCGCAAACCGTGGTGATTGGCTCGCCGGAACAAATGGCCGCGAGCGCGGCTGCGCTGTGGGGAAATGGTGCGAGACTGCTGAAAGTTAAACTGGATGCTCGCTTGATTAGTGAGCGGATGGTTGCCATTCGTGCGGCTGTTCCTGACGCCACGATTATTGTCGACGCCAACGAATCCTGGCGGGCAGAAGGCCTTGCGGCACGCTGTCAGCTGTTGGCTGATCTAGGGGTGGAGATGCTGGAGCAGCCGCTGCCGGCTCAGGATGATGCCGCGCTGGAGAATTTTGTGCATCCGCTGCCCATCTGCGCAGATGAAAGTTGCCACACTCGCAGTAGCCTGAAAGCGCTGCACGGACGCTATGAAATGGTCAATATCAAACTGGACAAAACAGGCGGTCTGACGGAAGCACTGGCGCTGGCAACGGAAGCCCGCGAGCAGGGATTTGCGCTGATGCTGGGCTGCATGCTGTGTACCTCCCGGGCGATCGGTGCGGCGTTGCCGCTTACGCCGCAGGTTAACTTTGCCGATCTTGATGGCCCGACCTGGCTGGCCAGCGATGCGGAGCCAGCCCTGCATTTTACGACCGGGCAGCTCCATCTCTAGGGTGCCAGCGCAGCAGATTGGACATGGCCAGCAGGTATTTTTCGCTCGCTTCATCCGATGAAATGGGCGGAAATTCGGCGGTTATGCAGTGTAAATTCAGATCTGCGCACCAGCTCCCAAAAGAGCCGGGCGTTTCATAACCTACGCTGGTGACCAGAGGCAATTCAAACGACTGTGCCAGCCACGAACCCAGCTCGCTGCTTCTGGGATCTTCAATACAGGCCAGTGGATCGTGGAAAGAGACTACCCAGGCGGGATGAATTCGGTGAATAAGCTGACACAACGCCTGGGTTTCTGGTTCCGAACCCGGACTTTCGCCGGTCAACAACACCACATCACGCTCTTCTGCACTACTGTTCCAGCGATACACCGTTTCGCCCGCTCTCCAGTTTGCGGCGGGAAAATTACGGTTCAGATCGACGCCGTTCGCATTTGCGCGCAGCCCAAGCTGGCAACCGTCAGGGTTTACGGCCAGCACCACATGGTGGCGACGCAGGGAAGGGTTAAGCGTACGCAATGCGCAGGAAAGGGTAACGACCGAGGAGTTTTCGTCGCCGTGCGTTCCCGCCAGTATCAGGCCGCTTTCACGATCGGCTGCCAGTGCAGGGAACCAGATTAGCGGTGCGCCTAACAAGGAGCGTCCGTAATGTTCGGTTCCAGGTGGGAATGCGCCGCGCTCGGCACGGGGACGGGTAACGGTCATAGTCATCTCTGAATGCTTGGATTGTTACTCGCAGTGTTGTGCAAAATGTATGGATAATCAAATCGTTTTCACACACTTATCTTTTCAGGTGTAATATCACTTTCTTGTCGGAAGTTAATTGCATTTCCTGCTGGCGATACAAATAATTACACATTCACTTAGTAGCCGGAATTGAGGGTACCTTATGCAGCATTCTGTTTCAGTAACCTGTTGTGCGTTGTTGGTTAGCAGCATTTCTTTATCCTGGGCTGCTGATGTTCCCAGCGGAACGGTACTGGCAGAGAAACAAGAACTGGTGCGTCATATAAAAGACGAACCGGCGTCGCTTGATCCGGCAAAAGCCGTTGGGCTGCCTGAAATACAGGTGATTCGTGATCTATTTGAAGGGCTGGTCAACCAGAATGAGAAGGGTGAGATCGTGCCTGGCGTCGCTACCCAGTGGAAGAGTAACGATAACCGCATCTGGACGTTTACGCTGCGCGACAATGCGCGATGGGCGGATGGTACGCCAGTAACGGCGCAGGATTTTGTCTATAGCTGGCAGCGTCTGGTTGATCCAAAAACGCTGTCGCCGTTTGCCTGGTTTGCTGCGCTGGCGGGTATTAATAATGCTCAGGCTATTATCGATGGCAAAGCCACACCTGATAAACTTGGCGTTAGTGCTGTCGATGCACGGACATTGAAAGTTCAACTGGATAAACCGCTGCCCTGGTTTGCCAATCTGACGGCGAGTTTTGCATTCTATCCGGTACAAAAAGCCAACGTTGAGAGCGGCAAAGAGTGGACCAAACCAGGCAATCTGATTGGTAACGGCGCCTATGTGCTCAAAGATCGCGTCGTAAACGAAAAACTGGAAGTGGTGCCGAACACGCATTATTGGGACAACGCCAAAACAGTGCTGCAAAAAGTCACCTTCCTGCCGATCAACCAGGAATCAGCTGCGACCAAGCGCTATCTTGCTGGTGATATTGATATTACCGAGTCCTTCCCGAAAAATATGTACCAGAAACTGTTGAAGGATATCCCGGGTCAGGTTTACACCCCGCCGCAGCTTGGTACTTATTATTATGCCTTCAATACCCAGAAGGGACCGACTGCCGACTCACGCGTGCGCCTGGCGCTCAGCATGACTATCGATCGTCGTCTGATGGCGGAGAAAGTTTTGGGTACCGGTGAGAAACCAGCATGGCATTTTACGCCGGATGTAACGGCAGGATTTGTGCCGGAACCTTCACCGTTTGAGCAAATGAGTCAGGAAGAGCTGAACGCGCAGGCGAAAACGCTGCTGCGCGCGGCGGGCTATGGCCCGCAAAAACCGCTTAAACTGACGCTGCTGTACAACACCTCAGAAAATCATCAGAAGATTGCTATCGCAGTGGCTTCTATGTGGAAGAAGAACCTCGGTGTTGACGTAAAACTGCAGAACCAGGAATGGAAAACGTATATCGACAGCCGTAATACCGGTAATTTTGATGTGATCCGCGCCTCATGGGTGGGTGACTACAATGAGCCTTCTACGTTCTTGTCGCTATTAACATCGACCCATACGGGCAATATCTCCCGCTTTAATGATCCGGCGTACGACAAAGTGTTGACCCAGGCAACTCTGGAGAATACAGAGAAAGCGCGCAATGCCGATTATAACGCCGCGGAGAAAATTCTGATGGAACAGGCACCTATTGCGCCGATTTATCAGTATACCAACGGGCGTTTAATTAAACCGTGGTTGAAAGGATATCCGATTACTAACCCTGAAGATGTGGCCTATAGCCGCACAATGTATATCGTTAAGCACTAACAGAGATAATGGCTGGTGTGATTTTGCATCAGCCATTTTATGTTTCCGGCGGCTGATGCTCCCGGCAAATCAGCAATGAATCTTCTTCACTCAATCTCTCTTTCGTCAGATTACAAAATCCCTGACCATCAATTTTTTGGTGGAACCGACAGCTATGGCAAAGACCAAAGCCAGGCACATTGTTGGTCCTCTGGATCCCACGTAACAGTTCTAACAGCAGCTCTCTGAGCACGATCGCCCGTTCACCCATTGCCGATTCACCCTCTACTAAAAACGTGGGGGGCAGCAGGGCTTCAAGTAAGGTATTGGCCGACTCACTTAAGTGTAGATGGACGCTACGTTTATCACGGTCATCCGGCTTGCGAACAATCAACCCTTTGTTTTCCAAAAGCTTCAGCGATTGCGACACGGTACCTTTGGTGAGACCAAGGTAGTCTGTCACGCCAAGCGGCGTATTGGAATAACGGTTGCAACGGGCCAGATACATTAACGCGCTAAGTTGTACTGGCTGGAGATCCGCCAGTAAAGGGTGCTGGCGAAACCACATCCTTGTCAGGCTGGACAGCCGGTCAAGTACGTCGAAAAGTGACATGTCGGGCATAACAAATCCTCCTCGGCATATAGTATCGATTAAAAACTATATTGACAAAGGATAAAAGCAGCGTAGCATGAATTATAGTATCGAATCGATACTATAATTTAAAGGAGATGTATCATGACTAAAGCTCGTTTCTATCATGCAGGTTGCCCGGTTTGTGTTTCCGCAGAACAGACACTTCTGCAGCATTTGTCTGCGGATGTTGAAATCGATGTGGTTCATCTGGGAGAGCAACCTGTTCGGGTTGCTGAGGCTGAAGTGGCTGGCGTGAAATCTGTTCCGGCGCTGGTGATTGACGGCAATGTGCTGCATATTAATTTCGGCGCTCCCATTGAAGCGTTGAAATAGCTGGAAAGTTCGGGAAGTTGCGTTGGCGATTTCCCGAATATACAAGACGTTGGGGAAGATAGCGTGATGAAAACGACCGAAGAGTATCACCCGATAGATTGCGATCTTCATGATTATCTGGAAATCGCCTGCATGTACCACTATTGGTTGCACATTGAACTAACAGATGGCACATGTTTTGATGCTAAAGCGCTGACGACGTGTACCACAGTGGAAAAAGAAGAATTTCTGGTAGTGGAGCAATCTGAAAATCAGCAAAAAATCCGTCTGGATTATCTGTCAGCGATCACCGCGCTGACGCCAGGAGCGACGTTTAGCACAGTAAATTTTCAGCGAGCCTACCGCGGTTAGACGGTATAAATTCGAATGTCATGTGCCTGGAACGCTGTGGCGTACTCTTTGCTGATGTTGTCCTCTACAACAATCACATCGATATTGCTGCTTTCGGTCACGACATATCGGGCGACGGCTGGGATTTTTTCAGCCGTTAGCGCGACGATGGTTTCATTACATTGTTTTATCACCGCTTTTTTGAACTCACAATCCGCATAATCAAATCCCGTTAAGCCGGATTCAGGCGACATCGCGCAGCCGCCAATAAATCCCTGATCGAATAAAATGTCCTGCACTTGTGCGATGGCGGAAGCTCCCACGCACCCACCTGAAGATCTCTGCACCACGCCACCCAGCATAATGACTTCAAACAGCGGTTTTTTTAGCAAAACGGCGGCAATCTCCGGCGAATTTGTCACCACGGTTAACGCCAGTTCGGCGGGCAGAGCTTCTGCCATTGCCAGATTGGTGCTACCCGTGTCGATAAAAATACAGCTTCCAGATTTGACCAGCCTGGCACATCTCTGCGCGATGTTGCTCTTTTTGGCTACATTAATACTCTTGCGCACGTCGATGTCTTCGGATTCAGGGAGTGTAATGACCGCGCCACCATAAACTTTTTTACACACGCCATCTTTGCTCAATTCATGCAAATCACGACGAATTGTGTGTTCAGAAACGCCTAATCGGTTAGCGAGTTCAGAACAAATGACCCTGCCGTTTTCTTGCAGGATCTGAAAGATAAGCGCCTGACGCTGTTCCGGGAATGCGGCGTAATCGAGCATAGATACTCCAGGTGAAATAAACATCGAGCAATAGAGTGCATGATCGTGCATTATGATTAACGATGTCAACATCCCTTACAGGGGCCGTACTATTCTGGATACAATGGGAAGAGGTTCACTATGAAGATTGCGCATATGGCGTTATGGACACAGGATCTCGAGCAGCAAGCTCGCTTCTGGGTATCGTTTTTTGACGGCAAGATCAACGAGAAATACCGCAGTAAAACCAATCCTGGGTTTGAATCTTATTTTGTCAAAATTGGCGAGGAAATTGCGATTGAGTTAATGACCAAACCGGGTCTTATCGGGCAGCAACCTGACAATAATCGTTGCGGATGGGTACACCTCGCCATTTCTGTTGGCGGCAATGAAAATGTTGATGCCATTGCAATGCAAGCGCAGGAACAGGGGATATTAGTCTCAGGTCCGCGTACTACTGGCGATGGTTATTACGAAGCGGTGATAAAAGATCCTGACGGCAATTTAATCGAGATTGTGGCGTAAGTCTTCAATCAGCTACCTGCAAATAAAGAGTACCTGCTACTGATTATTGATGAGCACAGCTCATAAGTTTGTCCTTCTTTTCCTCTCTAATCACCGACACGTCGAGTCTCTATAATTTTACTGTTTTCAGCCCCCGGTGGTGCAATGTTGCCACCGTTTTGGAGAGTCGAATATGCAATACCAACTGGATGCCAGACAACAGGCAGTCATCCCCATTGCGGCATTCACTGCCACAGGACAGATGGAAAAGTTGGACGTCGCGCTCAACGCCGGACTGGATGCGGGACTCACGCTCAGTGAAGTAAAAGAGATCCTGCTACAGCTCTACGCATACTGCGGTTTCCCTCGCAGCCTGAACGGTCTGTCCTGCTTTATGTCGGTGGTGAAAAGTCGAAGCGAAAAAGGGCTTTCAGACGACGAAGGTAGAACGGCCACGCCGCCACCTGCAGACTGGAACAGTGTTCAGGCTGGGAGCCTAACTCAGACACAACTGGTTGGACAGCCTGTAAGCGGTCCGCTGTTTGACTTTGCTCCCGCTATTGATGTCTGGCTTAAAACGCATCTGTTTGGCGATATTTTTCAGCGAGATGTACTCGACTGGCAGGACCGTGAATGGGCGACCGTTTCGGCGCTGGCCGTTCTGGGCGGCGTTAACAGCCAGCTGAAAAGCCATTTTGCGATATGCCTTAACATCGGGATCCTCCCTGAGCAACTCAGTGAGTTTATTACGATACTCGAACAGCACTGTGGAGCCGGGATTGGGGAAAATGCCCGTACGGTTCTTGATGAATGTCTGGCATGAACACCGCGGACATTATCCATACTGGAGTGACTATGAACGAACAATTTGATGGTAACAGCGTCTTTCCGCGTGGAGAGAAAAATGAAGCGTATGCGAAGTATTTCACTGGCGACAGCTATCTGACCATGCTCTCCATGGAAGGCGTGGTAATTGGCAATGTCGCATTTGAACCGGGTTGTCGTAACTTCTGGCATGTTCATCATGAGGGCGGACAGATATTGCTGGTGACCGGTAGCAGAGGTTGGTATCAGGAGTGGAATAAACCGGCACGTGAGCTGAAAACCGGTGATGTTGTGCACATTCCGGCGGGAATGAAACACTGGCACGGTGCTGCGCGTGATAGTTGGTTTGCTCATATCGCCGTGGAAATCCCGGCCCCTGGCGCGTCGAACGAATGGCTGGAACCGGTTAGCGATGCTGAGTACAACCTGCTGCCCTGAACTATGCTAGTTCTGGTAACACCTAATCCCTGAGGAGATCTCAATGGTCATGAATGTGAAGGGTTATGCTGCTCTGGCGGTGAAAGAAGATTTAGTCCCCCATAATTTTGTTCGTCGCGATCCGCGTGAAGATGATGTGGTTATCGATATTTTATACAGCGGTGTATGCCACTCGGATATTCACAACGCCTACAACGATTGGGGCGGTGCTAAATATCCGATGATACCAGGGCATGAGATCATTGGCCGCGTGGTGCATGTTGGTAAGTCGGTAACAAAATTCAAAGTGGGCGATCTCGCAGGGGTCGGCTGCATGGTTGATTCGTGCCAACACTGTAGCGCCTGCGAGCAGGGGCTAGAGCAGTATTGCGAAGAAGGTAACACGCTAACGTATAACGATATCGACCGTCATGACGGTCTGCCCACTTTCGGCGGCTATTCTGACAAAATTGTCGTTACCGAAAAGTTTGTGGTGAAGGTCCCTGAAGGGATCGATTTACGCGGTGCGGCGCCGCTGCTTTGCGCCGGGATCACAACATGGTCGCCTCTGCGCCACTGGCAGGTAGGCGAGGGCAGTAAAGTCGCGGTTGTCGGTCTGGGTGGACTCGGGCATATGGCAATAAAACTTGCAAATGCGCTGGGCGCGGAAGTTACGCTGTTTACACGTTCACCGGGCAAAGAAGCTGATGCCAGACGTTTGGGGGCCAGTCACGTTGTGCTTTCCACTGACAGTGAACAGATGAAAGCGACAGCGAATCAGTTTGATCTGATTATCGATACTGTGCCCTACGTTCATGACCTGAACCCTTATATCCCAACCCTGGCGCTAAGCGGTACGCTGGTGTTGGTTGGTTATCTTGGTGCGTTGGATCCGTTGCTGAATACGGTTCCCCTGATCCTTGGGCGTAGGTCTGTGGCGGGTTCAGTTATCGGCGGTATTGCCGAAACGCAGGAGATGATGGATTTTTGCGGTCAGCATGGTATTACCGCCGATGTCGAGGTGATCGATATTCAGGATATTAATCGTGCCTGGCAGCGGATGTTGAAAAGCGATGTGAAATACCGCTTTGTAATTGATATTGCCTCATTGAAATAAGTACAAAAAAGACGCGGATTTCCGCGTCTTTTCTTTTGTTAGTGTGTCGATGGCGATGTTTCAGGATTATCCATATACAGCGTCTGGCTGGGGAACGCAAAGTCGGCGCCGTTTGCCTGGACTATCGTGATAATCTTTAAATAAACGTCTTGCTGTACCGCGAGCCATTCCTTCCAGACGGTGGTTTTCGTGAAGCAATACACCATGATATTCAACGATGAATCGGCAAATTCATTAAAATAGACCAACAGAGTTTGTTTCTGGTCTATTCCTGGATGGTTTTGCAGCATTTCTCTAACCGACTCGACAACGGCACCGACTTTATCGGCATCCTCATATCGTAACCCGATCACCGTTTTAATTCGCCGGTTGGTCATGCGCCCTGGGTTTTCTACGCTGATGGAGGAGAAAATCGAGTTTGGCACATACAGTGGACGATGGTCGAAGGTGTTTATTTTAGTCATTCGCCAGCCAATTTCTGCTACCGTGCCTTCAATATTGCGGTCCGGGGAGCGGATCCAATCGCCTATGCTAAACGGTCTGTCGAAATAGAGCATAATGCCTGAGAAAAAGTTGCTCAGAATATCTTTCCCCGCCATACCCACTGCGATACCGCCAATACCGCCAAAGGTTAACAGGCCGGATAAGCTCATACCGAAGTGTTCGCCATACAGTAAAATGATGGCAACCACGATGGTAATCTTGATGATACGCGACAGGATCCTCGCGCTGGTGATATCTCTGCCTTTATTAATCTGCGTCTTTTCAAACTGATTAATCACCAGAAAAAGTTTGATGGTCAGGATCAACGCAATCAACGAGGTGCAGATAAAGTCGACCACGCTGGGGGAGATAAATTTCAGGCTGTAACTTTCGATAACGTTATTAGCAATGCTGCCAAACGTCCCAATGATAATGGCATAAACAAAAAATTGTGCGGCATGAAATATGAATCCTTTGCAGCGACGCTCTCCACGATGATACCAGACGCTCATCAGGACCAGCGCGGCACAGCAGCTAAGAATTACCGTCAAATTAAACGCATTATTCATAAACAGTTCAGCGATCATGATTCTTCCTGGCAACTCCGTGTTAGCTAAATATCATCTGACATCCTAATCCCCAGATATTTTACCCAGTTAAGGAGGTCAGATCATTAATCAAAAGGAGAGATAAATAATGCAATCAGCGCTATTTTCAGCGAAATAACGCTGACGTCAACTCTGTATGCGGTTTATGTAGCAGACAGTCAGTTGATGTCATGGTATTGTTAGCGCAAAGTAACAAGGTTTTCATCTGCAAAAGGACAGTACTATGATCATGGCTAAGCTGAAAACAGCGAAGGGACGGAAGTTTCTGTTGTGCCTGCTTGGAGTGTTTATTATCGCAGCGTCGGTCGTGACGCGAGCGACGATCGGTGGCGTTATTGAACAGTATGACATTCCGCTATCCGACTGGACCGCTTCAATGTACGCCATTCAATCTGCAATGATTTGTGTCTACAGCATGGTGTTTACGATTCTGTTGGCTATCCCGCTTGGTATCTATTTCCTCGGCGGTGAGGAGCAACACTAGGCGTTTAAAATGCCGGATGATATCGCCATCCGGCATTTCATTGTGTGGTTAATCGTCTTCTTCGTCGTCCAGTTCAACTGGTGTCTGATATTCATCCGGCTTGATGACCAGCAGGTCACAGCGTAGATGATCGATAACCTGTTCCGCGGTATTACCAAGAAACGCAGCAGAAATACCGGTACGTCCGACGGTCCCCAATACCACAATACCCGCCTGCAAGTGCTCGGCTAAATCAGGAATGACCTCTTCAGGTAAGCCTTTTTCAACGTGCGTCACTTTCTCATCAATACTGAATTTCTGGCGTAGCGCCTTCATGGCCAGCAGGTGCTGTCCACGAATTGCGTCGTTATAAACGCTGGGATCAAATTCAGGCAGTTCAATCGCGATGTTGATTGGTGTGACAGGGTAGGCGCCTACCAGATGTACTTCGGTATGGTTAACCTGTTCTGCAAGCTGTAGCGTCTCCTTGACCAGTTTTTCATTGAGCGCGTTGTGATAAGCCTCTTCACTGGCGAGGTTTACGGCAACCAGTGCTTTACCCCCTTCAGGCCATGGCTGGTCTTTCACCATCCATACCGGACTTGGACATTTACGCAATAAATGCCAGTCGGTTGGCGTAAATATTACGGCTTCGAGGCGGTCGTGTTGGTGCGCCATCTTGAGGACCAGATCATGCCTGGCACTGATGACTTCCTGGATGATGGCTTCAAAGGGTCGGTTATGCCAGACCACTTTAATCTCCAGAGGGATCCCTGCTTCGATGTAGTATTTCGCTTGTTCACGTATCCATGCAGTTCGCTGGCTGATGACCCCCTGACGCATTGCCGTACGCTCATCAGGCGACAGCAGGGTAGTCATCTCATAGGAAAAGTCATAGATCGGCAAAAAGGCTTTAATTTTGCCACCAATCCGTTGATGCAAATAAACAGCTCGCCTTAATGCTGGTTGATCGTCCTGGTTAGGGTCGATGACGACCAGCATATTTTTATACATAGCCATACAGGGTCTCCTTACGACTGAAGGAATCTAACCACAACAATAACTTACATTCAGTATACACAGATTCTAAAGCGTCACTACACAAATTTGTGTTTTTTGCCTAATCCTATGTATTTCAAAAAGTTATTAGAAATTAGATAATCCTATTGATTTCATAAAATTTAATGTCTAGTATCAGCCGCAACAGATACATATGACGTGTTTCTACTCCCTTCCTCACGATGAGAATAACTTAACCTGCTACTTGGTAAGGTGTGATCTCATTACCAGATTATCCTCCTTGTAGACCCTTAACCCTAAACAGTACGCCGATCCTATATGGACTATGGCACAGGGTTTGAAAAATGACTGAGCCTGTATCATTAAAACAATTTAACTGTACTGTCCCTGCTGATGATGTTAATGCCATTAAGAAATACTGTTATGTAAATGGGATCACACTTTCGGGTATGACTCGTTTTCTTCTTAGCCATGTACTCAGTGGAGAGATCTCTCTAGATCTCGACATGATCCGTCGTGCTGATTATGAGTACAGATCTAAAGGGAGTCGCTTCTGATATGAAAAAGAATATTATTTGCTACTTCAACTGCTGCCTCTCCATCACCACGAGTAGCGGCTTGGAACGTTTCAAGTGTAGTGGTCAACTAAAACTGGCCACGGCTTTAGAGTTTTTCCAGTATCGGTTTTCCGATTCGTTTGGGGGCAACCCACCGTTATAGTCATGCGGCCTTAGCGAGCTGTAATACCCGACGATATAGTCTGTGATCGCATGAGCAGCATCGCTAAAGTTTATATAACCTGTCACTGGCACCCACTCGTTTTTCAGACTACGGAAGAAGCGTTCCATCGGGCTGTTGTCCCAACAGTTTCCACGTCGGCTCATACTCTGCCTGATCTGGCAACGCCACAGTAACTGCCGGAACTGCCTGCTTGTATAGTGGCTACCCTGGTCACTGTGGAACATCACTCCGGCTGGTTTACCGCGAGCTTCCCACGCCATTTCCAGCGCTCTGATGGTCAGCTTGCTATCCGGCGAGAATGACATTGCCCAGCCCACTGGTTTCCTTGCGAACAGATCGAGAACAACTGCAAGGTAAGCCCAACGCTTGCCTGTCCAGATGTACGTCACATCGCCGCACCACACCTGGTTAGGTTCTGTCACTGCGAACTGTCGCTCAAGGCGATTCGGGATAGCGATGTGTTCATGACCAACACGTTTATACCGGTGGGTAGGCTGCTGACAACTCACCAGCCCCAGTTCTTTCATGAGCCTGCCAGCAAGCCAGCGTCCCATTCTGAAGCCTCTCAGGGTTGCCATAATGGCGATACTTCTTGCGCCAGCAGAGCCATGGCTGATGTTATGCAGCTCCCGAACCTGGCTGCGTAACACAGCTCGCCAGCCGTCTGGCTTTTCGGCGCTTTTCTCCCAGTATTTGTAGCTACTGCGATGAACCCCGAACACGTGGCAGAGTGTGACCACAGGATACTGCGCTCTGAGTTTCCCGATTAACGAGAATTGTTCAGGGAGTCTGACATCAAGAGCGCGGTAGCCTTTTTTAATATGTCGTTTTCCATTTCAATGCGTTGTAGCTTTTTCTTCAGCTCACGTATTTCAATCTGTTCCGGGGTTATAGGGGAGGCTTTAGGTATTTTGCCCTGTCGTTCATCCCGTAACTGCTTTACCCATCGCGTCATGGTAGAAAGACCCACATCCATAGCACTGGCCGCAGCTGCAACGGTGTAGTTCTGATCAAGGACCAGTTGAGCGGATTCACGTTTAAACTCTGCGCTGAAATTTCTTTTTTTCATTGAGGCACCTGTAATGTTCTGAGGTGAGCATATCACCTCTGTTCAGGTGGCCAAATTCAGTAAACCACTACA